>NZ_JBDNFF010000104.1:0-32142 GCF_041689975.1 Gemmatimonas sp.
CGCGAGGTAGGCGAGCGTGATGAGCGACGCGAGCAGCATGGCCGTGAGCGCGCCCGAACGGAGCTCACTGCCGACCTTCGGTCCGACCGCTTCGGTGCGCACGATCGCCACGTTGCCGGCGCCGAACTGCTGTTCGAGCGCCGACGCGATCTTCTTGGAGATGCCCTCGGCACCCGCGGCCTGCGCTTCGACCAGCTTCTCGTCGCGGGCACGGATGGTGTACTCCGTGGCCGTACCGAACTCCTGGATTTCGCTGCCCGTGATGCCCGCCTTGTCGAGCGTACTTCGCACTACGGCGACATCAGGAGCCTGCTTGAATTGCACCTGCATCAGCGTACCACCGGTGAACTCGATGCTGTAGTTCACACCGCCGTTGATGCCGAAGGTGACGAGTCCCGCGACGATGAACGCGACCGTGATTCCGGCAGCGATGCGCCAATGCTTGACGAACTCGTACTTGGTGTTGTGAAAGATTCGCAGCATGGCGTCCTCAGATGCTCAGCGTCTGGTTGCCGCGCGTGCGGCTGAGCCAGATCATGAAGAAGGTCTTGCTCACGAAGATCGCCGTGAACAGCGAGGCCACGAGGCCCGCGATGAGCGTGACAGCAAAACCGCGCACCGGACCGGAGCCATACTGATACAGCACCATACCGGACAAGATCGTCGTCGCCGAGGTGTCGATGATCGCGCTGAGCGCATGGCGGAAGCCTTCATCGATGGCCAGTCGGTTCGACTTTCCGTGGTCGAGTTCTTCGCGTATACGCTCGAAGATCAGCACGTTGGCGTCGACGGCGATACCGATGGAGAGTACGAAGCCGGCCAGGCCGGGCAGCGTGAGCACGGCATTGAAGCCAGCGAGTATGGCAAGGGTATACACGAGGTAGAGCAGCAGTGCAGCCACCGCGAGCATCCCCGAGAACCGATAGTAGGCGATCAGAATGACGACGATGAGCAGGAATGCCGTCGCCAGCGCGAGCGCACCCTTATTGATCGAGTCGGCACCGAGGCTGGCACCGATGCTGCGGACCTCCGCGACCTTGAGCGGGACCGGGAGCGCGCCGGCGCGCAACACGAGCGCGAGGTCCTGTGCGGCCTGCAGCGTACCACCGCCCAGCGTGATCTGACCATTCCGACCGATCGCACTGTTGAGGACCGGCGCGGTGACGACGCGCTGGTCGAGCACGATGGCCATGTTGTCCTTCACGTGCTTGCCGGTTTCGACCTTGAAACGGCGCGCGCCTTCGTTGTTCAGCGTGAACTGCACGACGTTGCCTTCCACCGGATCGGTAGAGGGACGGGCGTCGGTAAGCACTTCACCGGTGATGATCGGGCGCGAATCGAGCACGTACAGCGCGAAGAAGCGCTGAGTGCCGGACACGAGCGAGTCGACGCCCCATCGCATCACCTTGCCCGGGGGCATGGCGTTCTGCATTGCGGGGAGTTTAAGTGCGCGCTCGATGGCCGCATATGCCGCTTCCGGCACGATGTACTGCCCGGGAATCTGTCCGGCCTGCACGTTCGTACTGAACAGCCCACCGGCGACTACCGCGGGCTTCGCGGCAACGGAATCGGCTCCGGTGGTCGCGACCGCCTTGCCAGTCGAGTCCTTCACGGAATCGGACTTCTGCGTGAGCAGCGAGGTGACACCGATCTTCTTGGTGGTGTCGCCCGACGCCTTGGCCTCAGCCGCCGTGGAGAGTCCGGCGTTCTTGGCGATCTCGTCGAAGCGCGGCATCACCTTCTCGAACGCCTGCGTCTTGTCGGTGATCTGGAACTCGAGAAAGGCCGACTTCTGCACGACGTCCTGCGCGCGTTCCGCGTCGTCGATGCCGGGCAGTTCGACGATGATGCGCTCGTTGCCGGCCTTCTGCACGACCGGTTCGGAGACCCCGAACTCGTCGATGCGCTGACGCACGACCTTGAGTGCACGATCGAGCGCCTCGGACTTGTCGGCGACCGCCTGCCTGGACTCGTCGACCTCGAGCGTCAGGTGCATACCGCCCTGGAGGTCGAGACCTCGCTTGAGGGGCACGCGACGAGCCGTGTCGTACACGAAAACGCCGTCGCGCTTCACCCGTTCAACAACGGTGCGCGGAAATAGAGTCCACACGGAGGCCGCGAGGAGTCCAACGATGAGCAGAATGCGGTACTTCAGGTTCGCCATCGATGCCGGTGGCCAGAGGTAATGACAGCGCGCCAGCAGGAGAGACGCGAGAAACGGCGAAAAGTCCGCCTAGCCTTTTAACTTAGGGGTTCGGCGCTCGTGGCGGTAGCCAGTCCCTGTAGAGTCTGGCGCGCGGCGGCTTCGTCGAGGGCAAGTTGCGCGCGCAGTGCCTCGATTCCGCTGTAGGCCTGGGTATCCCGAATCCGTGCGATCAGATCCAGCCGAATCGGCGCCCCGTACCAGTCGTGCGTGGCATCGAATACATGTGTCTCGATCCGCCGGGACGCATCCCCGAACGTCGGCCGCGGACCAAGGTTCAGCATGCCGCCGAAGGGCCCTTGTGGCGTCTGGACCCGGACAGCGTAGACGCCGTCTGGGGGAAGCAATTTCCGGAGGGGAGGGGGCAGCAGATTGAGCGTAGGATAGCCGATCAATCGCCCCCGTTGGTCGCCCCGGATGACGGTGCCGGCGAGACTGTAGGGGCGACCCAGGCCGGCCGCAGCGGTCGGCAGATCGCCCTTCAGTATCGCGGACCGAATGGCGGTCGACGAAATGGCCTGTCCGTCGGCAGCGTGCACCGGCGGCAACACGGTGACGCCGAACCCTCGGGAGGCGCCGAGCGCTTGCAGCACGTCAATATCTCCGAGCCGCCCGCGTCCGAATCCGTGATCATGCCCTACGAGCAGCTCGACGACCCGGAAGCGCTCGATCAGCACCGCATCCACGAACTGCTCCGCTTCGTACGACGCGAGAATGGGCGTGAACGGGAGTACGGCCACGTAGGACACGCCACACTGCGCGAACATCTCGAGCTTTTCGTCGTGCAACGTGAGCAGCGGCGGAGCGTCTGCCGGACGGACCACTTCCAGCGGATGCGGCTCGAAGGTCACGACGACACTCGGCCGCTTGGTCGCCGTGGCAAGCGCGACGAGGCGTGCCAAGACGTCATGATGGCCGCGGTGCACGCCGTCAAACGTGCCGACCGTGACGACGGCACCGGACTCGCCGATCGGCAATCCGACGGGATCGGACCACACCGACGTCACGGCGCCGTTTCCTGACTCAGCATGACCACGCGCGGTTGCCACCAGTCGCCGACGGTACGCTCGGCAATCGCGACGACCGAGTCGTTCCAGAGGAGCGCGCCGCGCGGGCCCGCGGTCGTTGCCGCCACGCGGCGGCCAACACGGAGCGCCGCGATGCCGGCGTCGTCGAGCGGCTCATGCGCGATGTCACCCAGGGCCGACAGTGGTGGGCGCAACAAGACGCGGCCATCGACGAGACTACCGGGGTCGAGCCGTTCGAGCGGTTCCGCATCGGCCACGCATGCCGCGCCGCTGGAAATGCGACGCAGACTGTCGCAGTGCGCCGCACTTCCGAGGGCGCGTCCAAGATCGCGTGCAAGCGCGCGGATGTACGTGCCTCCCCCACAAGTAATGCGCACGCTGAGCGAGTCGGACGAGCTTGCGAGCCACTCCCAGCGCATCACATTTACCGCAACCGGCGGGAGATCGACGACTTCACCTCGTCTCGCCAAGGCGTAGGCCCGTTCGCCGTTCACGTGCTTCGCGGAAAACGCTGGCGGTACCTGTGCCAGTTGCCCCGTCAGCGCAGCAATCGCATCGCGGAGCGGAGTCGCATCAGGATGCGCGAGGAGTTCGGCGTCGGGAGGCTTCACCTCGCGGGTGACCTCACCGGTGCGATCGTCGGTGTCCGTTTCGTAGCCGAACCGAATGACCGCATCGTACACTTTCGGCTCGCCGACGACATACGGCAGCAGTCGGGTAGCGGCATTGACCGCCAGCACGAGCAGTCCGGTAGCGAACGGGTCGAGCGTACCGGCGTGCCCAACCCGCTTGGAGCGGGCCGCACGTCGCACGACGCTGACGACATCGTGCGAGGTCATCCGCGCCGGCTTGTCGACATACAGCAGTCCTGACGTAATCATGACATCGCGCCCACGGCCGCCTCAGCGCGCCATCACGCCGAGCGGGTCGCGGTCACTCGGCTGAGGGCAAGGAGCCCGACGGGCCGCGGGCATCCCCGGCCGTCGAGTCGGCGTCGCCCGTGGTGTCTGCCACCGGCTCGTTTGCCACGTGTTCGCCGGCACCGGCATCACGATCGGTGCGGATTTGTGCCAACAGCTGTTCGATGCGCGATGCATGCGCAATGCTCTCGTCAGCTTTGAAGTGAATCTCCGGCGCGTTTCGCAGTCGCAGCGTCTTGCCGAGCATCGAACGCAAGTGCGACGCGACAGATCCGAGTCCCTCGAAAGTCGCCTTGATGGCTGCGTCATCTCCCATCACGCTCACGAACACGTTGGCGTGCCGAAGGTCGCGTGTCATCTCCACCGCTGTCACGGTAACGAAGCCACGAATTCGCGGATCCTTGGCGCCTTCTGCAAGGAAGGTCGCCACTTGTTCGCGAATCGATTCGGCAACGCGGTCAGGTCGCCGCGGTTCGCCCATACTGCCTCCTCAGGACTTTGCAGCCTGGTCGAGAGTACGAGCCACTTCTTCCGTACGGTAGCATTCGAAGACGTCGCCGACCTTAACGTCGTTGAAGTTCTCGATGCCGATACCGCACTCGTAGCCTTCCTTCACCTCGTTCACATCGTCCTTGAAGCGACGCAGTGACGCGATGCCGCCGTCGTAGATCTCGACGCCGTCCCGGATGACGCGCATACGTCCCTTCCGGTTCATGTTGCCCGAGCGCACGATGCAACCGGCGATCGTTCCGACGCGTGCGACCTTGAACGTTTCGCGTACCTCAGCTTCGCCGTACACCACTTCGCGCGACTCCGGGCGGAGCATGCCCTCGAGGGCGGCCTTCACGTCGGCCACGGCCTCGTAGATGATGCGATACAGCTTGATATCCACGCCTTCACGCTCGGCTGCCGCGCGGGCATTGTTGTCGGGACGGACGTGGAAGCCAATGATGATGGCCCCTGACGCCTTCGCGAGCAGAATATCCGTCTCGGCGATCGCACCAACGCCGCGGTGCAGGATTTCCACCTGCACTTCGGGGTTGGAGAGCTGCCCGAGCGCATCGGCCAGTGCTTCGGCCGGACCACCCTGGTCGGCCTTGATGACGAGGCGCAACTGACGCTTCTGGCCAGCGCTGGTCTGCGACATGAAGTCTTCCAGCGACACCAGTCCGCGCGTGCTGCGACGGCTCCGTGCTTCGCGATCCAGACGCTCACGACGCTGCGCAATGTCACGCGCCTCGGAGGCATCTTCGACCACGAGCAGCTGGTCGCCGGCCATGGGCACGCCCGTGAGGCCGAGGATCTGCACCGGAATGGCGGGACCCGCCGACTTCACGGGCTTGCCACGTTCGTCGAGCATGGCGCGTACGCGGCCGGAGTAGATGCCGCAGATATAGTCGTCACCGACCTTGAGCGTGCCGTTCTGCACGAGCACGGTCGCCACCGGTCCTTTGCCTTGGTCGAGCTGTGCTTCGACGACCGACCCGACCGCGCGACGCGACGGGTTGGCCTTGAGTTCGAGGATATCGGCCTGGAGCAGAATCTGATCGAGCAATTCTTCGATGCCGGTTCCCTTCTTGGCCGAGATCTCGGAGTGCAGCACGGTTCCGCCGAACTCTTCGAGCACGACTTCGTGCTGGAGCAGGTCCTGCTTCACCTTACCGATCTGCGCCGTGGGAAGATCAACCTTGTTGATAGCAATGATGATCGGAACGCCGGCGCTCTTCGCATGTGAGATCGCTTCGACGGTCTGCGGCATCACCTGGTCGTCGGCGGCAATGACGATGACGACAATGTCGGTAACCTGAGCACCGCGGGCACGCATAGCGGTAAACGCTTCGTGGCCCGGGGTGTCGAGGAACGTGATGGTACGCTTGTTGGCGACCTCCACGTGATAGGCGCCGATGTGCTGCGTGATGCCACCGGCTTCGCCGGCGACCACGTTGGCCTTTCGGATGTAATCGAGCAACGACGTCTTACCATGGTCGACGTGACCCATGATCGTGACAACCGGCGGGCGCGACCGAAGATCTTCCGGCGCATCCACAATCTGCTCGCCCTCCATATCAGCCGCGTAATCGCTTTCCTTGACGGCCTGGAAGCCGAACTCACCGGCGATCAGTTCGATCTGGTCAAAGTCGAGGCGCTGATTGATGGTGACCATGAGACCGAGCGTCTTGAACGCAAAGCCCACGATCTGCGTGGCGGAAACACCGAGGATCTGCGCGAGTTCGGACACCGTGATGAACTCGTTCACGCGGACGGTCTTGCGTTCCTTCTCCGCCGCCGCAACGCGCTGCTCCTCCATCTCGGCACGCATGTCGGAACCGAAGCGCCGTCCACCACGGCCGCGCGTTGGCGCGCCGCGCATGGCGGTCATCGTCTTCGTGATGTTGGCCGACACCGCTTCCTGATCGACCGCTCCACGCTTGCCCTTCTTGCCACGGCGCTGCTGACTCTGCGCGCTGGCCGCGATGCCGGTACCCTGACCAGCCTGTCCCGGCTGGCCACCGCCTTGACCACCGCCGGGTGCTCCACCCGGGCCGCCTTGCGGGCCGCCGGGGCGACGATCATCACGGCGCTGACCCTGACCGAGTCCACCACCCGGCGCGGCGGACGCGATCGGACGCGCCCCGCCGAAATTCGGCGACCCACCCATGCGGCCCGGGCGCGGCGCGCCAGGAACGACCGGACGCGGACGCGGCCGATCGGCCGACAGCGGAGCCGACGGTGCGGGTGGCATGATGGCGGCGACCGGCGCCGCCCCGATTGGAGCCGATGCGGCGGTGGCGACTGGCGCGGGCGGCGCTGTGACCGCGGCAGGACGATCGACGACGGATGCCGGTCTCGGCACAGCAAGACGCGGCGAAGGCGCGGCGTCCTGCCGTGCGAACACGACGGGCTTCGGCTTCGCAGGCGGCGGCGTCAGAACGACGGGCGGATCAATGCGCACGGGTTCGGCGGCCGCTGCGGCCGAGAGCTCGGCGGCGCGTTCTACTGAGACGTGTTCGATGTCAGCACGTTCTTGGGGTTCCTGCTCGACGGGTGCTTCCATCGCAGCCGGGACCGCCGGACGGTTGACTTCGACCGTGTTCTGCTCCCGCTGCGCTTCGGGGGCGGGGGCGTCGGCAGCGTGGTTTTCGTCCCCGTGCGCGTGGGCGGCGGCGAACTCACCGGCGTGGGCGTCGACCTCAGCGGCACGCCGACGACGCACTGCGGGGGCAGGCGCTTCTGCCTCGGCCGCTGGGATCACAGCATCGGGTGCAGCGGCGGCTCCCGTGCGACGGCGTCGAGGAGCGGCGGCCGGTGCGGGCTGCGCTTTCTCAGCGCGCACGCGCTTTTCGCGCTCCCATCGGGCGCGAATACGGGAAACCTGATCGTCGGTCAACAGCGACAAATGGCTGCGAACCGGAACGTCCATCTGGCGCAGCAGCGCGATAACCTCGTCAGCCGAGATACCGAACTCACCCGCCATGTCATGCACACGAAGCTTGCTCAACCCGTCCTCCTAACGCGAAACGCGCGTCGCGTCGCCTGCCGGGGTTGCCCCGGCCACGGCGCTACGGATACCGCGCGCCAGCGCTTGATCTACAATCCCGATCGCCGCTGTCGTATCCCGCCCGACAGCACCGCCCAGCTCGGCCGCACTCGGCCACTCCAACGTTTCGATGCGACGGGCCCGAAGGACCGGCACGACCTTCTCCAGCGAGTGGCGCTAGACATCGCTCGCGACCACCGCCAGCACCACTTTGCCCTTCCCGGCTTCAATGGCGACGCGTTCGGCGCCGACCACGATAAGCCGACCGCGCGCTCCGAGCCCGATCAGTCCGAGCACCTTTCGGCGCACGGGATCATCGAGCGTCGGCGCGACGCGGGGTTCATCACTCACGCGCTCGAACTTCCGGCGTCGCCGTCGTCTTCGGTGGTGAGCTCGTCGATGATGGCCATGATCCGATCGGCCTCTTCGGGAGCGATACCGGGCAACCGCAGGAGATCGTCGCGATCGAGATCGAGAATGTCGTTCAGTGTGGTAAGCCCGGCTTCCGCCAGCACGGCGACCGTTCCGATCTCGAGCCCTTCGATCTCGTTCAGCGGGACATCTGCTTCTTCTTCTTCTTCTTCGGGCAGCGGTGCGAACAGCGGCGCTTCTCCGCCCTTCTCCATCCACTCACGGCTCGAGTACAGGTCGATCTTCCATCCGGTCAACTCGGACGCTAGACGCACGTTCTGACCGTTGCGTCCAATCGCGAGCGAGAGCTGGTCTTCGTCGACGACGGCTTGAATTGTTCGCGACATCGCGTCACTGAACACGCGAGCGACGCGAGCTGGGGCAAGGGCCAGCTTGGCGAAGCGCTCCGGATCGGGTGACCAGGGCACGATGTCGATACGCTCTCCACCGAGTTCGTTCACGACCGCCTGCACGCGCGATCCCTTGAGGCCGACGCACGCGCCGACCGGATCGATGGCGTCATCACGGGACGTGACGGCGATCTTGGTGCGGCTGCCCACTTCACGGGCGGCCGCCTTGATCTCCACGATGCCCTGCTGAATTTCGGGCACTTCGAGCTTGAAGAGCGCCTGCACGAACAGGGCATCGGAGCGGCTCAGAATCAGACGCGGCCCCTTCGGCGTGTCCTCGACTCGCTTGAGGACGGCGCGGACGGGCTCACCCTGATGGTAGTGCTCGCGATGGTTCTGCTCGCGATACGGAATGATGGCTTCCGCTTCACGGAACTTGTTGAGCATGACCACCAGCTTGCCACGCTCGATCTGCTGCACTTCACCGGAGAGGAGGTCTCCGACCCGGCCGGCGAACTCGTCACGAATGCGCGTGCGTTCGCCTTCGCGCACGCGCTGCACAATCCGCTGCTTGGCGGCCTGAACGGCGGTGCGGCCGAATTCATTGAAATCGACCTCGGTTTCCATCACGTCCCCGATCTGGAACTCCGGGTCCATGAATCGCGCCTCTTCGAGCGGGACCTCACGCGCAGGATCGGTCACTTCCTCCACAACCGTCTTGAGCAGCACGATGCGGATAGCGCCCTTCTCCTCGTTGATCTCGACTTCTGCCTGCACGGTGGCCCCGTGCTTCTTAGCCAGTGCAGCATGAATGCCGTCCTGGAGAAGCCCGTGCAGCTCCTCGCGCGTGATCTGCTTCAGATTCGACAGTTCACGGAATGCTGCGAGAATCTCCGCTGGTCCGGCCATCCGTCTCCCCTATCGTTTCCAGTGAAACGCCAATCGCGCTTGGGTGACCTCGACGAGGGGGAGTTGGAACTCCCTCCCTTTCGGATCACGCACCAGCGCGAGTTCGGCGCCTTCCTCGCCGTCCAGCGCAAGGATCTCGACTTCCTGTTTACCCCCCGCCAGCGCGCCGCTCGTGACCGTTGCTCGGCGTCCGACGAATCGGCGCCAATCTGCAGCGGTTTTCAACGGCCGGTCTGCGCCCGGCGAAGAAACTTCCAATACATACTGCTCTCCGACCATCGCCTGGGCTTCCAAACGCGCTTCCACCGCGCGGGATGCCTTGGCACAGTCTTCGATCGTCACCTTCGTGCCGTCACGCCGGTCGATTCGGATCTCGAGCACGGGACGAGAGCGTGAGCCCCCGCGCCGGATCTCCACCAAATCAAAGCCAAGCGTGTCAAGCTCTTGTGCGACAATGGGTTCGACTATCTCGCCCACCTGCACGTCTCCAGTAAGAACCAGAAAAAACCAAACACCGAAGAACAAAAAAGTGTGGGGACCATCCCCACACTTCACCCACCCGCGCGAGGCGGGCGAAATTCACGAAGGAGTTACTACCTAGAGTGGCAACCTACGCCCCACCGCCTGCAAGGTCAAGATGACTGGAGCGCAATTACGCCCAACTGCCGACCCTGATCTCCGCCACGATGGCTGAAGAACCGGTCGGCATGGCATCGCGTACAGGCAGGACTGACTGAAATCTGGGTGACCCCGCGGCGCCAAACCTGTTCCCGCAGCACTTCGCGCACGTCCAGTTGACCCTTGGCGAATACGGGAACTCCGTACACAGCGCTGAGCACCTCAGGACCAACCTCGTAGCACGCGAAACAGATCGAAGGACCGAGATGCACCACGCATTCGTCGGCGGGAAATCCGAGCGCGCCCAGCTGGTCGAGGCCGGCGTCGAGGATGCGCGCCGCCGTTCCGCGCCAGCCGGCGTGCAGCACCGCAACGGCTCCACCCGGATGTGCGATAAAGACGGGGGTGCAATCGGCGATCGTCACGGCCAGCGCCGTCCCCGGCGTAGTCGTGACATGACCATCCACGCCGCGCAAGCGCAGCCATCCGCGCCAGCCGGCCACGTGGCGCTCCACGCTCGCGCCATGGACCTGGTGGGCCGTGGCGAGTCGCTCGATCCGGAGCGCCTGCAGCCCATCCTGGAGTGCGGCCCATCGATCCATCACCTCGCCAACCGGTTCCTGCGATCCCATCCCGAACGTGCCGTCGGCGCGGGTCGTGGTCCACGCCAGCACGCCATCGGGCATACCGGATACCGGCTCCGCCGATCCCAGCGGCATCAGACTCATCGACGTCCCGTGATCAGCGCGCGCTCAGTTCGACGCGCCGAATCCTGGCGCCGAGGGCTCCGAGTCGCTCTTCGATCCGCTCATAGCCACGCTCGATCTGCTGGGCGTTGTTGATGACGCTCGTTCCATCCGCACACAATGCGGCCAGCAGCATGGCCATGCCGGCGCGGATGTCGGGCGATTCCACCGTGCTACCGCGCAGTTTCGTAGGACCGGAGACAATCGCGCGATGCGGATCGCAGAGCACGATGCGAGCGCCCATGCTGACCAGCTTATCGGTAAAGTAAAGACGGGATTCGAACATCTTTTCATGCATGAGGATCATCCCCTCACACTGCGTCGCCGTGACGATGGCAATCGACATGACATCGGCCGGGAACGCAGGCCACGGCTGATCCTCGAGCTTCGGGACGTGTCCGCCAAGATCACTTTGAATCACGCGCGACTGCTGAGCGGGCACGATCAGGTCGTCGCCGTCGATGATACAGGAAACGCCCAGCCGCTCGAACCCGATGAGTATGCTGCGCAGATGCTCGACGCCGGCCCGTTCAATGCGAATTTCCGAGCGGGTCACCGCCGCGAGTCCGATAAACGATCCGACCTCGATGTGATCGGGACCGATCTCGTGCGTTGCACTGCCGAGCGGCCTGCCGCCTTCGATGGTGTAGACGTTCGACCCGATGCCGTCGATGCGCGCGCCGAGGGCGACGAGGAAGCGCGCGAGGTCCTGGACGTGTGGTTCACTCGCCGCGTTGCGCAGCACGGTGCGCCCCGTGGCAGCGACCGCGGCCATGAGCGCGTTCTCAGTGGCCGTTACGCTGGGCTCATCGAGAAAAACGTCGGCGCCGGTCAAGGCCTTCGCGGTGAAGCGAAACCGCTCACCCAATTCGTACTCGGCGCCGAGCGCGTGCAACACGTGGAAGTGGGTGTCGAGCCGGCGGCGGCCGATCACGTCGCCACCAGGTGGCGATAGCGTCACCGTGCCGCAACGCGCGAGCAGCGGCGCGGCAAGCAGGATCGACGCGCGAATCCGCGCGCACATCGTCGGATCGAGGTCGGTCGCTTTTACCGACCTCGCATGCACACGCAGCGAGTTCGGGCCGTTCCACTCGCATTCCGCGCCGGTGGTGCGGACAAGTTCCACGAGGGTCTCGATATCCCGAATCCGAGGGACGTTATGCAGCTGTACCGGCTGATCGGTCAGCAACGTGGCGGCCACGATCGGCAGCGCGGCATTCTTATTGCCTGCTGGTCTGATCGAGCCACTGAGACGCTGACCCCCTTCGACAATAAACTGGACGGCGGACATGCACTCGGGGTTGAACGCGGCGATTGAACGGAGCGATCGGGCGAGCGGAAGGATAGCAGCCGCGAAAGCGTCACGCACGCCCTGACCGTCACGTACTGGTCGCCGACGCCTGGTATCGATCGCCGCAGCCCCTTCCCGACCCTGCCGGAAACCCTTAGATCATCATTATGACCTTTGTGAGTGCGTTGTCTGCGCGGCTTCTGCAGGCCGCCACGTTCCCGGACACCATCATCGCCCGCACGATCCCCGAGCGCGGCGTGCTGGAGTGGACGAGCGGTGTGCTTCAGGTCGTCGTGCTTCTGCTTGGCATCGGCGTGCTGATTGCGACAATTCTGCTGATCCTCTCGATGCGCGCCGGCGTGCGGAAGTTCAACGAGACGGTCGACAAACTGACCACCGACGCGAAGCCGCTGCTGGCGAACGCGACGGCAATCGTAGGCGACGCACGGGAAGTGGTGGCGATGCTCCGGACTGATGTGGAGCGTGTGACGGACGCGGCCGAGACGTTGAGCGAGCAGTTGCTCGACGCGGCGGAAACAACGGCACGTCGCGTGGATGACGTGAACGCGGTACTGGATGTGCTGCAGGACGAACTGGAAGACACCGCGCTTTCTGCCGTCTCGGCGATTCGCGGGGTTCGCGTGGGCGCGGGCGAACTGACGACGGGACTGAGTCACCCGCGGCCGCGTCGTACCCCTGTCCCCGTGGATCCTGACGACGACGACTGAGCGCTTCGTGCTCGTACGTCATGGTGCCTGGATGGTCGGTAGCCTCGCGGTGCTGGTGGCGTTGGTCTGCTTCCCCACGGACGCCTGGGCCTGGACGCCCGGCACTCACGTCTTCCTTGGCGATGCGCTGCTCCGGAATCTCTCGCTCGTGCCGTCGACGATCGCGGACCTGCTGGCGGCGTATCCCACCGACTTTCTCTACGGGTCGATCGCGGCGGATACGAGCATCGCCAAGAAGTACGCAGAGGTTGGGCGTCACTGTCACTCGTGGCGCGTCGGCCTCGAGATCCATGATGAAGCGGAACCGCCGTCGTTGCGTGCCTTTGGCCTCGGATATCTCGCGCATCTGGCCGCCGATGTGGTGGCCCACAACTTCTTCGTACCGCGACAGCTGGCTGTGACCTCGAGTACGACTGCGCTCGGTCATAGCTACTGGGAGAGCCGGATCGACACGCACCTGGGCGATCCTTGGCCGCGACGCGCCCGTGACCTCCTGTCCATCGATCACTCGCCGGCCGATCTGCATCTCGATCGCATTCTGAGCCCTACGTTGTTCGGCACACCGACCAATCGGCGCATCTTTCGCGGCATGGTGTACGTGACCGATACGGACTCATGGCAGCGCATCTTCCAGCTCGTTGCGGAGAAGAGCCGCTGGGATCTGAGCGATGCCGAAGTCGGTCGTTACATGGCGCGCTCGTTCGACTACATCGTAGATCTGTTCAATCGCTGGGACAACAGCGATGCGTTTCGCTTTGACCCATCGGGCGACAGTCCGCTGCGCGAAGCGAAGAAAGTCCGCCGTCAAGCGAAGCGCGAAGGCGGTGATGTGCGAGCGGCGCTGGAAGCCGATCGGATGTTCGGCATGCCGGTGACCGAACTCCGACATGCCGCTGCACTCCCGACGCCGCTCTTCACTCCGCGCGAGCGGCCAGCAGCTGATTGACCCTCTTCGGGTCGGCGGAGCCTTTCGACTTCTTCATGACCTGGCCGACCAGGACACCCTGCAGCTTTTGCTCGCCCGCCATGAAGCGCGCGGCCTCGGTCGGTGACTCGGCAAACACCTCGTCGATCCAAGCGACCAGCGCGGAGTCGTCGGTGACCTTGAGCAAACCCTCGCGCGTCGCGATCACCAGTGGCTCGGTGGGCTCGCGTTCCATGAGCGTAAAGATCTGACGGGCCGCGGTGTTGGAGATGTCACCCCGCGCTTCGAGCTTGATGAGCGCGCCGAGACGCGTGGGGTCGACCGCATGGTCGAGCAGTGTGCCCCCTGATGCATTCACGGCGGCGAGCACGGGACCGAGCATCCAGTTGGCCGTACGGCGCGCGTCACCCGACGACGCGACGACGGCTTCGAAGCGATCAGCCAGGGTGCGATTCACGATGAGCTGTTCGATGTCCGCGGCGCCGAGTCCGTACTGCACGGTGAATCGGTCGCGCTTCGCGGCCGGCAATTCGGGGAGTGATTCGCGCTGTGCCTGCACGAACGCGGGGGTGAGACAGAGTGGCGGCAGATCCGGCTCGGGAAAGTAGCGGTAGTCGTGACTGCCTTCCTTGCTGCGCGCGGAGCGCACCTGATTGCGTTTCTCGTCGTAGAGCAACGTCTGCTGCTCGACGCGACCGCCACTCTCTAGGATCGCGCGCTGCCGCGCGAACTCGACCTCGACGGCGCGCTCCGCCGACGAGAAGGAGTTGAGGTTCTTGACCTCGGTTTTCGTGCCGAGCGTTTCGACGCCGCGCGGACGGATGGAGATATTCACGTCCACGCGCAGCGACCCTTCCTCCATGTTCGCGTCGGAGACTTCAGTGTACTCGAGGATCTGCTTGAGTCGACGGAGGTAGCTCACGGCGTCGGCCGCGGAGTGAATCTCGGGCTCCGACACGATCTCGATGAGCGGGGTGCCGGCGCGGTTCAGATCGATGGCGGTGGCGTCACGGAACCGGTCGTGCACCGACTTTCCGGCATCTTCTTCCATGTGCACGCGATGGACACGGATCGCACGCGGCGGATCGACGGTGTCATCGACGACGATCGTGCCGCCGGTCGCGATCGGCTGATCGAACTGCGATATCTGATATCCCTTGGGCAGGTCAGGATAAAAATAGTTCTTCCGCGCGAACACCGACGTCTCGTGCACGATGCAGCCGAGGGCCAGCGACGCGCGCGCGGCGAGTTCGACGGCGTGCGCGTTCAACACCGGCAGTGCCCCCGGCAACCCCAGGCACACCGGACACGTGTTGGTGTTGGGTGCTTCGCCGAACGATGTCGCGCAGCCACAAAAGATCTTGCTGCGCGTTTTCAACTGGCAGTGCACTTCAAGACCGATGACGAGCTCCCAATCGACGGCCGAACTGGTAGTTGGCGATGTCGTGTTCATGCACCGATCTCCATTCCCATGGCGTGCTCGAGAGCAGCCGCGGCCTTGAACATCGTGGTTTCGTCGAAGCGGGCCGCCATGAACTGTCCGCCCACGGGGAGTCCGTCGACGAGGCCGATCGGCTGCGACATGGCGGGAATGCCCGCAAGGTTGGCCGTCACCGTGTAGATGTCACTGAGATACATGTCATACGGATCGGACACCTCACCGATGCGAAACGCCGGCGTCGGTGCGGTGGGCGTGAACAACACGTGCACGCCCGAGGCGAAGACGCGCTCGAAGTCTTGCGTGATGAGCGTGCGCACGGTCTGCGCGCGACGATAGTACGCGTCGTAGTAGCCTGCACTGAGTACGTACGTGCCAAGCAGAATGCGACGTGTCACTTCCGCACCGAAACCGCCTGAGCGCGTGCGCTCGTACATCTCGCGCAGTCCATCGGCATTGGCGCGTAGACCGTAGCGTACGCCGTCGTAGCGCGCGAGGTTGCTCGATGCCTCGGCCGGCGCGAGCACGTAGTACACGGGGATCGCGAGCGCCGTGTGCGGCAACGAGACATCGCGCACTTCGGCACCGAGCGCACGCAGGCGTTCGAGCGACGCATCGCAGTGTGCACGAATGCGGATGTCGAGGGCATCTGTGAAATACTCGACCGGGCGACCAACAACGAGACCGGCGAGCGGCTGTGTACGGTCGAGAAGTACAGCAGACTCGCGTAGTGGGGGCACCGGCTGTGACGCGCAGGTGGCATCGTACGGATCGTGTCCGGCGATGATCTCCAGCCCAAGCGCAGCATCGTGGACATTACGCGCGAAGACGCCGACGTGATCGAGCGACGATGCGTAGGCGACGAGGCCGAAACGGCTGACGCGTCCATACGTGGGCTTCACCCCGACGATCCCGCAGAAGGCGGCTGGCTGACGCACGGAGCCACCGGTCTCGGAGCCGAGCGCGAGGCGGACGACACCGGCCGCGACGGCTGCCGCGGAGCCACCGGAGGAGCCTCCCGGCACGCGCGTGCGATCGACCGGATTCCGCGTGGGACCGTAAGCACTGTTTTCGGTCGACGACCCCATGGCGAATTCATCCATGTTCGTCTTGCCGATCACAATCGCCCCGGCATCACGCAACTTCCGCACGGCAGTGGCTTCGTAGGGACTGACGTACCCCTCGAGAATCCGCGATCCGCAGGTGGTCGGCAGGGTGAGCGTGGCGAGGTTGTCCTTGATGGCGACCGGTACGCCAGCGAGATCGGCGGTACTCGCGCTGGTCGCCGACGCACGGGCGGCGGCCAACGATCCTTCGCGATCAACGGCGAGGAAGGCGTTCAGACCGCTGGGACCGGCATCGACGGCGTCATACTGGGCCCACGCTGCTTCGACCGTGTGCGTCTTCAGCGATTCCACGCTCATGCGTCACCCTCGGAGGCGGAGGCACCGGCATCGCCGTGGGTGGCCAAGCGTGGCACCAAAAAGAATCCATCGCGCGTGGCCGGCGCGAATGCTTCGCGGGTGCGTTGCAGCGCCACTGGCGGCACGTCGTCGGCGCGAAGCGGCATACCAGCCTCGGCGCGCCCGCCGAGATCGGCGGGCAGCGCAGTCGGCTGCAGCGCATCGATATGCTCGAGGATGCCGTTCAGCTCAGCGACGAGACCGGGAAGGCGTGCGTCGTCGATCGCCAGGCGCGCGAGTTGCGCCACATGGAGCACATCATCGTTCGTAACCGACACCTAGTCCCACCCGCGTTCGAGTTTGGCCTGCGCCAGCACTAGGGTCTTGCGGCCGATTTCTTCGTCCTCGAAATCGATGCGCACCTTCAAGTCGCGCCCACTGCCAGTGAGTTCGGCGATGGTGCCCGAACCGAACTTGCCGTGACGCACCTTCTCGCCGATGGCGAACATCGGTGCATCCTGCGACTCGTGTTCCGGCTCGGTGGGGCGATCACGCCGCGCGGGCGTGGAGAACGACCCGGCACTCTTGCCGAACGCGGTATTGCCGGCGCCGTACGACGCGCTGCCATACGGTCCGCCGGAGCGCTTTGCCCCACTACCACCACCGGCACTGTAGCTGCTGCGTCCCCACGAGTCGTCGCTGTCGCGCCCGGACTGCGTACCGCCAATGGAGGCGAAGCCGCCCCGTCCCTCGGACTTGGCGCGCGCCGTCTTCTGGCGTTCGGCCAACGAGATCGTGACCTGCTTGAGAAAGCGCGAGGGCATCGAAAACATCATCTCGCCATTTCGCCGACGCTGCTCGGCGCAGGTGAGGTACAGCTTCGTCTCGGCGCGCGTGATGCCCACGTAGAACAGACGGCGCTCCTCTTCGAGCTGACTGGGATCCTCGGCCGCGCGCGCGAGCGGGAAGAGACCGTCCTCGAGGCCGGAAACGAACACGAGCGGGAACTCGAGTCCCTTCGCGTTGTGCATCGTCATGCAGGTCACCGCGTCGGCATTCGGATCGAGCTTGTCGATACCGGCGACGAGCGTCGACGACTGCAGGAAGTGATCAAGCGGCGTGAGTCCGACTTCACCACCTTCGTCGGCGACGACCTCCGCGGCACCGGCGATGAGTTCGCGCACGTTTTCAATGCGCTCCAGCCCTTCCGGCCCTTCGGCGCGCAGGTGGTCGGCATACTTGATCGAGGCGGCGAGGTCGCGGAGCAGTTCATCGACCGCCGAGTCGATGGCCGCTGCACGCAAGCGCTGTACGAGCGAGACGAAATCAGCGAGGGCCGTTCGCGCGGCGGGGCGCAACTCCGCGATCACATCGATGCGCGACGCGATCGTGAGCAGTGGCACGCCCGCGCGCTGGGCGCGCTCGACCAGCAGCGTAATCGTGGCGTCGCCGAGTCCGCGCTTGGGCACGTTCACGGCACGACGGAACGCCTCGTCGTCGGCGGGATTGGCGACCAGTTTCAGGTAGGCCATGATATCGCGGATCTCGCGACGATCGTAGAAGCGTACGGCGCCGACGAGACGATACGGCATATTGCGGCGACGAAACGCGTCTTCGATCGCGCGGCTCTGCGCATTCGTGCGGTACAGCACCGCGCAGTCGCGCCGCGCGAGATCGGAGCGCGACATGCGCGCGGTGATCGTGTCGGCGATGAAGTCGGCTTCGTCGCGCTCATCCAGTGCTTCGACCAGCGTGACCGTTTCCCCCTCCGGTCGCGTGGCGCGTAACGTCTTGCCGCGCCGCTCCGTGTTCTCCGCGATCACGGCGTTGGCGAGCGCGAGGATGTTCGGCGTGGACCGGTAATTCTCTTCGAGGCGCACGACGCGCGCACCAGGGAAGGCGCGCTCGAAATCGAGGATGTTGCGGATGTCGGCGCCGCGCCACCCGTAGATGGACTGGTCGTCGTCACCGACGACCATCACGTTGCGATAACCCCCACCCATGAGCTGCACGAAGCGGAACTGCGCGGCGTTGGTATCCTGATACTCGTCGACGAGCACGTACTTGAAGCGACGCTGATAATGCGCCCGCAGTGCCTCGTCCTGCTCGAGTGCGCGAACAGGCAGCACCAACAAATCGTCGAACGTGACCGCGTTGGCTTGTTGCAACGCGTGTTCGAGATCGGTGTACACGCCGGCGACGGCCGTGGTGAATGTGTCACGCGCGGTGCGTGCATACTCGCCGGGCGCGACGAGGGCATTCTTGGCACTCGAGATCGCGCTGAGAATCGCCTTCGGCGCGAACTGTGTGGGGCTGAGCTTTCGACGCTCCATGACGCGCTTGACAGCGCCGATGGTGTCGTCTTCGTCGTAGATCGTGAAGTTCTGCTGTCGCCCCACGATCGGGGCAACACCGCGCAGCATGCGCGCGCCGAGGGCATGGAAGGTGCCGCACCACATACCCTTGGGTTCGTGTCCGAGAAACCTGGCGATTCGGGCTCGCATCTCGCCGGCCGCCTTGTTCGTGAACGTCACGGACAGGATGTCGTGAGGGGCGACCCCGCGATCGCCGATCAGCCGTGCAATGCGTGTGGTGAGCACGCGTGTTTTTCCTGAACCGGCACCGGCGAGGATCAGCGCCGGACCGTCGTCATGAAACACGGCCTCGCGCTGGCCGGGATTCAGGCCTCGTGTGAGCGCCTCGAGATCGAGCGTCGGCGCCGCAGGCACCGCGTCAAAAAGGGAACCGGACCAACCCGTCGTCGTCATCCGCTCAAGATAACGTCGAAGGCCGCTCCGCGGTCGGTGTCGGCGAGCACCAGCTTCCCTTCGTGATTCTCCTGCACAATCCGACGCGCGAGCGAGAGTCCGATGCCCCACCCACGATCCTTCGTGGTGAAGCCGGCGTCGAAAATGCGCTGTCGCAGCTTGCGGGGAACGCCGGGGCCGTCGTCCTGCACGCGAATGCGCACCCCGCCCTCCGGGAGCGGCACCGCCGACACGATGACCTCCCCATTGCGTCCAGCTAGAGCATCCATGGCGTTCTTGATCAGCACTTCCATGACCCACTCGAGCAGCACCTTGTCGCCGCGGGCCATGAGCGGTCCCTCGGGGTGCTCGCTCCGAATGCGGACCGTACGCGCGAGTGTCGGCGCGCGCGCGGCAAAGTAGGACGCGAGCCGATCGACGAGCGCAGCGCAGTCCACTTGGTCGTCACGCGGCGGACGGCCGATGCGTTCGAACCGATGGGACACCCGTTCCAGCCGCTGCAGATCTTGCTCCATGGCGTCGACCGCTCGCGTCGCGGTGGTCGTCGTGACCATGTCGCGCAATAATTCAAGCCATCCGGCCATCGCCGAGAGCGGGGTTCCGAGTTGGTGCGCGGCCTCGCGCGCCATACCGGCCCACACCTTCTCGCGATCAGCTCGCCCGCGCTCGATCAGCGCGTAGATGCCGAAGGCGACGAGTAGACCGATGCCGATGGCCTGCAGGATGGGAATGACCTGCAGGCCACGCACGATCGGGCTGTCGCCGTAATGCACACCACCGCCACCGGGCTGCAGGACCGGCGCACTCTGCCGATCGAGTTCCTGCACGAACGCTTTCGTGCGCGCACCGTCGAGGGGTTCGTCGAACGGCAAGTTTGCGACGGCTGAGACCCGGCCGTCGGGATCGGTGAGCACGAGGGGCAACCCCGACTCACGGATCTGCTGGGAAAGCTCCAGCAGGGTTACGGTGGGATCCTGCGTGGCGCTCGTATCCTGCAACGCCCGGAAGATCCGCGAATACATCTGCCCCTGCCCTGCCGCCGCGACCCGCAGTTGGCGCACCACATGCTGCGTGTAGACGACGTACCACGTGAGCAGCCCCAGCACGCCGAGCACCATGACGACTACGGGCCAGCGGCGACGACGCATGGTCAGCGACGCTCAGCGCAGTTCAGCGCGGCCGAGGTACGGCTGAAGCGCCTCGGGAATCCGGACCGAGCCATCGGGCTGCTGGTGATGCTCGAGAATGCTCGCGATGACGCGCGAGAAGGCGAGCGCCGATCCGTTCAGCGTGTGCACGAGTTTCGGCTTCTCTCCCGGCGCGGGACGAAAGCGGATGTTCGCGCGACGCGCCTGGAAGTCGGTGAAGAGGCTGCAGCTCGAGACTTCGAGCCACTTGCCGACGCCCGGCGCGAATACTTCGAGGTCGTACGTCTTTGCACTCGAAAACCCCGTGTCACCGGCGGCCAGCAGCAACACGCGGTACGGCAATTCGAGCCGTTGGAGAATTGTTTCCGCTTGGCTGGTCAGCAGCTCCAGCTCGTCGAAAGACGTGTCGGGATTGGCGTACCGCACCAGCTCGACCTTGTCGAACTCGTGGACACGGAGGAGACCACGCGTGTCCTTGCCGGCGGCGCCCGCCTCACGTCGGAAGCAGGCGCTGAAGGCGCAGAACCGTTTCGGCAGTTCGCTCGCGTCGAGAATCTCGTCGCGATACAGATTGGTGACCGGGACTTCGGCGGTGGGAATAAGAAACAGCTCGTCTTCGGTAACCGCGTAGGCGTCTTCCTCGAACTTCGGAAAGTTGCCGGTGCCGGTCATCGACGCACGATTCACCACCAGCGGCACCCACGTTTCTTCGTAGCCGTGCTCCTCGGTGTGAATATCGAGCATCATGTTCATGAGGGCTCGCACAAGACGAGCGCCGCGACCGCGGTACACGATAAAGCCCGAGCCGCTGATCTTGGCGCCACGGGCGAGGTCGATCATGCCGAACGCTTCGCCCTTCTCCCAGTGCGGCACGATGGACGCGTGTGGCGTGCGCGGGCTTCCCCAGCTCCGCACCACCGTGTTGCCGGTCTCGTCGCCCTCCGGGACGTCGGGCAACGTGATGTTCGGCAGCTCGTACAGCATGACTTGCACCGCCGCCTCGGTTTCGGCGCGGCGCTGCTCGAGCGTGGCGATCTGCTCGCCGATGGCGCGTCCTTCGGCCATGAGTTCGGTCGCGTCTTCACCCGCCTTGCGACGCTGACCAACCTCCGCCGTGACCTTGTTCCGATGCGCCTGCCGGGCCTCGAGCTCCGTGATCGCCGCCCGACGCTCTCGTTCGAGCGATTCTGCGCGGTCGAGCATGGGGCCAAGTTCGGCGAGCTTACCGCGACGGCGCATGCCTTCACGCAGATGCTCGAGCTGGTCGCGCAACAACCGAATATCATGCATGCGAAAATCAGTTCTTCGGGATTCCAACCGTCAGCGCGCGGAACCCGCAATTGCGGTTCACGAGCGAGCCGACCACGATGCGCCGCTGTGCAACGATGATGCTATCGACGACGAGCTTGGCGTAATACGGTTCGCCGGAAAAGCAGCCGGAACCGGGCAATTGCAGCACGACGGTTTCACCGATACCAATGACGAGCGTGGAATCGATCGCATAGCCGCGATCGGGCGCCCGCTCGAGCGCGCTGAAGCTGGTTGTGGACTTGAGCAGGCCAACGCTGGAGACACCGGCCGGCGGGAGCGGCACGACCGTGCGGACCGGCAGGAGCGTGACCTTGTTGTCGCTCGTGAGGTCGAACGCCACGTCGAAATTGACGCCGCCATTGGTCAGCAACTGAGGACGAGCGAGGCGCTCCGACGTGAACTGATACGCCGCAGGAAGTGCCGACGATGTACCCGAGAGCGCGTAGACGCTGAAATTGCGCGCGGTGTTCTCAGACGACGCGGCCTGAAGCAGGTTGTTCGCGTCGTCGCACGCGACGAGGGCGACCGCCGTGACGATCAGGGCCCCCAACGACAGAGCACGCCGAGCGACTCGAGGCGCGCCGAAGAAACGAGCAATCAGGGTGACTCCCATGGTCGGAAACGATAGCAGTACGAATGTGGAGGTTACCGCTCAACTCGTGTCCGGGCAAGCGCTTGGTGCCGTTATCAGGTGCGCAATCACGTGAGCAGTGTCGCTTGACTTCACCCCGCTTCGCGACCAGCGTTCCGCCATGCCCACCATTCGCGATCTCGTCAGTGCATTGCGCCGCCGCGACGGTGTGGATGCCGCCATCGTCCTCGGGCGCGACGGTCTCCTGATCGACGGCGCCACCGATGCCGCCCTCGACCCCGACGGCCTCGCCGCCTACGTGCCTCCCATGGCTCTGGCGGCGGCCGAGATGGGCGTCGCGTCAGGGCGTGGTGACTTCGGGTTAATGGTGCTCGAGTACGGCCTCGGCACCGTCGTCGTGACATCCGTGTCCCCCGACGCCTTCCTGCTGGTGCTCTTGCGCCCGGAGGCCAATCTCTCGGCGCTGCTCTACGATCTCCGTCGGTTTCGGGCGCAGATCGCCTCGCTGGTCTGAGCGCGCGACCAGCGGTCCCGATGCCGGTGGACCCGGCCGCCGGGCTCTCCCTGCTCGGGGTGGCGGTGCTCGTGGTGGACGACGAGCCACATATCGGGCGCATCATCCGGACGCGGCTCGAGCAGGCCGGGTTCACCGTCCTCCTGGCTGAGCATGGCGCGGAAGCGCTCGCGCACCTCGAGTCCACGCCGTCCGTCGCGCTGGTGGTGCTCGATCTGATGCTACCGGGAATGACGGGCACCGAGATCCTGCGGATCCTGCGCGGCGACGCACGGTGGCGTCACCTGCCCTGCATCGTCCTCACGGCAGCAGGACAGGATGCGCAATTGCGCGAAGTCGATTCCCTTGGCGTTTCCGAAATCATGACGAAGCCGTTCAGTCCGCGTCGCCTGCTGGAGCGGGTCCGCGCCTATACCGGAACGACGCCGGTGGTGCCATGAACCTCTGGAATGTCGTCCTCGCCGGAGGCGTGGGCTCGCGCTTCTGGCCGCTTTCCACGCCTGAGCGTCCCAAGCAGTTGCTGCCGCTGATCAGCGACGCGCCCATGCTTCGGGACACGCTCGACCGGATGCGGCCGCTCGCGCCGTTGGCGCAGACGCTAGTGCTCACGAATGCTTCGCTGCGCGATGCGGTGCTGGCGCTGGAGCCCGATTTGCCGCCGGAGAATGTGATTGCCGAGCCGCGGCCCGCCGGCACGTGCGCCGCACTGGCGTGGGCAGCGCAGGTGATCGCGCAGCGCGCCGGCGGCGACGCCGTGATGATCTGCGTGCACGCCGACTGGGCGATCGGCGATGTCGAGGCCTACCGGGCCACGCTTGCCGAGGCGGCCCGGGTTGCCCTCGAGGAACGCGCCTTGGTCACGGTGGGGATTGTCCCGTCGCGCCCCGATCCGGGCTTCGGCTACATCCAGCCGGGCGCGCCGATGCGCGAAGGCGTGCAGCATGTGGCGCGTTTCGTGGAGAAGCCCGACCGCGAGCGGGCCGTGCAGATGGTGGCCGACGGGTTCCTCTGGAACTCGGGGATCTTCGCGTGGTGCGTGGGCGATCTGCTCGAAGAGATCCGCCTGCACACGCCGGAAGTACAGCCGGCGCTCACGGCGGCCGGCGACGATCTCGAGGCGTTTTTCTCGCACGTCGAGTCGGTCGCGATCGATGTGGGCGTGCTCGAGCGCAGCGCGCGTGTACTGGTGCTTCCCGGACGGTTCGAATGGGATGACGTCGGGACGTGGGCCGCGCTGCATCGCGTGCGTGCGCGCGACGCGCAGGACAACGCGATGCTGGGCCCCACGTTCGCATTACAGGCGTCGGGGAACGTGGTGCATGCCGATGGTACACGCGTGGTGCTTTATGGCGTGGACGACCTTGTGGTGGTCGCTCGCGAGGGGCTGGTGATGGTGACGACGCGCGAGAAGGCGGCGGATCTCAAGACGTTGCTCGATGCGCTCCCGCCCGAGGTGCGCGGGTCGTGATCGCCTTGTACGACGACGCGATCGCACGGCGCTTCGAACCGTTCGCGACGAGCCGACCGCTCGGCGAGATGCGTGCGGGTGCGCTGCTGGTGCGCGAGCGGTGGGAGTTGGCGCTCGGTGTCGGGAGTGGCGGGTTTGTTTCTGCCCCGCATCTGCAGGGGTTTGCGGAAGGCGAGGCCCCATCGTGTGTGAACGGGCGAGCGCTGGCCGCGGGCACGTGGCTCGTGAATGCGCGGGCGCTGCCGTTTCTTGATGGCCCAGCCTCGACCGTCTTGCAGGCCGCCTCGGTGATCACGATCGCCGGCCGCGTCGCAGCCCGTCGCTTGGACGTCGAGATGCGCGACGAGCGCGCGCTGACGATGCTGGCTGATGGCTCGTATGCCTTGGTGCACGACCGAGCACTTCCCGACGGTACCGGTGACGAAGCGGAAGCGCTCGACCTCGATGGCGTGTGGCTGGACGAGATCTGGGACCTGATCGGGACCCTGCAACCGCTGCTGCAACGCGACATTCCGGCACTGGCCGCGACGCTGCCAACCACGACGCTGCACGCCGGAACGGGCATGGTTATGGTGATTGGGAGCCATCCGGTGTACGTGGAAGCCGGCGCGATTATCGAACCGATGTCCGTGTTCGACACGAGCGCGGGGCCGGTGCTGCTACGACGCGGATGCCATGTGCAGGCGTTTACGCGAGTCATGGGCCCGTGCTACATCGGCCGCGACAGTGTCGTCACGGCCGATCGAGTCGCGGGTTCGTCGATCGGTGATACCTGTCGCGTACACGGTGAACTGTCGTCGTCGATCTTCATCGGCCACGCCAACAAGGGTCATGACGGGTTCGTAGGGCACTCGGTGCTCGGGCGATGGGTGAATCTCGGTGCCGGCACCATCACGAGTAATCTCAAGAACAGCTACGGCACGGTCGCGCTGTGGACCCCCGACGGTATGCGCGATAGCGGTTTGCAGTTTCTGGGCACGATGTTCGGTGATCACGTGAAGACGGGTATCGGGCTGCGACTGACCACGGGCTGCGTGCTGGGCGCTGGCGCCAACGTGTTCGATACGATGCCACCCAAGGCCGTTGCGCCATTCTCGTGGGGCGCAGGCGCACCGTACGAGTTGTTCGATGCGGTGAAGTTTGCGCAGATCGCGGAGCGCATGATGGCGCGTCGGCAGGTGGCGTTCTCGGAAGGCGACCGCGCGTGGTTGGCGCAGGTACACGCGATGAGCACCGCCGACCGCCGGTGGCCTCGACACTGATCGCGGCCGTGTTCGTATGCTGCGCGTAACGGTCCTGGGCAGCGGGAGCCGCGGCAACGCCATCCTGATCGACGGCACGGATGGCGCCGTGCTGGTGGACGCGGGCTTCGGCCCTCGGTCGCTGGTACGGCGACTGAACGCGGCTGGACGTCGCCCTGAAGAGATCGGGGCGGTGCTGCTGACGCACGAGCATACGGATCATGCGAGTGGAGCGGCGACGGCAAGTGCGCGTTGGGGATGGCCCGTGTACGGGTCGGCGGGCACACTCGACGCGCTCGGCAGCGGCTGCGGCGCGGACGCACGGCCGCGTGATGCGCGAGCGTTCGTGGACGACGGCGTAACGACCGTGGGTGGCTTCCTGGTGGAGACCACGAAGGTGCCGCATGATGCGCGAGACTGCCGCGCGCTCGTGGTCACCGACGTGAGCAGCGGCGCGCGCGTGGGAATCGCGATGGACGTCGGTCGGGTACCGGACGCGCTGCCGGTGGCATTCGAGCGGCTCGACCTCATCGTGATCGAGTCGAATCACGACGAACAGATGCTGGCCCGTGGTCCGTATCCGTGGTCACTGAAACAGCGGATCAGCGGCGGCCTCGGGCACCTGTCGAACGGGGCGGCGGCCGCATTCGTGAGTGGTTGTGTGCACCGCGGGCTACGCGGAGTGCTGCTCACGCATCTCAGCGAAACGAACAACCAGCCCACATTGGCCGTGGAGCGAACCCGTGAGGCCTTGCGCCGCGCCGGATGGTCGCGCGATGCACTCTCAGCGGCATCGCAGCAGGTCCCGTTGCCGCCGATGGCCTCGACCGGCGAAGCGGCGTGGCTGGTGCACGCGTCGCAATTGTCGCTCGGCTTGTCGCCGTGACGCGGCCGGCGAATATGCAGAACGGGCGCCCGATTGGGCGCCCGTTCTGTTTCCTTCGACTGGCTGAACGGCTTAGTACATGCCGCCCATACCGCCGCCGCCGCCACCATGGCCGCCGCCAGCGGGAGCCGACGTTTCCTTCTTCTCGACGATCAACGCTTCCGTCGTGAGGAGGAGACCGGCGATCGACGCCGCGTTCTGCAACGCGGTGCGGGTCACCTTGGTCGGGTCGATAACGCCAGCCTGCACGAGGTCTTCGTACACATCGGTCAGCGCATTGTAGCCGAAGCTGGTTTCCTTCGCCGTACGGATCTTCTCGACGACGATCGAGCCTTCGCCACCCGCGTTCTGCACGATGATGCGGAGCGGCTCTTCGATCGCGCGACGCACGATGTCAACGCCGATCTGCTCGTCGCGCTCGGCGACCTTCACGTCCTTGAGCACATGCTGCGCGCGGATCAGCGCGACGCCGCCGCCCGGGACGATGCCCTCTTCGACGGCGGCACGCGTGGCGTGCAGCGCGTCTTCGACACGAGCCTTCTTCTCCTTCATTTCCGCTTCGGTGGCAGCGCCGACATTGATGATGGCCACGCCACCGGCGAGCTTCGCGAGACGCTCCTGGAGCTTCTCACGATCGTAATCCGAGGTGCTCTTCTCGATGGCACCACGGATTTCCTTCACGCGACCTTCGATGTCCTTCGCCTCGCCGGCGCCGTCGATGATCGTCGTGTTGTCCTTGTCGATCACGATGCGCTTGGCCGAGCCGAGGTCGGTGATGACCGCGTTTTCGAGCTTGAAGCCGACTTCGTCGGACACGACCTGACCCTTGGTCAGCGTTGCGATGTCCTGCAACATCGCCTTACGACGATCGCCGAAGCCCGGCGCCTTGACGGCGACGACGCGCAGCGTGCCGCGGAGCTTATTCACGACGAGCGTCGCGAGAGCTTCGCCTTCGATGTCTTCCGCGATGATGAGGAGAGGCTTGCCGAGCTGGGCAACCTTCTCGAGCACCGGGAGGAGATCCTTCATGGCCGAGATCTTCTTGTCATGAATCAGGATCATGGCGTTCTCGAGGACCGCCTCCATCTTCTCCGGATCCGTAACGAAGTACGGCGAGAGATAGCCACGGTCGAACTGCATACCGTCAACTGTCTCCAGCGTCGTCTCGAGGCCCTTGGCCTCTTCGACGGTGATCACGCCGTCCTTACCGACCTTTTCCATCGCTTCCGCGATGAGGTTACCGATCTCGGGGTCGTTGTTCGCCGAGATGGTACCGACCTGCGCGATTTCCTTACGGCCCGAGGTGGGCACGGAGATGCGCTTGAGCTCTTCGACGATGCTCGCGACGGCCTTCTCGATGCCGCGCTTGAGCGCCATCGGGTTGGAGCCGGCGGTCACATTCTTGAGGCCTTCACGGAAGATCGCCTGGGCGAGCACCGTGGCGGTCGTCGTGCCGTCGCCGGCGAGATCAGAGGTCTTGGTCGCGACTTCCTTCACCATCTGCGCGCCCATGTTCTCGATCGGATCAGCGAGTTCGATTTCCTTCGCGACCGTGACGCCGTCCTTGGTCACGGTGGGGGCGCCGAACTTCTTTTCGATGACGACGTTACGACCTTTGGGTCCGAGCGTGACCTTCACGGCCTCGGCGAGCTGATCGACGCCACGCTTGAGAGCAGCGCGCGCGTCCACGTTGAAATGCAGTTCCTTGGCAGCCATAGTTGCTATTTACCGTTGAGTGGTTCGAAGACGATTAGCTGATCACCGCGAGCACATCCGACTCGCGGAGGATGAGCAGCTGCTCACCGTCGATCGTCACTTCCGTACCGCTGTACTTCCCGTACAGAATCTTGTCGCCGACCTTCACGTCCATCGGAACGCGGGTCTCCTTCTCATAACGTCCCGGGCCAACAGCCACGACCGCACCCTGCTGTGGCTTTTCCTTGGCGGTGTCCGGGATGTACAGCCCACCGCGCATCTGTTCCGCTTCTTCGCTCGGCTTCACGACGACGCGATCCGCGAGCGGCGCTACCTTGGCGGCACTAATAGTGGCCATAACTGTGTCTCCTGCGTATGTGTCAGGGATCGAACGATGAAAGTGCTCGATGTTAGCACTCAACGATGTCGAGTGCTAACAATAGAAAAGGTAAGCACCACGCGCGCGCCAGTCAAGCGGGCCTCGCTACCGTTGAATCCCGTAACCTCAAGCAATAAAAGCGTTTACGGAATACAACTTGCTGCCGTAACGACATCGAATCGAACAAAATGGCAGCATCCAAATAGCAGGGTCTGCCGTGTAGGCAGTGTTCACGAACCGGGAATTACGACTTATTGCCGAACGAGCAGGTCGCAGGCGAGGCGCAATCCCTGAAGTGTGAGCGTCGGTTCGATGGGATCCAACTCCGAGCACCATGGCTGCAGGGTTTCGGCCAAGCCGCCCGTGGCCACGACGAGTGGTACCTCGCGACCGGGCCATTCTGCTTTGATGCGGCGCACCATGCCGTCGATGGCGTCCGCCGCGCCGAAGAGGACTCCCGCACGACTGCACTACTTGGTGCGCGTGCCGATCACCCGAAGGAAAGGAATCAGCTTGGTGCCCGGCAGCTTCGAGGTGCGACGCGTGAGTGTTTCCGCCGACGTTCGCACTGCCTGCACAATGACACCGCCAGGAAAGACGCCGTCGGCCGTGATACAATCGAAGGTGGTTGCCGTGCCGAGATCGACGCAGATGGTGTCGCGTTGATAGAGTCGGCTCGCGGCGAGCGTGTTGATGAGCCGATCGCCGCGCAGCGTGTCACCATCGAACAAGCCGATTGTGGTCTTCGTGTTACCGACGTCGAAAACGATCAACATAGAGGCCGGTCATGGCGATTCTCCGGCAAGCACGAGCGAGCCGCTGCGCGCGGCGGACATCGCACCGCGGGGTTCGGCGATCAGCAACGCGCCCGTGGCATCGATCCCCATGGCCCGTCCGGCGCGCGGCTGGGTGATGTCGCGACCGTAGGCCAGATCGCGTTCGGCCCACGCCGCGCATTCAACAGGCGTGAGACTACCGACCTGCGACGCAGCCCGACGCATGGCGGGCAGCATGGCGCGCAGGAGATCGTCGCGTGGGACGTCAGCACGAACCGAGGCGGCGGCGGGGAATGACGCCGGCACGCGACGATTCACGCCAACGCCGATGGCGACCCACTCCGGGAGTGACTCGCGCCAGCGGGCTTCGATGAGGATGCCTGCCAACTTCCCTGCCCCGACAAACAAATCGTTCGGCCACTTGAGGGTGATCGGACCATCGCAGAATGGCTCGAGCGCGTCGGAGAGCGCCAGGCCGATGCGCAGCGCGAGCACGTCGAGTGCGCGTTGATCGCGGGGGCGTTCGATGAGCGTCATCCAGATGCCGGCATCCGCCTCAGAGGCCCAGCTCCGTCCGCCCCGACCGCGACCGCCATCCTGCGCGTCGGCAAGTATGAGCGTGCCCGCCTCGGCACCTGCCTGCGCGAGACGATGCGCCTCGTCCATCGTGGATCCGACGAGCGCCAGGTGCTCAAGCCGTGCGAGCCCGCACTCGGTGGCGAGCGTCGGCGACGGGACGGTCATCAACTACGGGTCGCGATGGTGGCGAAGACGACCGCGGCCAGAACGACGCGGTACACGGCGAACACCCCGAAGCTATGCTTGCTGACGTAGCGCAGAAGCACGGTGATGGCCAACCAGCTGCTGATGGCGGCGGCGATCACACCCGCGACGAGCGGCGCCGAGATACCGTGAGACCGCACCGCTTCCGGTACTTTCAGAATGACGGCCGCCAAGGTGATCGGCATGCTCATGAGAAAGCTGAAGCGCGCGGCGCTGGGGCGATCGAGTTTGAGAAAACGCCCGGCCGTGATCGTCGAACCCGATCGCGAGACGCCGGGGATGAGTGCCAACACCTGCGCACAACCCACGATGATGGCGTCGCGCATCGTGACTTCGTCGAGCATGCGTGCGCGTGCACTCCAACGGTCGACGGCCCAGAGCAGCACGCCCATGACGACGAGCGCCGTCCCGATGATCTTCGGCGAGCGAAAGGTGGTTTCGGCGAGGTCATTGAGCAGCAGTCCACCCACGCCGGCGGGAATCGTGGCCACGACGAGATACACGAGACGCCTATCGTGCACCGTCTCGATGCGCCGAGTGGACGCGATGCGCCACGCGCTCTTCGTCATGTCAATCCACTCGGCGCGGAAGTACCACACCAGCGCAATGAGCGTGCCGAGATGCAGCGCCACATCGAAGGCGAGACCGGGGTCCGTCCAACCGAAGAAGTACGGAGTGAGCGCCAGATGCGCCGAACTCGAAATCGGCAGTAATTCGGCGAGTCCCTGCACGATGCCGAGCACTACTGCCTGAAAAATCGTCACGCTGTCATCCACCCGCAGAAAAATGAATTCATCGTCCGGCGACCGCCGATGCGAGGGTGCGCTCATAGAGCGCTTCGTACTGCGCGACGACGGCGTCTTCGGAGAAGCGCTTCCGCGCATCGGCCGCCGCGGCCGTGCTCATCTGCTGCCACTTGGCCGGATCCGTGAGCAGCGCGACACCGGCCGCTGCCATGGCGCTCACGTCGCCAACCTCGCACAGAAATCCGGTTTCTCCGTCGATCACGACTTCCGGGAGCCCGCCGGCGCGGGCGCCGATGACGGGCACCCCGGAGGCCAACGCCTCGAGGGCACTGAGGCCGAAGGACTCCTGTTCGCTGGTGAGCAGAAACAGATCGGCGCCCGCCAGCAGCGGTGCAATCGCATCGATCTTGCCGAGGAACATCACGTGTTCGGCGACGCCAAGTTCACGCGCTTCGGCTTCCGCCTCAACGCGCTCCGGGCCGTCGCCGACCATCACCAACACGGAAGGCACTTCCTTGTTCACGCCCGCGAATACGCGCACGACGTCGCGCACGCGCTTGACCGGCCGGAAGTTCGATATGTGCATGAGCACCTTTCGTCCGGTCGTGACCTCAGCGGGGATCGGGAACTGGTGACGACTGCGGTCGTACTGCTCCGGGTTGATGAAATTCGGAATGACCTGCACATCGCAGCCGACGCATCCGAAGGCACGATAGGTCTCGTCGCGCAGGTAGTCGGAGACGGCGGTCACGCTGTCGGACTTCTCGATGGAGAATCGCGTGATCGTGTAGAACGAGCGTTCCTGGCCGACGATGGTGATGTCGGTGCCGTGGAGTGTGGTCACGACACGCACATCCGCGTTGCCCTCGCGCAACATCTCGCGCGCAATCCAGGCGCTGGTCGCATGCGGGATGGCGTAGTGGCAATGCAGGATGTCGAGCTGGTGATCGCGCACCACTTCGTGCATGCGTACGGCGAGCGCCAGGTCGTACGGCGGATACTCGAAGAGTGGGTAGCGGCCGACATCCACCTCATGGAACCAGACCCGCGGCAGGAAGCTGGGCAGGCGAAACGGTTGCTGATAGGTGATGAAGTGCACTTCGTGGCCGCGCGCGGCGAGTGCAATGCCGAGTTCCGTCGCGACCGCGCCGGAGCCACCGTATGTCGGATAGCACGTAATGCCGATCTTCATGCGGTTCTCGTGTGCATCGCGTGGTTGGCGACGGTTTGCTCGTGATCCCACCAGCCGAGCGCCTGCACGAGCGCGTCAGGCGCATCGGGGTCAATACGCGTCACGCGCTCCGGCGGCAGCTGATGTCGGAACCAG
>NZ_JBDNFF010000105.1:0-2914 GCF_041689975.1 Gemmatimonas sp.
AACCGAGTCCAAACACGCTGATCGACGACATCGAGATCCCTTTTCCTTCAGTTGAGGATGACATGCAGGCTACCGCGAACCCGCGCGGAGCGATGCGCCATCAGTTGAGTTGCGCTGTGCCTTGCGTGCGATGGCATCGTCGCATTGGGCCATGAATTGCGTGGCGACGCCGTGCCAACCGAATGAATGTCGCACCAACTGCTGGCCGGTCCGACCGATTTCCGACAACGAACCATCATTGGCCAACATTTCGAAAATACCGTTGGCAAACGCTTCCGGTTGATCGCGGAGCAGGATCGTCGAATTGTTCTGCAGTGGCAGCCCCTCCGCTCCGATCGCGGTGGAGACGACCGGCAGGCCCATGGCCATCGCTTCGAAGATCTTGAGGCGCGTGCCGCCACCAACCCGCATGGGAACGATGAACGCAGCCGCACGCTCCAGATACGGGCGAACGTCCGGCACGCGACCCGTCACTTCGACCCCACCAAGCCGATCGGCGAGCGAATGCAGTCGTTCGCTGGGCTCCCTTCCAACCACGGTCACCACCACGCTGGGCATCCGGTCCCGAATTCTGGGAAGAATGTCCTGAAGAAACCAGACCATTGCGTCGTCATTCGGCATCCAATCCATCGAGCCGGTGAACACGATCTCGTTGGGGTTTCTGGTAACGCGGCCGGTAGGCGTGAAGTACTCCACGTCGACTCCGGTTGGCACACTCGAAACGCTTGGGGCCGAATACCGCTGTCGCATGACTTCCGCGTCCTCTTCGGACACGGCAATGACATGGTCAAGACGCCGGCAGGCGTCGCCCTCGAACTTTGCCATGCGTCGAAATTGCTCACCCATGTACGCCTTTCTCACCACCGACGTAGACACTTCGGTATGCCGCTCCCAGAGCATTGCCTCGACATTGTGCTGAAAGAGCACCGTGGGAGCCGCGATCTGGCTTGGTAGGTTCACCGCCGGCGCGAGGAAGTCGCAGACTACCAAGTCTGCATCCTTCGCATGTTTGGTGATGGCGCGTTCCATTTGGCCGGACCTATAGCGAGCGACTGCGTACGGAAGGCTGGAGAACACGTTGAGCGCGAGCGCCTGGTAGAACGCTGCGCTCCCTTTGGCAGGCGGCGCGAACGGTACACGAGCAACAACGTGGGCGTACTCCGACGCCTTGTCGAGCGCGTCGGGCGCGGCACCGCCGTCATCGAGCGTGAGGTAGGTCACGTGATGGTTCCGGGCGATCTCGCGCAACATCTGATAGGTCCGAATCCGCCCACCCTTGTCCACAGGGTGCAGCAGCTCCGTTTTAATCCACAGAATTCTCATGGATGTCATCAGCCTTTGCTCCTCGTCGACGCTGTCGCGAGTTGCATGTCGCGACCCTCTCCGTCGAGAAACACGCGTTGCCAGACTTCCAGATTGATCAATGACCACAACCGCTCAGCGTGGTTGCGCACACCCGCGTCATGTTCTGACACCAGGCGCCGCACTTCCACGCTGTTGAACAAGCCGCGCGATCGGGCTCGCTCTCCCAACACGTACTCGTCCAGGAGAAAGCGCCACTGGCCGCGAAGCCAGGGAGCGACCGGGACGGGAAATCCCATCTTTTTCCGATCGAGAATCTCATTGGGCAAACGACCGCGCATCGCTTCGCGAAGAATCCACTTGGTAGTCACGCCTCGCAGCTTCATGCTTTCGGGCAGCCGCGCCACCCACTCTACGAGCGGATGATCAAGGAACGGAACTCGACTTTCGATTGACGCCGCCATGCTCATCTGATCCTGCTTCATGAGCAGCTCATGGAGATACGTCTTGGTGTCGGTATACAGGAGCTTATCAAGCAGGGAGATCGCGTTTGTCGTGGACAGCGCACGGTGATATGCGTCATAAGGATCGACCTGCCCCACCGCCGCGCGTAGCGTTGGTGACAGCAACGCGGTCTGGGCTCCTCTCCCGAAAACCGCGAAGTTGTCGAAATACAGGTCGTCGAGATCAGCGCCGCGCGTGAGGAACGTACGTTCGGCCTTCTGGCGCACGCGCGAAGATGCGGGCAGGCCGCGTATCGCGCCGCGAACAGCACCCCGAAGCGCGGAAGGCACAACTCGCTCATAGCGCTTGCCATACTCCGCGTTATACACCGTGACGCGATAGCGATTGTAGCCGGCGAGTGTCTCGTCGCTGCCTTCGCCGGTCAACACCACCTTCACGTGCTCCGCGGCAAGGCGAGACACGAAGTTCAGCGCGATACTGGAGGGGTGCGCCAGCGGCTCGTCTTCATGCCAGACGAGCGAGGGAAGGGCCTTCCAGAAATCTTCCGGCGAAACCACCACTTCACGATGATCCGTCGCAAAGTGGTCTGACACCAATCGGGCATACGTGAGCTCGTTCGCCTCACGCTCGGCAAATGCCACGGAAAACGTCTTGATCGGCTCCTGAACCAAGCCGCTCATTACGGCCGTGATCGCCGCCGAGTCGATGCCACCCGACAGGAACATGCCGAGAGGGACGTCCGCCATGAGGCGAATGCGAACGGCTTCCGTGAATTGACGCGTGTACTCCTCGACGTATTCGCGCTGCGCGACGGCTGACGGTTGCTTGTCGGTGGACGCGTCCTTCCAGGAGAGATCCCAGTACTTCGAGATCGTGATGCTGCCGTTCTCCCAGACAAGCGTATGGCCGGGCGGGAGACGCCGAACACCTTCGAACAGTGTTTCGTCACCGGACGGCGCGTGATTCGCCAAATAATCTGGTAGCTGCGAGACGTTCATCGCCGGCTTGACCGCGCCGGCTTCCAGCAGCGCCTTGATTTCACTGGCGAACCAGAGCGATCCATCGGCGCGATGCACGTAGTACAGTGGCTTGACTCCGAACCGATCTCGCGCAAGCCACAGGCGCCGACGCGAGTGATCCCAGAGTG
>NZ_JBDNFF010000106.1:0-4733 GCF_041689975.1 Gemmatimonas sp.
AGCGTCAACGGTCGCTGGGCCGACAGGTCCGACGGGTCCGATAGGCGTGACGGGTTCGACAGGTCCGACGGGTGACACGGGTCTGACTGGCGACACGGGTGACACAGGCTCGACAGGTCCGACAGGCCCAACGGGACCGACTGGTGACGCAGGTCCGACGGGTGACACGGGCGACACGGGTGTCGCAGGGCCGACGGGGCCGACAGGATCGACGGGCACAACAGGCACCACGGGTGCGGCGGGTCCAACAGGGTTGACAGGACCGCAAGGCGCCACTGGCGACGCGTCAACCGTTGCGGGACCGACGGGACCGACGGGGCCAGCGGGGCCGACGGGCACTACGGGTGCCACGGGCGCAGCGTCAACGGTCGCTGGTCCGACAGGTCCGACAGGTCCGACAGGTCCAACGGGGCCAGCAGGGGCGACCGTGGCGTCGGGTGTGACCTCGACGCCCGTCGGTGACGTGACTGCAACGAATGTCCAGGCGGCGATCGCTGAACTGGACACAGAGAAGGCGCCGCTAGCTTCACCGACATTCACAGGGGTTCCTGGGGGGCCAACCGCAGCCACAGCGACCAACACGACACAGCTAGCGACCACCGCCTACGTCAGAGCAAACCGTTTGGAAATGGAGATCAACTCCCCGCCGACCGGCACAATTCTGGCATGGGCTGGTGGAGGCACCGGAGTGGTCGCCCCGACCGGGTACGTGGAGTGCGATGGGGCGGCCATAAACCGCACTACTTTCGCACGCCTGTTTGCGGTCATCGGTACGAGATACGGGGCCGGTGACGGCTCGACCACGTTCAACGTGCCGTCGGGTGTGGCCGGGCAGATGCTGTCGGGGATACCGCTGACTCAGAACACCCGTGCGGGCTCGATCAACCCGAACTCGGGTGCTGAATCAGTTGGGCACTCTCACGCCAACACGGCCAACTCGGCCAACGAATCGGGCAATCACGGACACCCTTTTAATGTCAACTCTGGTCTCGAAAACGCCAACCACGCACACGGCTTCAACGTCAACTCTGGCAACGTGTCGGCCGACCACGGACACGCTTTCGCTGCCAACTCCGGCAATGTGTCGGCCGACCACTCTCACTCGTACAACGCCGGGAATACGAAGTCCGCCAACACCTCCGGCATCAGCGCCAACCACTTTCACACCACGAGTGGCGGAACTGGCGGCATCAACACCAACCACTCCCACAACGTCCAGGGCGGGACGGGCAACGTCAACGCAAACCACGCGCATAACGTCGCAGGTACCACTGAAGGCATCAACGCAAACCATTCGCACGCGATCACCGTCACCAATCAAGCCAACGTTTCCACCCATCAACACGCAACCACCCTCGGAGTCGTCAATGTCACCTACATCATCAAGTTCTGAAGTTGTCTGCCATGCTTGAGTCAGGCGTCTTCTTGGACGCCGACTGTTTCCTGAACGAGCCCGGTATCGGCTACGAGTGGGTTGGCGATAAGGCTGCCGGGATAATGACTGTCGTCGGGGCGTTCCCTGACGGGATCATTGAGCGCAGCCACCTTCTGGTGGTGGACGCCATGGACGAGATCGGGTTCACTGGCAAGACGATCGGCGGGTTAAACGTGGAGTCAAAGCATTCCACCGACATCCACCTCGTCCCCAACCCCCGACCGGGCTGCCAATGGGAAGGCGCGTGGTCGCATGACGCTTTGAGCGCAATCGGGTACGACCTGGCAGAGATTGACGACGGCATATTCCAGGGGATCGGCAGAGCCGTCAAGCTGTATCAAGCGCTGGTGCAGGAGTTGACCGACATTGAACTGGAGGACACGGGGTACCAGTTCCAGCGGTACACGAAAGGGGAGGGTTTCTACCGTTCGCATGTGGACTGTGCGGCGGGCGACCCGGATCATTCCCAGAGAGTGCTAGGAGTCGTCGTCTACCTCAACACCGTGAATCTTGGCGGGCAGACGTATCTGTCAAGGCACGACACGTACGTCATGCCCGAGGCGGGAAAGATTCTGCTGTTCCCGGCTAACTGGACTCACCCGCACGAGTCAATGGTGCCACTGTCCGACGACAAGTTCATTGTTTCGACCTTCATCAAGACGGCGGAGCGACATGACCACTGAACCCGATACACCATTCGAGTTCGTTCCGATTGAAGTGCCTCAGCCCGCCCCGCCGAGCCTTTCGCTTTCCGAGCAGCCGTCACACCGTGGCGGAGTGGGGGCGTACAGGAAGCTCAAGGGTAACGGCGACGAAGTCGGGGTGTTCACGGTGGCGCGAGCCACTCAACTTGTTGGAAGTAACACGGAAGATCGCTGCGACGGTGGACGTGTCGGTCCTGTCGGCTGGCACGAATGGGACGCCATCGCTGGCGTATGTTCGTGCGGGTCAGCAGACCAACCTGATCCTTCATTTCGTAGCCACGTAGCGGCAATGGCGTTGATTGAGTGGACTGACGTGGTGTTTGACGGAAACCCCTATGGCTACATTATTTACTTCGAGCACTTTGACCCAGCTGTAGACGAAGGGGTTCGTCAAGCCAATCCCGCTGGAGGCCTAACGCTGCAAGAAGTGTTCGTGTCCATGCTGGAATGGGAGTGGGCCTGGGAACACGGTTCAACTGAGTCAGTCGCTGAGTGCTGCCACGGGATGCTCACCTTGATGGACATGCCTGCCGGGGTTCGTGAGTGGCTGTTGACCGAGGTGTCCGGTCAGCGAGTCAAGCGCTTCCTAGAGGGCAACCCGGATGCAAACGCTCGGGGTGATGACGCTCCGTGGTTCCCGCCGGAATGGGACGACTGGATCGCCCGTCTAATGATGGTCAGATGCAGAGGGTACGGCCAGGCCAAAGTGGGCCTTTCTTGAATCTAGGGGTTTGCTTTCGCCGCTGGTGTTAGCAACGTGTCTCTTCAAGTCGATTGCATTGCGATCGGCGTCAGGGCCTCCTAGCTGTTGACCGACGGGAAATTCGCGCCGGACTGGTACGACCATCCAAGTTGGTCTTTGGCGCCAGGTCATCAGGCGTGGCATGATATGACCATGACTGGAACGATCTGGGTGAGGCCATGAACCCGGACTCGGACATCGTGCGGACCGTGGCCCCGGCGTGCAACGAGGCGGTCGACCGGGCGATCCATCGCGCCAGGCCCGACGACTTCCACAAGCGGATCTCTGGGGTTTGCCTGCTGTGTCCGACTCTGTCGGATCGGGCGAGGGCAATATTTACTGAGCACGCCACCAGCTCACCGGCTTTCCGTGAAGCCGCCAGGGCGCTGTCGCGAGTGATGGATCAGCAGGATGCTTCGTAGGACCGTCGTCGTGCTTGCCTTGATGGTGGCGTGCGCGATTGTGGCCGTGGTGCTAGCGATCTCCGTCGTCGAGCTGCTGGACGTGATCTTCGAGTGACGACCTGGGAGGTCCCCAACTCGATCAGCCCGTCTCGGATGTCGACGTTCCTGCAGTGCCCGCTCAAGTTCCGCATCGAGACGATGCAGAAGCTGCCAGGCGGGACGAACGCCGCAGCGGTGGCCGGCACGACGATGCACGCCGCCCTCGAGAAGCTGATGAATCTGCCCGGGCCAGAGAGGACGGTGGAGCGACTGGCGGCCGAAGTCGAGCAGGCTCTCGTCGAGGTTCGCGACGACCCGGACTACCTGTCGCTCACCAAGGAGCAGTTGAAGGACTTCGACGCCAAGTGCCGACGCGTGACACCACGAGCGTTCGACATGCTGCCGCTGCAAACGCTGGACGTCCACTCGACCGAGCTGCGGCTCGAGGTGGAACTCGACGGCTGGATCCTGCGCGGCATCATCGACCTCATCGAGGACCGGGACAATTTCGGGCTGATCGTGTGGGACTACAAGAGCGGCAAGGCGCCGATGAAGCAGTACGAAGCGAAGGCGACGCTCGGGCTCGAGTTCTACGCCGTGATGGTGAACATCGAGTTGGGGGTGATGCCTGCCGGGGTCGGGCTGCTGTACCTAGACAAGAAGGTGTCGATCAAGCGTGTGCCGAGCGTGCAATCGGTGAAGGCGACCGAGCGCAAAATCCTGGCGGTTCGGGATTCGATCGTGAAGGCGTGCGAGACCGATTCGTTCAAGACGTCGACGTCAGCGCTGTGCGACTACTGCGCCTGCAAGCCGTACTGCCCGGCCCACGGCGGCGACCCAGATGACGTACCGGTGTCGGTTCGTCTATCGTCATAACATGCCCGCTGACCCTGACGCCCGCAACGACCGAGACCGCCGCTCCGGCCAGACGTACAGTTTCTACCTGCACTTCGATGAGAAGGACGCCCTGGACGCCGAGGCAGCCGCCCGGGAGACGACCCCGAACTCAGTGCTGCGCGACCTGCTCCGCAGCAACCTCGGGCTTTAGCGATCGCCGACGGGGACGCTGCGCTCGATCCCCCACATCCCGTCGGCCCCGGCCGGCGACATCTCATTCAATCGCTCCTGGACGACCTGCTTGACTTCGGGCTGCTCGAGGAGCCACCGGAAGGTCGCACCCCACCCGCCTTCTTCGCCGAACGTATTCTTCAGCCTCAGAAGCTCTCTCTGCTCTGTAGCTCGTGTTCGGAAGGTTACGTGGTGTGTGAACTCTCTCGCCATGCAGAACAGGGTACACCGTGTGTAAACCTGATTCAAGATGCAAAGAGAGCCCCTCCGAAGCCTTGACGGATCGGAGGGGCTCAATCTAAGCTGGTCGCTGTCCAACGAACCGAGCTAGATCATAGCTC
>NZ_JBDNFF010000107.1:0-2057 GCF_041689975.1 Gemmatimonas sp.
GTTCACGACGACCACGTAACTGGTGGCCGGCACGTCGTAGGCACCGCTGACCGTGCCCATTTTGTCGTACAGCTGTTCGCCACCGAGCTTGTTGGCGTTCTGCCAGCCCTTCAAGCGTTCGATGGACTGGTTGACCGATACAGCAATAGTCACGAACTTCACCTGCGCGCCGTGCTTGGTCATGGCGGCGCGCATGGCGGGCTCGAGCTGCTTACAGGTGCCGCACCAGGTAGCCCAGAACTCGAGCACCACGGGCGTCTTGCCGAGGTAAGCGGAGAGATCGACAGTTTTGCCGTCGAGGGTCTCGAGCGGCCCCGTGGGGGCGGTTTCGCCGACCGCGATGCCGAGGTCCTGGGATAGGGCCGAGGTGGGAGCGATGGCGGCGATGACGGCGATGACGGCGACCGTGGCGGTGCGGAGAACGCGGAGCATGTGAGCTTGGAGTAATGAGTAAAAATCGGGGGTATTGAGTGTGGCGACTCGTGACTCGTCACTTTCACCCATTACTCACGACTCACAGTCGGCCGTCAGAAATACACCTGTCCCATCTTCACCAGATAGTACTCCGCCATCCCGAGCATCACGAAGGCGAAGACCTTCTTCACCGTCAGCATCCACGCACCAGCGCGCGGTAATCGCGACACTGAGCCAGCTGAGAGGCCAACCACGACCAACAGCGTACACATGCCCAGCGAGAAGGTGAAGAGGTACAGAAAGCCTAACAGGGCGGATCCGGTGGTGGAAACCCAGGTCAGAACGGCGGCCATGACGGGGGCGGAGCAGGGCGCTGCTACCAAGCCTGACGCCGCGCCCATGATGAAAGCTCCCGCGACGCGTCCACCGGTTCCGGCGTTGGCGGCGCGCTTTATGATGGCGGCGGGCACGCGCACGGGAAGGACGTCGAACATGGACAGAGCGGCCAGCATGAGCAGGTTCGCCATGGCGAAGTAGGCCCAGGGATTGGCCGAGACGGTGCCGAACATGGTGCCAGTGAGACCGGCGAGGAGTCCGAGGCCGGCGTAGACGGTGGCCAGTCCGAACACGTAGGTGAGCGAAAGCCCGAGCGGACGCCACTTTGACGCTTTGGTGGCGCCTGACTGTTCCGACGATGACTGTCCGCCCACGATCGCGGCGGTGATCGGAATCATCGGGTACACGCAGGGCGTGAGCGACGTCAGGACGCCGGCCCCAAACAGGAGCGGGAGGGCGGCCGCGGGATTGGACGAGAGCTGTGCGGTGACGTCGGCGATCTGCGTGAGAACGATCATGTGGGGAAGATACGGCCGAGGGCGGGCCAGCGTTCAAGACCGTGCGCGGAAGGCTCTGGCGCGCGGGCCGAATTCGACGGATCATGCGTGTTGGTTCCCAACTTTGCTGAGGTGTTGATGATCGGTTTTTCAGTGCGTTCCCGCTGGCTTCGGGCAGCGCTCCTCACCGCGTGTACGGTGCCGACCGCGGCAACCGTACGCGCGCAGAGCCTTCGCCCCGATGCCGACCCGCGCATAGAGCAGCTCGTGGCGTCGGTGTCGCTGCAACGGCTGCAAGCGACCGCGACCACACTCGCCGGCTTCGGCACGCGCGGAACGCTCTCCGATACGCTGTCGACCACGCGGGGTATCGGGGCCGCACGGCGCTGGATCTACAACGAATTCACGCGCGTGAGCTCAAAGCTGCTGGTGTCGTACGACCGACACCTGCTGGCGCAGCAGGGACGCATCTCGCGCGAGGTGGAATTGGTGAACGTGGTCGCCGTGCTGCCAGGCAAGAGCACGCGTCGGGTGTATGTCACGGGGCACTACGACACGGTCAATTCGCGTCGTTTGGCGGGAGCCGACGCCACGGCCACTGCGACGGCGGCGCCAGGTCAGCCGCTGGCGCGTCCCGCGATTGATAACGACGCCGACGCACCGGGGGCGAACGACGACGGCAGTGGTACGGCGCTCACGATGGAGCTGGCGCGGGTGTTCGCCGAAAGTGGTATTGATTTCGACGCCACGCTGGTGTTCGTGACCTGGGCCGGTGAAGAGCAGGGGCTGTTCGGCTCCATGGCGCACGCA
>NZ_JBDNFF010000108.1:0-6778 GCF_041689975.1 Gemmatimonas sp.
CAATTGGCCGCAGAATTGCGCGCAGGAGGTGGATATGCAAGCGAGAACACTGAACGGCTCGAAGCGATCACCTTCGGCACGCGTCTTTCCGGTGGAATCCCCCGCCGCACTGACCGCCGCGCTGCTCCGTAACTCCACGCCTCGGCGTGGCGTTCGGTTCTCCGGCGAACCAATTCGTGTGGCTGTCCTCGACCGTAATCAGCTCATGAGACAGGCGCTGACAGCACTTCTTGCTCGTGATCCACGAATTCATCTGGTCGGTGATTCGTGTGATCTCGAACAATTCGTCAACGAGGTGACGCACAGCGCGCCGCAGGTCGTTCTGCTGTCCGCCGAGAAAGATTGCGACGTGGTCAATCGACAGATCACTTCGCTCGCGACGCTGCCACTCGGGCCACACGTGATCGTGCTGAATGGCGAACAACGTCCTGATATAGTGCTGGAAGCGTTTCGAGCCGGCGCCTTCGGCTATCTGCCATGGAGTGCATCGGCCGCGGAACTCATCGAAGCCATCGGAATGGTGGCCAACGGTATGAGCTATGTGTTGCCGACAACCGCGAAGACGCTGTCCAGTGCGCTGCGCACACCATTGCACTCGACGCCAGCACCGGGAGGTTCGCGGCTCGATGTGCTGAGTACGCGTGAGCGAACCGTGCTCGAGCGCATTGCTTTCGGCTTCAGTGGACCGGAAGTGGCCGATCAGTTGGGCATCACGGTTAAAACGGTGGATACCTACCGCCATCGGATTCACGAGAAGCTCGGTGTGCATCATCGCAGTGATTATGTCCGCATTGCCCTCGAGCACGACTTGCTGCACTGAGACCCAGAGTAAGCGATCACAAAATCCCCGGCTACCGTTCCATTCCCTCGAAGTCCTGAAGGAGTACACGATGTCCACCTCAATGCCGAAAGAGCTCGGCGCACGTCCCTTTCCGCCGCTGTCGCCGACCGGATCGACGCCGCATCCTGTGCAGCGCACCGTCTTCGAAAATGGCGTCGAGGCGGAACTGCAGGCCCTCGCCGAGAGGAGATGTATGCCGCGCGAGGATCATGAGTTGCTCGCTGCCTGCGCAATCGCGCTGCGTGATGCGCTCAATGTGCCGAAGGGTCAAATTGTGACAGCTGTCACCAACGGCACCGTCGTGCTCGACGGACACACCGCGTACTACTACCAACGCGCCGCCGCGGAATGCGCCGTGCGTTTTCTCGACGGCGTGCGCTGTGTCGAGAATCACATCACGGTTGTAGCGCCGGGGCCGGCCCACGATGTGCGCGACCTGATCGTGCAAGCTCAGCCCCGTCACACTGCTCGTTTCCTCAATATCTTCCTTCCCGAGCCGACCATGCCGACCAAAGCGCCGAACATTCGTCGAGCGACAGACATACTGAATAGCTTCGAACCCACCGTCGCCCCATCGGGTCCCATTCTTGTGGCCACCGACACGTCGCCGTCCTCCGATGCGGCGTTCCCCATGGCGCTCCTGCTCGCCCCGTTGCTGAACGCACCGGTACAGGTGGTGAGTGCTCTGCGCTCAAATACGATGCCGATGTACGGGTTTGATACCGTACCGTATACGATGGCGGCTGATCCTTCTCTCATAGAAGGACGCCAGTCGATGATCGAAAGGCAGATGGCGCGCACCGTTCCATCGGCGACGTCGTGGCCCGTGCGCGTACGCGTGGGTGAGCCGCTGCATGAGATCGTCGAAGATGCGTGCAGTGTCGAAGCGCGCGTGATCGTGATCGGTCGCGGTCGGCACACCGCACTTGGCCGCACGTTCGGCGGGGAGTCGGTGCTCCGTCTGCTACAGCTTGGGGATACGCCGGTGCTGGCTGTCGAGCCCGGTGTGGATGCAGTGCCGAAGAACGTGGTCATTGCCACCGACTTCAGCGTGTTCAGTCTGTACGCGGCGCAGGTTGCGGTCACGATGATCGCACCTGGGGCCACCGTACGGCTCGTTCACGTAGGCCTGGATATCGGTGACGCCGATGCACGACATAAAGCGTATGCCGAGGGGTACAAGAAGGAAGCAGCGAAGGGGTTCGCTCTGCTGACAGAGCACCTCGAGCCGCACGGCTTCGCGTTGGAGATCGTGGCGCTGCACGGGAATCCATCAGACCGTCTCGTCGAGTACCTCGACGCGATCAACGCCGATCTCGTGGTGACGGCCACGCACGGATACGGCTTCTTGCGTCGCATGGTGCTGGGCAGTGTGACCGCGGAGCTGGTGCGTTCGGCGCCGTGCTCGGTGTTGTGCGTACCGGGCCGCGCACGCACCATCGCAGCCGCCCGCGCCAATGCCAACGCGACGCAACAGACCCGCAGCTACGCCGTCGACGTGCTTGATGCGGAGCTGAATGCGTTCACTACGCGCAACGCGGGACGCGCCTGCAGTATCGAGATGGATCGCGATGATCTTGGCGCGCAGTCGCTGGGGCATGGTATGCCGCTGGTCGGCGCGACGTACGACAAACACGATCGCAGTATCGCGCTGATGTTCGGCGCATCGAGTCTGCAGGGTGAGCATCTCACCCACCGCCTCCTCGACTGCCAGTCCGTGCACACCATTTCGAATACTGAAGGACGGGATCAGGTCATGCGTGTGGTACACGAAGGCGGGCAGACGCTGCTGCTGCTCGAGTAGCGCCTACTTCCACGCCGTCACGATCGCTTCGCCGATCCGGCCGATCACCGCGTTCCCCTCAGAGTCCAACCAGTAGCGTGTATCGGCGTTCTCCTTGGTCAACACGCAGGCCACGACTCGCGCCGGCAGCGAGAACACTCCGCAGTCGGTGCGTGACGCGTCCACGTCACCGCTCTTGTGCGCCAGTCTCGTGCCGTAGGTGAATCGCGCGAGCTTGGAGTCGTCCTGATTGTCTGCGAGAATGCGCAACATGGTCGAGTCGGCCACCGGACTCACGGCCTTGCCTTGCGCCAACAGCACGAACAGCTGCGCCATCTCATTCGGCGTCGTCACCCCCAGTCCGTACTTGGCGGAGCTGTCTGGGGCGACGCTGGCAATGCGGGTCATCGATCCACTGTGCACCTTCGTGTGCGCGAGACCGAGCGCTTCCATCTTCTGCCATACGCGCCGGATCTTGATGCGATCGAGCACGAGATTCGTGGCGGTGTTGTCGCTCAACGTGCTCATGAGATAGGCTACGTCCCAGAGTCGCAGCGTGAGCGGCGTGCGAAGATTCTGCAGCTGCCCCGCGCCGCCGACTTTGTCGATCTCGGTGAGCACGATCGGATCGTCGAGCGTGAGCAGCTTCTGCTCGGCCAGATCGAACAGCGCGACCAGAATCGGTACCTTGATCAGAGATGCGGTGGAGAAGGTCTCATTACCGCGCTGCTCGAGATGCTCGCCGGTCTCCAGGTTCGTAATGCTGTAGCCGACCACCCCACGATGCGCCGCCGAAAGACTATCGAGCGTGCGGCGCAGCGCGGCCGATTTCGCGCTCTGTGCACCGGCGTCGTGAGACGAGGCGAGCAACGACAGCGCACACACCGTGGCGAGAGCACCGGCAACGAAACGAGAGGCACGAGCGGGCATGAGGACAGGCTCCGGCATGGCGTGAGTTGCTTCGAGCAGGAAGCGTGCTACGATTCGGACAGCGGAGGCGCTGATGGAGATCTACAAGACATTCACCTTTGAAGCTGCACACCGGTTGCCGAACGTGCCACCGGGGCACCAGTGCGCGCGGCTGCATGGGCATTCCTTCGAAGTGACCGTCCACGTACAGGGGCCGCTGTCGGCCCATGAGGGATGGGTCATGGACTTCGCCGACCTGAAGGCGGTGGTGAAGCCGATCATCGACGAGCTCGATCACTACTACCTCAACGACATCGCCGGTCTCGAGAATCCCACCAGCGAAGTGATCGCGCGCTGGATCTGGCGACGTCTCGTGCCCACGCTGACCGGACTCAGTCGGATCGTCGTGCGGGAAACGTGCACCTCGGGGTGTGTGTACCGCGGCGAAGACGAGATGACCGCGCCTACCTGACCCTCAGCGGGCAAGCGTGCGAGCGATAATCTCGACGATGGTGTTGGTGGACATCGGCTTTTGTACCACTTCGACCACGTTCGTGCCGCGCGGACCATCCGGGCTCGCGTCGCGACTGAAACCGGTCATGAGTACGACGGGAATCGCAGGGTAGCGGACGCGTAGTTCCTCGGCGAGGCGATCGCCAGACATGTTCGGCATCGCTACGTCGGAGAGAATGAGATCGGGACGTACGATGCCCTCGTCGAGCTGGCGCAGCGCGTCGCGTCCGTCATGACTCGTGAACACGGTGTAGCCGCGCCGCTGCAGTGCCTTGGTGAGTGCCTGCGCGAGTGCCGGCTCGTCATCCACTACCAGCAACGTGCCCCCCGCCGTCGTGATGTTCGATGATTCGGGTGGACTCGCCGCCGGTTCCTGCGCGGCGAGTGAGAGTTCGATACGGAACGACGTGCCGTTTCCCGGCGCAGTGTCGACGGCAATGCTGCCGCCATGGGCCAGCACCGCACCGTGCACGACGGCCAATCCCATCCCGCTGCCTTCGCCAACCTTCCTGGTGGTGAAGAAGGGCTCGAAGATGCGCCGCGCCGTGTCAGCCGACATGCCGATGCCGTTGTCCTGCACGGTGAGTACCGCGATGGCGCTGCCGTGTGTATCACGGTCGGTGTGCAGCGTTACCGCAATGGCCGGCATCGTGGCGGAACGCACCGCGTGTTCAGCGTTCACGCAGAGATTGACGAGCACCTGTTGGAGTTCGCTGGCGTTCCCGGAAATGATGACCGGCTCCTCGGGGAGCGCGACCTTCAGCTGCACGCGTGTGGACATGGTGGAGCGCAGCAGACGGATGCTTTCCGCCGCGAGCGCGGTCAGGTCGATTGCGCCGTGTTCCGTTTCTGCTTGCCGACTGAAGGTGAGGATCCGTCTGACGAGTTCTCTGGCGCGAAAACTGGCGATGCTGATCGACTCGAGCTCTTGAGCCACAGCCTTTGGCAGGTCGGGCTCTCCCAGTGCGAGATCGACATTCGCCACGACCACGGCAAGCATGTTGTTGAAGTCGTGCGCGATGCCACCGGCGAGTGCGCCCAACGACTCCATGCGCTCACTCTGTTTGGCCTGCGCGGCCGACATGAGCCGCTCCGTTTCGTCTTCCACGGTGCCGACGAATCCGGTGCAGCGATCGCGCTCGATGACGGCCGACAGCCAGAGGCGAAGCGCGCGGTCCTCCTCGATACCGTCGCGTCGGATTCGGAACGCCGTTTCGAGGTCCGCGCACGCTTGCGTTGCACTTTCGAGTTCGTCGGACACCCGATCGCGCTCGTCGGGATGCACACGCATCAGTATGCCGCCGGTGCACAACTCCTGGGCGGAATTTCCGAGTATCGACGCGAGTCTGGCATTCACGTAGAGGTAACTACCGTGCGCATCGGCCAGAAAAATGCCGAGCGACGAGGCCGAGGCGAGTGTACGAAAGCGCGACTCACTCACGCGCAGTGCTTCTTCACCGACGATGCGCTCGGTTACATCGTGCGACACGACCGACACGCCGTAGACCTCGCCTGCCTGGTCGAACATCGGACAGAGGATATGATCACGGGAGGAAACGCGTCCTTCGATCGTGGAGCGAGTCGCGCCGTGCACTGTCTGGCCTTGCAAGGCACGGTCGTACCACGATTGCCAGAGCGCGCGTCGCTCGGGATCCGTATTCACATCGGTCACGATGTCGCCTATTTCCGGACGCCGTCCGGTGACTTGCTCGACGAGCACGTTGAACTGCTGGTTGGCACTCAGGAGTCGATGCGAGCGGTCGACGGCCCAGATCGGCGTCGGGGTATTGTCGAGGACGGCGCGCAGCCGGCTACGTTCATTCACCAGCTCCCCGACCAGCCGTCGGTAGAACTCATCTGACGCCGACGAGATCGGCTGCGGCGGAGATGTCAGCCGCGGGGCCGGGCTTGGTTTCTGCGACGAGAGATCAACCGCATAGGCCATCCAGTGGTCCGTCTGATCGGGTAAGAACGCGCATACCAGCAGTACGGGCACGCGCGAACCATCCTTCCGAAAGAACTCTTTCTGATAAGGCACGGTGAAGCCGCCGCTGGCCGCGGCTTGACGCATGCCGGCCTCATCCAAATGCAGGAACTCTGGCGGAGTCAGCACGTGCCAATCGATGCGTCCTTCGGCGAGTTCGTTTTGCGTAAATCCGATGATCCTCAGGACCGCGTCGTCGGCGGCGGTGATCTGCGCACCTGTGCCCCACATCACACCGACGGGCGTATCGTATACGCGTGGCCCGGCGAGCGGAGCACCCATAGTGGATACCAGCTAAAGGCAGGCAGTGAGGCTATCCGGCTCGTCTGGGATATCGGGCCAGCAGAGTAATAACGATACCTCTAAAGCGGACATTATGCATTCTTTATCTGGCATGGATCGAGGGCTCTGTCGATCCCGGCGTCACGAGTTTCGATCACGCCGATCTACGGCGGCTATCGGTTGGAGGAGTTGTTCGGCGCACCGCATCACGCACGACGACAGATTGACCGTACACATCATCGCGAGCGCAGAGGAGTCGCTGCGCTTGTTGGGCACGGACTATCTGGACGTGCTGCAGCATCGTTCCCACCCTCGCACAAACGCCGCCGACGTGGCGCCCGGCCCCGACGATCCGTCTGGATGCGCAGGAGTCGCCCGAGATCTGTACGGCGAGTACGGGGATGGACGTTCCGTAATGCCGGCCTGGATCGGATAGCAGCAATAGCAGACGGCAACAGCAAACGGC
>NZ_JBDNFF010000109.1:0-33369 GCF_041689975.1 Gemmatimonas sp.
ACGCAGGACCTCGTGGACTACATCCGCGACTGGTTCGCGTCCCGTCAACAACAAGACGCGTGAGCGGGCGGCTTCGCCGGCTCGCTGACGACGTTCGCGCGCTGGAAGCCCGCCTCCGACTCGGGGGCGGACCGGACAAGATCGAGAAGCAGCACAAGCAGGGAAAACTGACCGCACGCGAGCGAGTGGCGCGCCTTGCTGACCCGGGAACGCCGTTCCTCGAGATCGGCCTGCTCGTGGCCTATGATCGCTACGAGGGTCAGGCGCCGGGAGCCGGTGTGATCACCGGTATTGCGATCGTCGACGGTCGTGAAGTCGTCGTCGTCGCTAATGATGCGACGGTGAAAGCCGGGTCGTGGTGGCCCGAGACGATCACGAAGATCCTGCGCGCGCAGGAAGTCGCCATGCGCTGCCGCATCCCGATCATCTACCTCGTCGACTCTGCTGGTGTGAACCTGCCGTACCAAGGCGGCGTGTTTCCCGGTCAGTTCGGAGCGGCACGCATTTTTTACTACAACTCGATCATGCGTCGCTATCTGCGTATTCCGCAGTTCTCGGCCGTGATGGGACAGTGTGTCGCCGGCGGTGCCTACCTGCCGGCGTTGAGCGATGTGATCTTGATGGTGAAGGGCACGTCGTTCATGGGTTTGGGCGGCCCGAATCTCGTGAAGGGCGCCACGGGACAGACGGTGGATGGCGAGACGTTGGGCGGCGCGATTACGCATACCGAAATTTCGGGCGTGGCGCATTACGCGCTCGACGACGACGCGCAGTGCCTCGACAAATTGCGTGAGCTCGTGGCGCGGTTGCCGCAGCCCTGCCGCGCGGTGCCCGCGCCCTATCGACCGCCGGCGGTGCCGCCGTCGGCGTTGTACGACGTGTTACCTGCCGACCATCGCATGTCGTACGACATGCATGCAGTGCTCAAGGCGGTGCTCGATGACGGTGTCATCGATGAGTTCCAGCAGAATCTCGCGAAGGAGATGATCTGCGGTGATGCGCGTATCGAAGGCATTCCCGTGGGCATCGTGGCCAATCAGCGTGGCCTCATCAAGGGTCGCGCCGGCGAGCGTCCGCGCTTTGGCGGAATCATCTATGCCGAGAGCGCGGAAAAGGTCGCGTACTTCATCGAGCGATGCGATCGTCAGGGATTACCCATCGTGTTCGTGCAGGACGTGTCGGGGTTCATGGTTGGTCCCGACGCCGAACATGAGGGTATCATCCGTGCTGGTGCGCGGTTTGTGGAAGCGATGGCGTGCGCCCGTGTGCCGAAGATCGTCCTCACCGTCAACCACGCGAGTGGCGCCGGCTATTACGCCATGGCCGGGCAGGGCTTCGACCCCGACTTCATCCTCAGCTGGCCAACCGGCCGCATGGCGGTGATGGAAGGGGAAGCGGCCATCGGCGCGGTGCATGGTCCGTCGCTCGATGCGGCCAGGAAGGCCGGCGTCGATCCGTCGCCCGAAGTTCTCGAGTCTGCTGCCCAGATGCGCGCCGATTATGACACGCAGCTCGACGCCCGCTACGCCGCCGCGCGCGGCTTTGTCGACGCGATCTGCTATCCCGAAGACACCCGCACGATGCTGGCGCTTGCGCTGCGTGCGGCGGCCCAGAATCCGGGTCCGCATCTCGGTGCCTTCGTTCTACCCCCGATGCCGACCTACGGCGCGCCGGTTCCCGGCACGGAGTACTGATGTCCGATTCATCGCGCGTGGTGCGCGTAGCCAGCGGTCAGGGTTTCTGGGGCGACTGGCTCGAAGCGCCACGTCGCCAGGTTGAAGGTGGTCAGGTGGACTACCTGATGCTCGACTACCTCGCCGAAGTCACGATGTCCATTCTGCAAAAGCAGAAGGAACGCGATCCCCGCATGGGCTACGCGCGCGACTTCATCGGTGCGATGGAGAGCGTCTTCCCGGCCGTCGCCGAACGCGGCGTCAAGGTGATCGCCAATGCCGGCGGTGTGAATCCGGTGGCATGCGCTGAAGCCCTGCTCGAGGCGGCCTCCACGCACGGCGTGCGGGGAAAGATCCGCATCGGCGTGGTGACGGGCGATGACATTCTCGCGCGGCTCGACGATCTGATGGCTGCCGGCCATGCACTCGAGAACATGGACACCGGCGAGCCGCTATCCACGATTCGCGATCGTGTCATGTCGGCGAACGCGTACATCGGTTCTGATCCGATCGTCGAAGCGCTCGCCTGCGGCGCCAACGTCGTCGTGATCGGCCGAAGCACGGACACCGCCCTCACCATGGCGCCACTCCGTCATGAATTCGGGTGGGCGGCGGATGACTGGAACAAGATGGCCTCGGGTATCATCGCCGGGCACATTCTGGAGTGCGGCGCGCAGTCATCGGGCGGCAACTGCATGCACGAATGGCGCACCATTCCCGACCTGGCGAACGTCGGATACCCGATCGCTGAAGCGTCTGAGGACGGTACGTTCGTGATCACGAAACACGAGGGCACCGGTGGTCGCGTGAACGTGCCGAGTGTCTCCGAACAACTGGTGTATGAAATGGGCGATCCGCACGCCTACATCACGCCCGACGTGGTTGCCGACTTCACCAGCATTCAGCTCGCGCCGGACGGTGACAATCGCGTGCGCGTGCATGGAATCACCGGGGGGCCGCCGACGCCGTTCCTGAAGGTCTCCATCGCCTATCGCGCTGGCTACAAGGCAGTGGGATCGCTCGTGTACTCGTGGCCCGACGCCATGGAAAAGGCGCAGATGGCGGATCGTATCCTCCGCGAGCGCCTCGACAATCTCGGTCTCACGTTCGACGAGGTGCTCACGGAGTTTATCGGCGCCACGGCGACGCACGGATCGCTGGCAGGCGACGGCCATGACGCGCCCGAAGTGATGTTCCGTATCGGGGTCCGTGGGGAAGATCGCGCTGCCGTGGAGCGGTTCACGCGCGAGATCGTGCCGCTGGTGCTGAACGGCCCGCCGAGTGTCACCGGTTTCGCCGGTGGTCGCCCCAAGGTAGAGGAGATCGTGGCGTATTGGCCTGCGCTGCTCGACAAGCGAGCCGTGTCCACCGCCGTCAGCATCATGGAGTAACGGCCATGCACATTCGCTTGCTCGATATTGCACACGCCCGCAGCGGCGACAAAGGCGACACGGCCAACGTCGGCGTAATCGCGCTCAAGCCGGAGTGGTATCCGGTGCTCGTAGCCTACGTGACGCGCGATCGCGTCGCGCAGCACTTCGCCGGTCAGGTCAAAGGCGGCGTGGATCGCTTCGAACTGCCCAACCTCTTTGCGCTCAATTTTCTGCTGCATGGGGCGCTCGACGGCGGCGGCACGCTGTCGCTCAAGACCGACGCGCAGGGCAAGGTCTATTCGACCGCGCTCTTGCGCATGGTGATCGACGTACCCGACGCGGAGGCCCTCGCAGCAGGGCTTCCGCCGTTCGCATGATTGCCCTGCGCTTGGCTCTGATCGGTGCCGGTGTCATGGCGTTCATCGTCGCGCTGCGCACCGGAACCGAGTGGGTCCGCTGGGTCGGGATTGCGTGCTTGGCCGGGGCCCTGGTGATTCGGCTTGTGGAGCGACTCAAGAGGCCACGGTAGCAAGCGTGTGATATCTCACGGGAAGCTGTTTGGTGGGCAACGCGTGTGGGGCGGGCGGGAGTGCTGGGCCGAGAGGTGACGATTGGGCAACCTTGGGCTGCGAGATCGCATCGAACAGAATCCAGCAGCGGTGATTGCCTGTGCGGCGACCCCCGTCCGACACGGTACTTCCGCCGGCCGCCCATTCGTTCCTCACCCAACAGCTTCCGGTGCGAAGTGACTCGGTTGCCACCGTGGCCCTCGTTAGGTTTCAGGGATGTCTCGCCACCCCGTCCCTGAACTCCTCGCCCCGGCCGGCACCCTCGACGCCGTTCGGGCGGCGGTCGCCAATGGCGCCAACGCCGTCTATCTGGGCGCGTCGATGTACAACGCCCGCGATGAAGGCGCCCAGCTCTCCCTGGATGAACTGGCACAGGCCTGCGCCATAGCGCACGCCCGTGGTGCCCGCGTGTACCTCACCTTCAACGTGCTCATCAAGCCCGAGGAGCTGGCGGAAGCGCTCGCGTATCTGGGGGAGTGTGTGGATCGCGGGATTGATGCGGCGATTGTGCAGGACCTCGGTGTCGTACAGCTCATTCAGCGTGTGTATCCGCAGCTCGAGGTCCACGGCTCGACGCAGATGACGGTGCACGATGCCGCCGGCGCGCGCGTCATGCAGCGTCTCGGCGTGGAGCGCGTGGTACTGGCGCGCGAGAACACGATCGACGACATCCGGGCGATCCGCGAAGCGGTACCGGAACTCGGTCTCGAGACCTTTGTCCACGGCGCGCTGTGCATCTCGTACTCCGGACAGTGCTTCATGTCCGGCATGATCAGCGAGCGCTCGGCCAATCGCGGATCGTGTGCACAGTCGTGTCGCAAGGACTACACGCTGACCGACGTATCGACCGGGGCCACGCTCGACACCGGGTACCTGATCTCGGCGAAGGATCTCGCGGCACACGATCACCTCGAGCAACTCGCCGAACTCGGAATCGGCTGCCTGAAGGTCGAAGGGCGCAAGAAGAAGCCGGAGTACGTCGCCACCGTCACGAAGGCCTATCGTGGATGGCTCGACGCACTGGCACGCGGCGAACGCGGACTGGCGCCGTCGATCGAAGAGATCGAACCGCTCGTGCAGATTTTCAGTCGTGGCAACACCGGCGGGATGTTAGCGGGGCGTGAAGGTCGCGAGTACATCACACGTACGCAGCCGGACAATCGTGGACTGCCCATTGGAACGGTCGTGGGCCACGAGGGCAGCGACCTCATCGTCGAAACCACCCATGCAGTGACGGTCGGCGATGGGCTCGGTTTCGAGTCACCCGGGCCGACGTCGTCCGCCACGATGGGTGGTACGGTTCAGACGGTGCGCAGCGTGTGGACGCGGAACGGTACGTATCGACAGGTCGTCGGTATCCGGGTCAGCAATATTCGGTCGCTCGTGCCCGACGGATGGCGCGTGGTGCGCACCAGTGATGTCACGTTGTTGCGTCAGGCGCAGGAATCGTTCGCGAGTGTGGTCGTTCCGGAGCGGGTCGGCGCGCTGCGTCTCGACGTACGCGTGTTCGGACACAGCGGTGGTCCGCTCAAGACGATCTGGACTTCCGGTGACATGGAGGTCACGGTGCGCGGCGACGTGCCGCTCAGTGTCGCCAGCAAGCGTGCGCTCGACGTGCCGCAGTTGCGCGAGCAACTGGGGCGCCTCGGCGGTACGGCTTTCAAGCTGGGGTCCGTCGACGTCGCGGGGCTCACCGACGGACTGTTCCTACCCGTGAGCGAACTGAATCGTATTCGGCAGGACGCGGTCGCGCAGCTCGACGAGCAACTCGGCTGGGCGCGTCAGAGTGACCTCGCAGTGCGCGCAGCGCGCATCGCCGAGGTGGTCGCCACGGTTGCGTCGTCGGTGTCGTCTGCGGTAACGGATGCGTCGTTTGCGCTGCGCGCCATCGTGTGTGATATCGACACGGCGCGTGAGGCCGCAGCCGGTGGCGCCACGGAAATCGTGCTCGATCCGTTCCTGCGCCAGCCGCCGCCGCCGCTGGCGCGCGTGAATGCCCTGCGGGAAGAACTCGCGGCCGCTGGCGTCTCGCTGCGGCTGCGCACACCGACGATTGTACGGCCAGAGGAGCGCAGGCGCCTCGACAAGTGGCTCGCGCTCGATCTCCCGTTGCTCTCTGGCCACCTGGGTTTGCTCGCGGAGTTCGGTGGGGCAGGGCGTGATGTGATCGCGGATTACGCGACGAACGTGTTCAACCAGCACACGGCGCAATTGCTGTTCGAACTTGGAGCATCGCGACTGGTCGCGTCGATCGAGCTCACGACCGAAGAACTCGGGCAGCTCACCGATCCGTGGCGGGGACGCAATTTTGATGTCCTCGTGTACGGTCGAACCGAAGGCATGACGATCGAACATTGCGTGCTCTCGGCGGCGTTCGATCGCAAGCCGACGACCTGCCGCGATCTCTGTGTGCAAAAGCACACGAACGTGACGTTGACCGATCCGGCCGGTTATACCTTCGCGGTCGCGACCGACTCGGCGTGCCGGAACCGGCTGCTGCATTCCCGCCCGCTCGACGGCTCCGAGTATCTGCCCGACCTGTGGGCGCAGGGCGTTCGCGGTTATCAGATGGTTTTCAACGTGCCCGGTGATCCGGTGCAACTGATCGTTCGATCGTACCGTACCATGCTCGACTCGCTGGCCGGCAATGTGCTCCCGGAGCTGACGGCGACGCGTCGTCTGCTCAACGGCGCGTTTACCCGCGGCCATTTCGCGCGAGCGGTTTAGATCGATGCGGTAACAGCTTTCCAGGCTGGTCGGACGGGACGGGGCGCATTCAAAGTCGTCAGCGCTCTGTTTTGGCTGTTCGTGGTGTACAAGTTGTACGACACAAACAAGCCTATCCCGACCGACGTCAAGTCGTCGGCGGTGGTGCGATTATGCGCGCGTCGTTTCGATGACGCGCGCGGGCTTGGGTACAGCTACCGTGCGGCATGCCGCTCGCACGCACGACATCCGCCGGTTACGGCACGTTGGAACACGCCCGCGCCACGCTGCGAAACACGTTTGGCTATCCGGATTTCCGGCCGTCGCAGATCCGGGCGGTGCAGGCAGTGCTCTCCGGCCGTGACTCGCTGGTCGTGCTCCCGACCGGCGGTGGCAAGTCGCTCTGCTTTCAGGTGCCCGCGCTGATTCGCGAAGGGCTCACGGTGGTGATCTCGCCGCTCATCTCGCTGATGAAGGACCAGGTCGACGCGCTGCAGCGCAAAGGCGTGTCGGCCGCGTTCATCAACAGCACGCTCAGCGTGGGTGACGTAGCCGATCGTATGGCCCGTGCTCGCGACGGCTCGCTCAAGATGCTCTACTTGGCGCCAGAGCGCGTGGAGGCCGGTCGCACGCTACAACAGCTGGTCGAGATCGGCGTGTGCCTGCTGGCGGTCGACGAAGCACACTGCATCAGCGAGTGGGGACACGATTTTCGACCAAGCTATCGGCGGATCGGTCTGATTCGTGAACGACTCGGTACACCGCAAACCGTGGCACTCACCGCGACCGCCACGCCCGACGTCCGACTGGATATCGTGCGTCAACTGGCGCTGCGTGATGCCGAAGTGGTCGTGGCCGGCTTTGATCGCACCAACCTCACGTACTACGTCACGCCAGCGCGTTCGCAGCCCGACAAAGACAAGACGGCCATCACGTTGCTGCGTGCCGCAGGCGGTCCGGCCATCGTGTATGCGCCGACGCGCAAAGCAGTAGAGCGTATTGCGTCCGTGCTGGTGCGCGGGGGTATCAGGGCGGTGGCCTATCACGCCGGTCTTGACGACGCGCTGCGTCAGCGCGCACAGGATGCGTTCATGCAAGAGCGCGCACGCGTGATCGTGGCGACGAGCGCGTTCGGCATGGGCATCGACAAGCCTGATGTCCGACTGGTCGTTCATCATGCGATGCCCGGATCGCTCGAGGCGTACTATCAGGAGGCCGGTCGCGCCGGTCGCGACGGGAAGCACAGTACCTGCGTGTTGTTGCATGCGTACCCCGATCGCTTCACGCACGAGTTCTTCATCGGGAGCGCACATCCCGCCCGCCCCACGGTCGAACGGGTATGGAAGTTGCTGCGATCGCAGTCCAACCGCGACGGATTCGTCGCGCTCACGGTCGATGCACTCTCTCAGCGCTTGCCGCCGGCGGTGGGCGAGCGCACGGTCAGTGCGGCGCTTCGCGTGCTGATAGCCGCCGGCGCTTGTTCCGCCGAGGCGGCTACTTCGGGTCGCGTCTCGGTCCGTCTGCTGGCGGCACCCGATCGCATCGTCGGAGAGCTGACCGGTGATCGAGCATTCGATCGGGAGGTCCTGCGGGCCCTGTGGCGTGCCGTCGGTAAAAGCCTGGAGCTCGGTGCCTCGATCGATCTCGACGGGCTGCCGCCGGGACTCGGAGGGTCGAAGGGACTCGTCCCTGTTTTGAAGCGGCTGGAGGCGCAGCAATTCGTTACATGGGTACAGATTGGCGGTGGCATACGGCTCGATCTTCGCGCGCGCGACACGAAATGGCTGCCGGTTGACTGGGCAGCGATCGATCGACGGCGAAAATCCGACATGAGCCGACTCGATGCCATGCAGCGATATGCGCAGACGCGCCATTGCCGTAGAGCGTTCGTCCTGCGCTATTTCGGAGACCCCGAAGTGCACTCACAGTGCGCTGCCTGCGATCGTTGCCTCGGCACCACTGAAGTCCTTCCACCGGCTGATACGAAGCAGTCCGTTCGTACCCGGTCCCGCCCGCTCTGACCTCGACGTCTTCCATGGACGATAGTCTTTATTTCAACGAGCAGCATCTCGCCGTGCGTGACTTGGTCCGCAGTTTTGCGCGAGAGCAGGTTGCCCCCGTCGCGTCTCAACACGATGAGAACTCCACGTTCCCTTGGGTGAATGTGAAGGCGATGGGAGAACTCGGACTCCTCGGTATTCCGTGGTCCGAGGATGTCGGTGGCGCTGGCTTTGATACGATCAGCTTCATGATCGCGATCGAAGAACTGGCGAAAGTGTGTGCCTCGCACTCCATCACCATCAGCGCGCACACCACTCTCGGTACGTCGCCCATCATCAGCTTCGGGACCAAGTCGCAGATCGAGGCGTACGTGCCGCTCCTGGCCAGTGGCAAGGTGCTGGGTGGTTTCGGACTCACCGAAGAGAGCGCCGGCAGCGACGCCGGCGGTACGCGCACCACAGCCGAAAAGAAAAACGGCTACTATCTCCTGAACGGTTCCAAACGGTTCATCACACACGCCGGTGTCGGCGAAGTGTTTGTCGTGACCGCCGTCACCGATCCCTCCAAGGGCACGAAGGGTATCTCGTCGTTCATCCTGAACAAGGAGAGCTGCGACCTCGACCAGTGCCGCATGCTGGGTGTCGGCCACGACGATTCCCTGAAGCCGATGAAGGGCTTCACGTCGGGCAAGAAGGAGAACAAGTTGGGATGGCGCGCGTCGGACACACGCGAGCTGTTGTTCGACAACGTCGAAGTGCCGGCCGAGAATCTGTTGGGCACCGAGGGCCTGGGCTTCATCAACTTCATGAAAACGCTCGACGCCGGTCGGATCGGCATCGCGGCGCTGTCGATCGGTATTGCGCAGGGGGCGCTCGAGGAGTCGCTCAAATATGCGTCCGTCCGCAAGCAGTTCGGCGCGGCGATCGCATCGTTCCAGGGCATCCAGTTCCAGCTGTCCGACATGGCCACCGAAATTGAAGCGGGCCGTCATCTGGTGTATCACGCCGCGTGGTTGTCTCAACAGGGGAAGCCGTTCGGCAAGGAAGCTGCGATGGCCAAGCTGTTCTGCTCGGAGCTCGCCATGCGAGCCACGATCAAGGCCATTCAGATCCATGGCGGGTACGGCTACACGAAGGACTACCCGGTGGAGCGCTATATGCGCGACGCCAAGATCTGCGAGATCGGCGAAGGGACCAGCGAGATCCAGCGCATGGTCATCGCGAGGCACCTCCTGAAGGGCCTGATGGAGTGAGTCGCTAGGACGGACCGCCATGGATGTATTGCGGGAGACGTTCGGTCTCGTTTACTCTTCCTTGGTAACCCGTTCTTGCAGGACCCCGCAGTTTCCGTAGCCGTCGCTTCCGGCGCCGGCGGCCCGTGCGACTCACGGGCCGTTTGCGTTTGTGGCGGGGGCGGATTGGCGCCAGCGTGCAGCCATCCGACGCCCTCCACACGTCCCACCGCACGACACGCCCTGTGTGTCGATCGCGGGTCATCGCGTTTTTCCTGAGGCCTGCGCCTCCCGCCGCTACCGAAGCGCGGGACGGTCCGCGGTTTTCAGGCGCGACTCGCCCGTCCGATCGGTCGTGCTGGTTGGGGGAGCCCCGTGACGTCGTCCGTGTCGCCGTCTTCTGGCGCGCTCGGGCAGTCCCTGTTTGATCACCGTGTTCGTCGCCGCATCGGTCCAGTGGAGTCGCCACCGCCGGGGCGCGCGGCACGTCAGAATGAAGCGAGAGATCCTGGTGAACGCGACGCCGCGCGAGACGCGCGTCGCCATTCTCGAGGACGGTCAGTTGGTGGAGTTGCTGGTGGATCGGCCCGATGCCCGTCGCATGGTTGGTGACGTGTATCTCGGGAAGGTCGAAGCCGTGCTCCCCGGAATACAGGCCGCCTTCGTGAACATCGGCACCGAAAAGTCCGCGTTCCTGCACGCCGCCGATGTGGTGGTCGAGGATGCGCCGGTGGCCGACGATGAAGACGACGACGAGGACGACGCGGGAGACGATGCCAGCGGCGGCAGTGCCGGCGGCGGTCGTCGCGGGCGCCGTGAAGTCCGCCCGATTCAGGACCTCCTGAAACGCGGCCAGGACATCCTCGTGCAGATCACCAAGGAACCCATCTCCACGAAAGGACCTCGCGTTACCGCGCAGGTCTCGCTCGCCGGCCGGTTTCTGGTTTACATGCCCTTTGCGTCGAAAGTCGGCGTCAGCCGCAAAATCGACGAGCGCTCAGAGCGACAGCGCCTTCGGGCGATGGTCTCCGAAATGCTCCCCGACGATGTCGGTGGCGTAATCATCCGTACGGTTTCGGAAGACGCGACGAAGGAAGTGTTCGAGCGCGAGCTGAACACGCTCATCAACAACTGGAAGCGAATCAAGCGGAAAACGCAGTTCACGCGCGCGCCGGCTCTGGTGCATCGTGAGACGAACGTTACGCGCGGCCTCGTGCGCGACCTTTTCAGTGCGAAAGTCGAGGGCGTCACCGTCGACTCCCGTCAGGTCTTCAACGAGATCACGGAGTACCTGACCGGCATCGCGCCCGAGCTCGTCGAGCGCGTGAAGCTGTACGAGGACATCGTGCCATTGTTCGACAAGGCGGACATCGAGACAGAGATCCGCGATCTCTTCAAGCGGCGTTGCGAGCTGCCGAGCGGCGGCTATCTGATTATCGAGCCGACGGAGGCGCTCGTCTCGATCGACGTCAATTCAGGTCGCTACACGGGCAAGCGTGACCCCGAGAAGACGGTGTTCAAGACAAACACCGAGGCGGCGCGTGAAATCGCGCGTCAGCTCCGGTTGCGCGACGTCGGCGGCATCATCGTGTGCGATTTCATCGACATGGAAACGCAGGCGAATCGTGACAAGGTGATCAATGAGTTGCGCACGCATTTGGGTCGTGATCGCGCCCGCACCAAGGCCCATGCCGTGTCGGACCTGGGGCTGGTCGAGATGACGCGGCAGCGCGTGCGGCAGAGCCATTGGCAGAGCATGACCGAGTCGTGCCCGACCTGTAGCGGCACCGGCCGCGTGTTCACGCCGGAAACGATCGTCCGGCGCACCGAGCGGGCCGTGCGCCGCATGTCGGCCGAGGGACGCCGGGAGCCGGTGATCCTCCGGCTCCATCCGGAGGTGGCGCTGCACGTGCTGGAGCAGGAACACGACTTCGTGAAGCGCCTCGAGAAATTGGCAGGATTCCCGCTGGAGCTGCGAGACGATCCGCTGCTCCGTCCGGACGAAATCAAGCTGGTCATGCGTGGCGCCCAACGGGATGTCACGCAGCAGTACGCCTTGGCCTGAAACAGGCCGGAAACCCAGGTCCCCACAAGCGCCTGAGGCTGGTCTCCGGCGCTTGACAGCTAAAGCGAAGCCGGATAAGCTTTAAGGCTACGTTTGAAGCCTGCAGAATACGATTCAACAGATAGAGCCATGAGCTACGCGATCATTCGCACCGGCGGCAAGCAGTTCCGTGCCGAGCCGGGCAAGTCCCTTAGGATCCCTTCGCTGGCGGGCGATGCCGGCACGGCCGTCGAGTTCAACGACGTCCTTATCGGCAACGTCGGCACCGGAGTCCGCATGGGCGTGCCCACGCTCAGCGGTGCCAAGGTCACCGGCGAGATCGTGAAGCACGGCCTCGACGATAAGATCATTGTCTTCAAGTTCAAGCGCCGTAAAAACTATGCCCGTAAGCAGGGTCATCGGCAGAAGTTTACGGAAGTTCGCATTAACGAAATCACCCTCGGCTGATCGCCGGCGGCGCGCCTCACTGGCGCGCCTCCTTTTTCGGAGTAAGAGCAATGGCACATAAGAAAGGCGTCGGCTCATCACGCAACGGTCGCGATTCGAATCCGAAGTTTCGCGGCATCAAGAAATACGGCGGTGAGTTCGTAACGGCTGGCAACATCATCGCGCGTCAGTGCGGTACAAAGTGGCATCCCGGCAGCAATGTCGGCATGGGCACGGACTACACGATTTATTCGCTGGTCGATGGCGTTGTGCAGTTCCAGCACCACAACAAGAAGAAGTACAAGATCAGCGTGCTTCCCGTCGAGTTCGTCGAAGTGACGGCCGAGGAAACGGTCGAGGTCTAAGCCTCACCGCGCGATCGTTCTGTCCAGGAAGCCTCCGCCGCGCGCGGGGGCTTCTTGCGTTCCGGCACGTAACTTCCAGATACTTGGCGCCGTATGTTCTTGGCATCACTCACACTTTGCGGAGAAGCGCGCCATGGCGATCTGGGACAAGGTCAAAGAGGGGATCGATAAGGCTGGCAAGGCGGCGCAGGATGTCTTCGACGAGGGCAAGCTCCGCCTCGACGCCTACAGGGCCCGTGAACAGGCCGACAAGGCTGCGGAAGCGCTCGGCTACGCCGTGTTCCGTGCGGCCGATGCCGGCGGCGATCTAGCGGCGGACGCGCGTGACCGACTCATGGCGGCGTTGCGCGCACAAGATGAAGAGGCGCGCCGGATGGAGACGGAGCTCGCCGCCGCTCGCGCTGCCAACGGCACCATGGAACCACCCCACGCGGCCGGCAGTGCGGTACCTACTGCACCCGTGCAGCAGTCCGCGCCGCCGACCGATTCGGTCAGCTGAGTTTGCTCCTAGACTTCAAGCCGGATAAAACGCCGCGCGCATCGTGGCCGGCACGTCGGTGCAAAGTCCGTCCACGCCCCATGCGGCCAAGTGGCGCGCTCGCACCGGATCGTTCTCGGTCCAAGCAATCACTTTCGCGCCTCGTTCGTGGGCCGCAATCACCAGCGCTTCGTCGATCAGCGCCGTGTACTGCCAGAGCGCGTCCGGCGCGGTCGGCCGAAGCATGCCGGCCGGTTCGATACAATACGAGTCCGAGAGGAAACCGATGGCGGTTCCCGGGCGAAGTGCCCGGACCGCCGCGGGAATGCGATGGTCGAAGGAGTGCACCGCCGCGCGCACCGTGGGGTGTCGGTCGAGCAGGGCGGCGACGGCCGCTTCGATGTGAGGTGCCTTGACCTCCACATACACCGTGGCCTGGGTGCCGACCAGTTCGAACACGTCGTCGAGCAGCGGAACCGGATGTTCGCCGCGCAGCCGCACAGCGCGCAGCTCGGTCAGGGTGAGCTCACGGATGGCCGCCATCCCTCCGGCGCCGTCACCAGGTTCCAGCTGAAGTATCGCGTCGTGATGCACCACCAGATGGCCGTCGGCCGACCCGTGCACGTCCAGCTCGATCCCGTCCACGTGCTGCTCCAAGGCGCGCGCAAAGGCGGCAAGGGTATTCTCGTGGCACTCGCGTGACGAGCCGCGATGCGCGATGATAACTGGTATGTGCATGTCTGCGCTCCGCGCCACGTGATTGCTCCAGCCTCGACCAAGCTTGTAGTGGCTATCAAGCTGCGGTTCCGGGCCGCTTCGAGTCAATTCCGGGGCAGATCCTTAACGATACGCGCTCGGCGTCGTCAAATAAGGCTGAGCGTATGATCCATGCCGAACAAACCGATGACGCGTCAGTCGATGGCGCCCTCATCATACAGTGGATGGCGGGTGACGAGCGGGCCGCCACGGCGATAGTCGAGCGGCACGCCGGCGCCCTGGCGCGATTTGCCGTCCGGTTGGGCGTCGAAGAGGATGTCGACGAGTTGGTGCAGGACACGTTTATCCGGGCGTTTTCGGCGCTCGGGTCGTTCCGTTCGGACAGTTCGCTGCGGACGTGGCTGTTCACCATTGAACGCCGTCTGGTCATCGACCGGCGTCGATCAACGGCCAGACGGGGACGCGAAGTCGAGGTCGACGATGCGCGCGCTGCCACCGAGTACGATGCGCTCGATGCCTTGGTGGCGGACGAAGCCGCGCAACGGATGACATCGGCGATCGGTCGATTGACGCGCATGCAGCGTGAGGTCTTCACGCTGCGTGTACAGGAAGGGCGGAGTTACAAGGAGATCGCGGAGATCCTCGAGAGTTCTGAGGGCGCCGCCCGGGTGCACTACCACAACGCGATGCGAGCGGTGAAGGAGTTTCTCGATGACTGAGTGCCGGACACCGGAGATGCAGGACCTGTTGCCCGACTATGTGTCGGCGTCGCTCGATACGACAGCCGCTGCGCTGGTTAAGCAACACCTGTCGATCTGCGACCCGTGTCGCGACGACATCGCCGTGTTGCGCCTGGCGCGCGCGGTGCGTCCGAAGGCCGTGACGCTCAACGTCGCGCTGATCGTGGCCAACCTGCCGCGTCCCACGCCGGTGCTGCGGCTCGTCCGCTCCTCGACTAAGGCCACGCCGATCGCGGCGGCGTCCGCGATGGCGTCGAGCACCACGGTATCCCGTCCGCGTCGGCGTTGGTCGGCATCCGTGTGGCAAGTGGCCGCGGCCGTCGGGGTGATGATCGTCGGCGGCACCTCGCTCATCGTGTCGCGCAGCAGTCCGAACAGCCTCACGAGCGCCCGTTCCCGCGAGGCGCAGTTGGCGGAGGCCGCCGAGAGTGCCTTGGTGCAAACAACGGGAGCGGCCGGTACCATCCCATCCGCGACCGTCGCTCGACTCGATTCTTCGACGAGCATCGGCAGCACGACTCGCGTGTCACGTGTCTCGGTGTCGTACGGCGATCTCGGGGACTATTCGGAGGCCGAGCTGCAGCACATGCTCGATCGCCTCGAGAAGTGGGATGGCACAAGCTCCTCGGAGCCGCTGCCGACGTTGCCTGTGGTCTCGACGTCCGGAGGGTCCGCCAAATGATCATGTCTGGAATCCGACGGCTGGTAGCCGCAGCGCTGGTCATGGCGGTTGGCTCGCCGATCGTAGCTGTCGCGCAGGGTACTCCCCCGCGCTTCCCGCCGCACGCGAATGAGCGGCAAGGCGCGCCTCGCAGGTACGATCAGCAGCGCGAGGCACTCGAACAGCGCTTTAAAGATCGTATCGACGCCATCGTCGCGCAGCGTCTCCGTCTTACCGACGAGCAACAGGCCAAGTTGCGTGATGTGGCGTCACGCACGGAGGAGTCGCGCCGAGTGCTGCGACGCGAGGAGTTCGTGTTGCGGACGTCGCTGCGCGATGAGATGGAGGCCGGTGACAAGGCCAATGAAGCGAAGGTGGGCGAGCTGCTCGAACAGATGCCTCGCCTCGAACGCCGGAAGCTCGAACTGATGGAATCCGAGCAGCGCGATCTGGCGAAGTTCCTTTCGCCGACGCAGCGTGCGCGCTATTTCGGGCTTCAGGACGAACTGCGTCGCGGCATGCATGATTTGCAGCGTCGGCGGATGGGTATGGACGATTCGACCGTCGCTCCCACGGATAGCCGTGGTTCCCAGCGACGCGGGCCACCGCCGCCGATGTGAGTGGGCACCCCAGACTCGGCACCCCCGTGGCGTCGCTTTCGCCAACCGTTTACACTTGTCTGACGAGGGTTGGTGTGGGCCTAGATGGCGGAACTGGCAGACGCAGGGGACTCAAAATCCCCCACTCGCAAGGGTTTCCGGGTTCGACCCCCGGTCTGGGCATGTTGGTAAAGCAGCTGACGAGTTTACAGGATTCTTCGCCCGGTTCGCACAACGCGGATGGTTTGTGGCGAGTAGGTCGCGATGTTGGAACGAAGATGGGCGGTCGCAAGAGGGCCGCTGATGGGGTGTAGCTCAATGGCAGAGCACTCGACTGTTAATCGAGCGGTTGTAGGTTCGACTCCTACCGCCCCAGTTGTCGCAACACCGAACGCCCGGTCGTCCGCAAGGACGATCGGGCGTTCGGTGTTTCCGGAGCGGTAAGTCGCGGCGTCGCCGCGCGCCTCGCTTGCCGCGCCCGGCCGTCGCTGTCTAGCTTCCGCTTCTGCGATCCGCGAACGCGCGTTATCGCCATCCCCTTCTGCGCCGATCGCGTCCATGTCCTTTTCGCTCCAGCTCAGTCACGCTGCCCCCGCCTCGGTGAATTCGCCGTTGCTGGCGATCCTTTTGCCTCAGGACCCGTCGCTCGACGCTGCGCTGCGCGCCGTCGACATGCCATTGGCCGGTGCGATCCAGCGGTCGATCGCCCGCCGCGACTTCCGTGGCGGCCGGGACGAGACGATGCTGTTCGTTGGTGGCGATACGGGCGCTCAGCGCGTGCTGCTCGTTGGTCGTGGATCGGCTCCGCTCACGCGAGCGGTTGCACGTCGTGCGGCGGCGATCGCCGCACGACAGGCGGGCAAGCTGGGCACCGGCGCGATGCACATCGTGCTGCCCGGTGCCGACGCCGATGCCATCGAAGGAGTCGCCCTTGGCGCCGCGGCCGGTAGTTGGGCGTATCCCGATCTGCAGACCCCGCCTCCCGAGAAGGACCGCCGGGCGCGTCTGGAGGCGGTCACGGTGCTCGGTAGCGACACGGATGCAGTGCGTGCCGGCTTTGCGGCCGGAGCCGCGATCTCGCAAGGGCAAGCGATTGCCAAGCGATTGGGGATGATGCCCGGCAACGTCTGTACGCCCGAGACGTTCGTCGAAGTCGGACGCGAGATTGCCGCGCGGCACGGCATGACGATCACGGTGCTGGGTCGCGCCGAGATGGAGCAGGAGAAGATGGGCTCGTTCCTGTGCGTGGCGCAGGGAACCCCCGAGGAGCCGCGACTGGTGGCACTCGAGTATCGGGGCGGGACGTCGGAGCAGCAGCCCGTAGTCCTGATCGGCAAGGGCCTCTGCTTCGACACTGGCGGCATCTCGATCAAGCCGGCGCCGGAGATGGAGTGGATGAAGTACGACATGGCCGGTGCGGGCGGCGTGATGGGCGCGATGGAAGCCATCGGACGTCTCAAGCTTCCCATCAACGTGGTCGGCATCATCGGGTCCACTACGAACATGCCCTCGGGCACGGCCGTGAAGCCGGGGGACGTCGTACGGGCGTCGAACGGCAAGACCATCGAAATCATCAACACCGATGCCGAAGGCCGTCTCGTGCTGGCCGATCTGCTGGTGTTCGCCAAGCGTTTCAATCCCGCGATCGCTATCGACGCGGCGACACTCACCGGTGCCATCGTGATCGGCCTCGGCGCGCACGCCGTCGGTGTCTTCGGCGCCGACAAGGCGGCGGTCGACGAAGTGCTGGCCGCAGGTTCTGCCGCGGGCGAACCGGGATGGCCCCTTCCGCTGTGGGACGAGTACAAGGAGCAGATCAAATCCGATGTGGCCGACCTGAAGAACACGGGCGGTCGCGCGGCGGGCTCCATCACCGCTGCTCTTTTCCTGCAGGAATTCGTGGACGGTTATCCTTGGGTGCATCTCGACGTCGCCGGTACGGCCTATTCGCAGGTCGATCTGGGCTGGATTCCGAAGGGACCGACGGGCACACCCGTGGGCACCTTCGTCGAAATCGTACGGGCGCGCGCGCGTCGGTGATTCGCGCCGTTCGGCTTATGGTCGCCAGCCTGCTGGCGGCCATCGCGGTGACTTCGCGCGCGTCGGCGCAGGTTCGTCCGGACAGCGTGCGGAAGGATACCGTGCGGGTGTCGGTACCCGTTCCGCCCCCGCTCGGATCGGACACGCTGCCCAAGCGTACGATTGCCACCGATTCGGCCGTCTTCGCGCGCGAGGTCGCGCGCTCCGACAGCATCAGGCGCGCGATCGCGGGTGATACGATCAAGGCGCCCCTCGCGCGGTTCGAGCGACCGGATGATTTCGAATCGACGCCTCGACTTCGTTTTTCGCGCGAGGAGATTCTTTCGTCGGGTGCCCTGAACCTCGCGGACTTGCTCGATCGTGTGCCGGGCGTCACGACGTATCGCAGTGGATGGATCGCCGGCGTCCATGCCGCCTCGTTCGCCGGAGATACGCGCCGACTACGCCTGTTCGTCGATGGCGTGGAAATGGACGCGATCGAGCCGCGCAATGGAGGCGCTCTCGATCTCACCGATGTGCAGCTGTGGACGCTCGACGAATTGGTGGTGGAGCGGGCGGCCGGTGAGGTGCGCGTCTGGATGCGCACGTGGACCGTGGAGCGCACCACGCCGTACACCCGATTCGACATCTTCACGGGTGACCTGAACACCAACGCGTTCCGCGGTCTCTTCGCGCGCCGCTGGCGCAACGGGGTCCTGCTGCAGCTTGGTGGGCAGCAGATGGCCACCCAGAGCGGCCGTGTGAATGCGTTCTCCGGCGCCGAGAGTTCAACGGGTCGCGGTGATGGCACGGTGCAGGGCTTCATGACCCGCATCGGATGGTCGAATCGTCGTATCAGTGTGGATCTGTTCGCAAACTCCACGGGGCGTGAACGTGATCCGCACACCGCGCGCGAAGGCTTCATCGACCTGCTGGCATACAAAGGCTCGCGTCGTGATGCGTATCTGCGCCTTGGATACGGCGATACCCTGCGCGGATTCTGGTCGCAGGCGATCGTCGGCGTCGTGCGCACGCGGTTGGAAGGCGTTGGCGATCCGACCGCACCGGCAGACACCGCGGTTGTCGTAGAGACCGACACAATCCGCGGTCGCACGCAGCAAATAGTGGCGGCCGGCTATCGCACGGCGCGCTGGTCGGTGTCGATGACGGATCGTGTGCGGCCGATCGACGGGACGGCCTTTCATGCACCGGCCGTGCGCGGACGCTACGGCGGATCGCGCTATGCGATCGGGGCATTCGCCGAACAGAATGGAGCCGACTCCACGCGTCGTGTCGATCTCTCCGCCCGTGCGCAGCCGTTCTCGTGGCTGATTCTCACAGGCGCTCAGAGCACCCGCACGCCGGATTCGGCGACCGGTCGCGATGGCGGCAGCACGTTGCGGGCTGAGGCGGCATTCAGAGTGGGCCGACTCTGGCTTGGCGGCGGCGTCATCCGCGATGGCGCTACCAATTTCGCGTCCCCCGTCATTCTCGGCACACCTGCAGCGCTCCTGCCGTCGGTTAGTGCGCAAGGCGTTCTCGTGTCGGCGACGGGACGGCTGTACAAGGACGTGCGCGTGGACGTCCAGGCCATCCAGTGGGATGGTTCGCAGTACAATCGCCCGGAGTTGCACGTACGCACGGAGATCGCGCTGATCAGCGACTGGCGCCGTCGATTCCCGCGTGGTGAGTTCTCGATCAACGCGCGCATCTGGCATGAGTTGCGCAACGGTGTGCCATTCTTCTACGGCAACGCGACGGGCACCGGCGCGCCTGATGTGCGCATCACCGAGCGGGCCAATGTCGTCATCGGGTTGCTCGAACTCCGCATTCAGCGCGCCACGCTTTTCTATCAATATCGCAACCTGACTGGCGGTGCGTATGAGCAGATACGCGGCATCACGATGCCACCGGCCGTGCAAATGTACGGCGTGCGCTGGGAGTTCTGGAACTGATGCGGTTGACGCACTCTGACGTTCGCGTTTCATTGCCCATCGCATGATTCGTTCAATGACGGGCTTCGGCCAGGCGGAAGGCACGGTCGGCACCTCTCGGGTGCTGGTCGAAGTGCGCACGGTCAACCATCGGTTCTTCTCGCCGAGTATCAAGTTGCCGGGTGCGTACGGGCGCTGGGAGACCGAGGTGCGCGAGGCGATGCGGCTCAAGGTCAGTCGTGGCCACGTGACCCTGACGGCTCGCAGCGAGCGGCTGGCCACGCAGGCCATCGCCATCGACGACGAGCGCTTCGCAGCCGTCGTCGCGCAGTTACGCGAGTTGCACGATCGGCATGGTCTCTCCGGCGGTGTGGATCTCGCCACGGTGCTGCGTATGCCCGATGTCATGTCGGCTCCCCGCGAGGACGAGGACACCGGCACCGTGGCCGACCTGATCGCCATCGTGGAGCGTGCGCTCGATCACCTCGGGCGCGCTCGGGCCGAAGAGGGTGCGCGCCTCGCCACGGTCTTGCGTGAGCGCCTGGACATGGTGGACGGGGCCCTCCAGCGGATCGCGCTTCGCGCACCCGAGCGCCTGCTGGCGCAGCGCGATCGTCTGCGGGCGGCCGTCCGGGAGCTGACCGATGGGCTGGCGGTGGACGAAATGCGCCTGGCTCAGGAAATCGCGATTCTGGCCGATCGGATGGACGTCAGCGAGGAGCTCGATCGGTTCCGGTCGCATGTTGCCGCTTTTCACAGCGTCTTGGCGGATGCCGGCGGGGAACCGGTGGGCAAGCGTTTGGGCTTTCTCCTTCAGGAAATGCTCCGGGAGGCAAATACCACCGGCAGCAAAGCGGCTGACGCCGCCATCCTTCTTGACGTGGTCGGCGTGAAGGAAGAGTTGGAACGCATCCGGGAGCAGGTCGAGAACCTCGAGTGAGCCCATTTCCGGTCATCCTGTCCGCTCCCTCCGGGGGTGGAAAAACCACGATTGCGCGTCGCGTGCTGGAGCGGCGGGCCGATGTGGGTTATTCTGTTAGTTGTACCACGCGTTCTCCTCGGGATGGTGAGGTGGATGGGCGCGATTATCGATTTCTCAGTCTCGAAGTGTTTTCTGCCGCGCGTGACGCGGGACAGTTCGCCGAGTGGGCTGAGGTGCACGGCAATTTCTACGGAACGATGCGATCCGCGATTCAGCGCGTGCTGAACGACGGACAGCACGTCCTGATGGACATCGACGTGCAGGGGGCACGACAGTTCCATGTCGCGTTTCCCGATACCGTGCTGATTTTTGTTCTGCCGCCATCGGGCGAGGTGCTGATGTCCCGGCTCTCGGCGCGGAAGAGTGAGAATCGCGAACGGTTGCTCGTCCGGCTGCGCAACGCCCGCGCGGAGTTGGGAGAAGTGGGACGCTACCACTACGTGGTCGTGAACGACGATCTCGAGCGCGCGGTGGATCAGGTGACGGCTATTATCGATGCGGAAGGACTGCGGCACGACCGGGTACACGAGGTCGAGGCACAGGTCGAGGCGCTCATCGCGCAGCTCGAAGAGGAAATCCACGTTTTCAGCAAGGGCGACTGACGCATGCAGGTTTTTACTCCGTCCGACGTGTCGAAGCACGCGGCCAACAAGTATCTGAGCGTGCTGATCGCGGCCAAGTTCGCGCGCGTGCTCAACGAATTCCCCCGTGATCGCTCGGCCCACGAGAAGAAGCTCACCACGCGCGCGCTCGAAGAGCTTGCCCATGGTGAGATCGAGTACCGCGTCGTGCCGCGCCGCCGTCCGGCCTGAAGTCACGCCGTTTGCTGGACCCCGCGCCGCGCCGTGACGATCGTCCCGGCGCGGCGCCTTTTCTCCCCCCTCAGCGCCTTCGCCTGCTCCTGTGCGTCCTTTCGACCGTCAGCGCATTCTGCTCGGGGTCACCGGCGGCATCGCGTCCTACAAGGCCGCGTGGCTGGCGTCATCCGTGACGGTTGTCCACGCTGATCGCGTCGAGGTGCTTCTTCATGGACGCTAAGGATCGTCTTCGCCTCTATCTCGAGCAGCGTCGTGAGCTTGGCGAATCTGAGCTCGTGCTCGATAGTCTTTCCATCGAAGACGTGATGAAGATGGTCGGCGCGAAGCCGACCGCGCCGAAAGCGAGTCATGCGCCCGCGCCGCCCCTCGAAGGGCCAATGACGCCGAGCGACGTGTCGTCGGTGCCTTTGGCGCCGCCGCCGGAGCCTGGCGTTCGATTCGATCGCGGCGCAACGACCGACTGGCGTGAGGCGCTGCGTACCGCCGGCGCGACGCGGCCAAGCGATACGTCGCCGCCGCCTGAGTCAGTGCCGACGGTAACTGCCGCCGGTGCCGCGAAGCCAGCCGCTGCCCCCGTCGCCAGCGCGGTAACAGATGCGCCAGTGAAGGATCTGCCGGCGTGGCTGTCCGCGCTCGATCTCCCGCTCGGGATCGAGGCGGGCTGGTCGCGTGTCATCGACGCCGCGCCGGATGTCGCGAGTCTTCCCACACTCGAGCAGATCGCCGAACACGCGGCCGGCTGCACACGGTGTGCGTTGTTCGCGTCCGCGAAGCATCCCGTGCCAGGCGAAGGCAATCCGTCGGCCGAACTGCTTTGTGTGGGTGATGCGCCTGGGGTCAATGAGGACGAGCAGGGGCGGCCATTTGTCGGTGAGTCCGGCGAGTTGCTGACTAGGATTCTCGGCGCGATTCAGTTGTCGCGCGAAGATGTCTTCATTTGCGACGTGCTCAAGCATCGCCCGCCGGGGAATCGCGATCCGTTACCGGAAGAAGTGGTCGCGTGCCAGCCCTACCTGCTACGTCAGATCGAGCTTGTGCGGCCCCGTGTCATTCTCGCGCTCGGCCGCATTGCGGCGCAGGCGTTGCTCCAGACCACGACGGGCATCGGTGCCTTGCGTGGTCGCATACACCGATTCCACGGCGTGCCGCTCATCGTGACGTATCATCCGGCGGCGTTACTGAACAACGAAGCGTGGAAGCGTCCTACCTGGGAAGATGTGAAGCTCGCCCGTCGCATTCTCGATGCATCGCGTTCCGCCAGCGCGGACACTACCGCACCATGACCAGTCTCGTCGTTCCCAACGCTGCCGCACCGGCCACGCGCGATCCGTTCAAAGAACGTCGGCCACCGTGGTCCGAGGAGGCCGAGCAGGCGGTACTCGGTGCCATGTTGCTCGACGCTGATGCCGTCATGCGCGCCGCGGAGCATGTCGACGACACGATGTTCTACCGTGAGGGGCATCGCCGTCTGTTCCGCGCCATGATTTCGATCGCCGAGCGCGGCGGCGTCATCGATCCGCTCACGCTGGCCGACGAACTCGAACGACGCGGGGAGCTCGAGCATGCGGGTGGCCGCGAGTACCTGGGGTTCCTGCTCGATGCGGTGCCGACAGTCGCGAACGTGGAGTATCACGCGCGCATCGTGAAGGAGCGCGCACTGTTGCGCCGCCTCATCGAAGTGTCCACCGAAATCGTGTCCGAGGCGTTCGAGGGACGCACGGCCGCGTCGGATCTGCTCGACTCGGCGGAGTCGCGCATTTTTTCGCTGTCGCAAACGCGGGAGCGCACCGGCTTCTCGCGTATAAAGGAACTGCTCTGGCCGGCGATGGAGAAGCTGGAGCTGCTCGCGCAGCGCGAAGCGGCGATTACGGGTGTGCCCAGCGGGTTCCACGAACTCGATTTCCTGACGTCGGGCTTTCAGCCGGCGGATCTCGTGATCGTGGCCGCGCGTCCGTCCATGGGCAAGACCGCGTTCACGCTCAACATTGCGCAGCATGCGGCCATCACGGCCAAGGTGCCGGTCGCGTTCTTCTCGCTCGAAATGAGCAAAGAGTCGCTGGTGCAGCGCATGCTCGCGTCGGAAGCGCTCATCGATGCCCAGGCGCTGCGTAAGGGCGGTAGGGCTCTCGACGAATCGATGCCACGTTTGGCGCAGGCCGCTGGTATCCTGAGCCATGCGCCCATCTTCATCGACGACACGCCCGGCATCACGCTGCTCGACATGCGCGCCAAAGCCCGTCGGCTCAAGTCCGAACACGATCTCGGACTCATCATCGTCGACTACCTGCAGCTCATGACGGGACCCACTGGCGTCGAAAATCGACAGCAGGAAGTCTCGCAGATCTCGCGGGGCCTCAAGGCGCTGGCGAAGGAGCTGGGCGTGCCGGTCGTGGCGCTTTCACAGCTCTCGCGTGCGCCGGAACAACGGACCGGCGACGACAAGGGACGCCCGCAGCTGAGCGACCTTCGCGAATCGGGCGCCATTGAGCAGGACGCCGATGTGATCATGTTCATCTTCCGACAGGAAGTGTACGCCGAACGAGATGAGAACGGCCGTCTTAAGGACCCGGATCTCGAGGGACGTGCGGAGATCATCATCGGGAAGCAACGAAATGGTCCAATCGGTAGCGCCCGGTTGTACTTCCACAAGCAGTACACGCGTTTCGACAACTTCTCGGCCCGCCAGGCTCCGAATGATTTCGGCGGGCCCAAGTCGGATTTCGGCGGACCGAAGCTGGTGAAGGGTGCCGACGATTTCGGCGGAACGCCGTTCTGAGCTCGACGTAATGGCCAAGGCGAAGTCCGTCTATCGGTGCACAGAATGCGGCGCGGAGTTTCCCAAATGGGCGGGACGCTGCGAAAGCTGTGATGCGTGGAATACGCTGGGCGAGGAGATGATCTCGACGGCGCCCACCAGCAAGCGCACCGCGGCGCGAAGTGCGCCGGGAATCGCTGCGGCCACGGTCACCTTGGGTCGCGTCACGGCGGCCGACACGCCGCGCTGGACGACGCAGCTCAACGAATTCGACTTCGTGCTTGGTGGCGGCCTCGTGCCGGGCAGCATGGTGCTGGTGGGTGGTGAGCCCGGTATCGGCAAGAGCACCTTGTTGCTGCAGGTGGCCGCCCGCTTGGAGACCGCCGGACTGGCCACCTTGTATGTGTCCGGCGAGGAGAGCGCGCTGCAAGTGCGCCTGCGCGCCGACCGCTTGGCGGAGGATGCCTCGATGGTGGCGCTGCTCACGGAGACGTCGCTGGAAACGATCCTCGCCACGGCGGCGCTGCCGGCCGCCGATGGCCGGCGCGTCAGTGTACTGATTGTCGACTCGATTCAAACCGTACACACCGAGCTGCTCGAAGGGGCACCAGGCAATGTGGGGCAGGTCCGCGAGTGCGCCGCGCGACTCATGCGATTCGCCAAGGACACCGGTACCGCCGTGTTCGTGATTGGGCATGTCACCAAGGGCGGCGGCATCGCCGGCCCCAAAACGCTCGAGCACATTGTCGACACCGTGTTGTACTTCGAAGGTGACGGCACGCTCGATCATCGGGTGCTGCGCGCGACCAAGAACCGCTTCGGCTCGGTCGACGAAATCGGTGTCTTCCGCATGGTCGGAACGGGGCTCATTCCCGTGGAGAATCCGTCGGCGTTGTTTCTCGGCGACCGCCGCGACGTGGCCAGCGGCAGTGCGGTCTGTGCGCTCATGGAAGGCACGCGACCAGTACTCGTGGAGGTGCAAGCGCTTGCCGCGCGTGCCGGGTTCGGTACGCCGCAACGCGTGGCCAACGGTATCGATGCGCGCCGACTGGCGCTGCTGTTGGCCGTGCTCGACAAGCGTGGTGGGTTCTCCTGCGCCCAGCTCGACGTGTTCTGCAACATCGTCGGAGGTATGCGCGTGCAGGAGCCCAGTGTCGATCTCGCGATCGTGGCCGCCATTGCCTCGAGCGTGGTCGACAAACCGCTCCCGGCGCAGGCCATTTTCCTCGGCGAAGTCGGACTGGGCGGCGAAGTCCGTCCGGTGTCGCAAGTCGAGCGACGCCTGGCTGAAGCAGCGAAACTCGGCATGACACGCGCGTACCTCTCGGATCGCGCGATCCCACGGCGCGTTTCCAACGATATCACGCTGGTCGGCGTGCGTACGCTGGCCGACGTGCTCCAGAAAACTGTCGGCAAAGATGCATCATGAGTGAGATCCCACCGGCGCTGCGCCGCGTGATTCCACCACCGGTCATCGCCTCGCGCGGCGACGAATCAGTGGCGCCCGAGGGCGTCGTGCGAGACGTCGGCGTGGTGATCGTGGCCGGCGGGTCCGGCTTGCGCACGGGGAGTACGGAGCTCAAGCAGTTTCGCTGGGTCGCTGGCAAGCCGGCGCTGCTGCACAGCGTGCAGTCTTTCATGGCTCGACCCGATGTGGCGATCGTCGTGGTGGTCCTGCCGAAAGCCTATGCTGCCGATCCGCCACCTTGGCTGTTTCAGTGCGATGTCGATCGGTTGTTGGTCTCCGTGGGCGGGCGTGAACGACACGAAAGCGTCGTCAACGGTCTCGAAGATCTCCCCGAAGAGGTGGTCATTGCCGTTGTCCACGACGCCGCACGTCCGTTGGTCACGGAGGCCACGATCGACCGGGTGATCGCGGAGGCACGCAAGGGCCACGGTGCGGTCGCGGCGTTGCCGGTTGTCGACACGCTGAAGGAAGTCGATGCCGACGGCCACATCATCCGCACCGTCGATCGCACCAATCTCTGGCGCGCGCAGACGCCTCAGGCCTTTCCGCGTACCATGCTCGAGCAGGCGCACATCGCCGCCCGACGCGATGGCATCGGAGCAACCGATGATGCCGCGTTGTGCGAACGACTGGGGCTGCCGGTGGTCGTGGTGCGCGGAAGCGAACGCGGCATGAAGATCACCGAAGACGTCGATTTTGCGCGCGCCGACGCCCTTAGCATGCTGCCGGAATAATCGCCGATGTTCGTGCATCGTGAGGCGCTTACCGTACCCTTCTGGTCTCCCGTCGAGGTCGAGGCGGCGCTACGTGATTCGATCACGCATCTCGGTGAGCGTCGTGTGCTCGCGTACCCCACGGAGACCGTCTACGGATTCGGTACGGCCGTCGATCACGAATCGGTCGAAGCGTTGGTGCAGCTCAAAGGCCGGCCGCCCGGAAAGCCGTTTCTGCTGCTCATCAACGATCCAGCGCAGATCGCGCGACTCGATCTGCATTTGCCCACCTATGCCTCCACGCTGGCCGCGCGCTTCTGGCCCGGTCCGCTCACGCTTGTGCTGCGCGGCGGCGATCAGCGCGTGTCGTCGCGGCTCCGCGGACCCGAGGGCGGCGTGGCGGTGCGCTGGACGCCGCACGTGGGCCTTCAGCGTCTGCTGACCGTATACGGCGAACCGATCACGAGCACGAGTGCGAATCGCCCCGGGGTTCCGCCTGCGATGACGGCTGCCGAAATTGTACAACAGTGGCCGGACGCAATTCATCGCGGGTTGCTGCACGTGCTTGATGGCGGTCGGTTGGCGCCGTCCCGGTCGTCCACGGTGGTGGACTGCACCGGCCGCCGAGCCCGCGTAATCCGACCGGGTGTATTGACAGCGATCCAGCTGCGCGAATGCGTGCCGGATCTCGTAGGCGATACCTAGCACACGCCGAGGGGCGCGCCACGCATGCATCTGCTCTTCGTCTGCACCGGGAACACCTGTCGCAGTCCGCTCGCTGAGGCGATCGCTCGGCGCATGATTGCCGATCGTGCGATTCCGGACCTCACGGTCGGAAGCGCCGGCACGAGCGCGTGGGTCGACGCACCGGCATCCGACGGCGCGCTGCTCGTTGCGCTCGAACATGGTGTCGACCTCGGCGATCATCGATCGCGGCCGCTGGTGCAGGAGCTCGTGAGCGGCGCGCAGGTCATTCTCACGATGGGCCCGCATCATCTTGATCGTGCGGAGGCGCTCGGAGGCGCGGGCCGGTCCTGGCTGCTCACCGACTATGCGGGCGCAACGCCGCGCCCGGTGAGCGATCCATTCGGTGGGGATCTCGACGTCTACCGTGCCACGTACGTGGAGCTTGAACAAGCGATCGAGGCCGTGCTCGAACGGATTGTCGCTGATCGTTCACGCAGCACGCGCTGAGTCGTCGCCCGTGACGGAGCGACCGCAGGAGCGCGCCGTGCGTGCGGCGCAGCGACCATCACGCCTGGTCATTCTCGGGCATCCGGTGGCGCATTCTCTGTCACCCGTGTTTCAGCGCGCGGCGCTACGCGCTGCGGGGATCTCCCTCACGTATGACCGCGAGGACGTCGCGCCCGGTCAATTGGCCGACGCACTGGCGAGACTCGCGGCGGAGGGTGCCGGTGGCAACATCACGATTCCGCACAAGGAAGCGGCGGCCGTGTTGATCACGCGATGCACGCCGGCGGCTCGCCGCGTCGGTGCCGTGAACACGTTCTGGACGGAGCAGGGCGCCCTCGTGGGCCACAACACCGATGTTGCGGGCGCGGCGTCCACGATTCGCGCGCTCGTGCGGGGAAACGTGGCGGACGTGCGCCACATGCCGGTCGTGTTGTGTGGTGCGGGCGGATCGGCCGCCGCGACCCTCGTCGCTCTGCACGAGCTGGGATATCGCGACATCACGATCGTCGCGCGTACCCCGGCGCGCGCGCAGGCCATGTCGGCGCGTCTGGCCATCCCGGCGCGGATCCTCTCGTCCGACGCGATCGAGAGCGCCGTCAGCGCCGCGCGGCTCGTAATCAACGCGACGCCGGTTGGGTTGCGCGACGACGCGTTTCCAGTGGAGGCGGCTTTGCTTCCCCTCGAATGCGCGGCCTTCGATCTGGTGTATCGCCCCGGGCTGACGCCGTGGATTGCCGTTTGCCGTGACGCCGGTCGGCGTGCCGAAGACGGGCTGCGTATGCTGGTGGAGCAGGGCGCCGCGGCGTTCGAGGCGTGGTTCGATGTGCCGGCCCCTCGGGAGGCCATGTGGCGTGCGCTTAACGCGGTGCCGCCTTCGTACGACAGTCGATGACGCGCCGCCATGAGCCGCGCGGGCACGCCGAGAGCCCGTTCACGGCGATCGCACGCTTCGTTCGCGAGACGGCGGGTGAGACGGCGCGCGGCATGGTCGACCTGCTGCTCCCTTCGGCGTGCGCGATCTGCCGTGCCCTGCATCGGGCCGACGCCGACGGCATCGTCTGTCAGGCCTGTTTAGCACGGGTGGTGCGATTAGGCTGGCCCCAGTGTAGCCGTTGCGGACAGCCACGGTTGTCCGCAACCATTCCGTTGCCGGCGGAAGCCATTCCCTCGGGGGTGATCCCCCCGTGTCGGTGGTGTCAGCGGCTGGCGCCGACGATCCGTGCCGTACGATCCGTCTGCCGTATGGATGAGGGGACGGGCGCGGCGCTGGTTCACGCGCTCAAATACGACGGGTGGCACGCGGTCGCGAAGCCGATGGCCCGGCGCATGGCCCGACTCGAATGGCCGGCGGATGTGGTCCGCGAGCGTACGGCCCTCGTTCCCGTACCGCTCTCGGTCACCCGACGCCGCGCGCGCGGCTATAATCAGGCGGAGCGACTCGCCAGCGCCCTGTCCGCCGAATGGCGCATACCGGTATGGACGGACGTTCTCGAGCGCCTACGCGATACCAGATCGCAGGTGCGGTTGACACCGTCGGAGAGGGCGAGCAACGTTTCCGGTGCGTTCGTGGCGGTGGGTCGCGCTCACGCGCGTCTCCGGGGGGCACACATCGTGCTGGTAGACGATGTGATCACCACCGCAGCGACGATCAACGCGTCTGCTCGGGCTCTCGCCGACGGCGGCGCGCGCATTATCTCCTGTGTGACGTTCGGACGGGCGCCCGAACCGGGTGACCGCGCCGTTTCTGACTACGACTTCATCCGGAACTGACACGAATGGCCATTCGCGTAGGCATCAACGGCTTCGGCCGCATCGGCCGCCAGGTGCTTCGCGCCGCCAAGCAGCAGGGCGTCGCTGACCTCGACTTCGTTGCCATCAACGACCTCACGGATACCGCCACGTTGGCGCACCTCTTCAAGTACGACTCGGTGCATGGGCGGTACGACGGGGAGGTCAGTCATGATGCCGAGAGCATCACGATCGACGGCGATCGCATCCGTATTCTCGCCGAGCGCGATCCGGCCAAGCTCGGATGGGGCGAAATGGGGGTCGATATCGTGCTCGAGTCGACCGGCCGGTTCACCGTTGCCGCCGATGCGAAGAAGCACATGGACGCCGGCGCGAAGAAGGTGATTATCTCGGCACCGGCCACGAACGAAGACATCACGATCGTGATGGGTGTGAACAGCGACAAGTACGAGCCGGCGTCGCATCACATCATCTCGAACGCGTCGTGCACGACCAATTGCCTCGTGCCTATGGTAAAGATCGTCCGAGACAACTTCGGGTTCGTGCATGGCTCGATGGTCACGATCCACAGCTACACGAACGATCAGTCGATCCTCGACCTGCCGCACAAGGACCTGCGTCGCGCGCGTGCGGCTGCGGTGTCGATGATCCCGACCACGACCGGCGCGGCGAAGGCCACGTCGCTCGTTATTCCGGAAGTGAAGGGCAAGATCGACGGCATCGCCGTGCGCGTGCCAACGCCCGATGTCTCGCTGACCGACCTCACGTGCGTGGTCGAGCGCAAGGTGACGAAGGAAGAGGTGAACGCCGCCTTCAAGGCCGCGTCGGAGACCTCGCTCGTGGGCATCGTCGGCTACAGCGAAGTGCCGCTCGTGTCGATCGACTACGTCGGCGATCCGCACTCGTGTACACTCGATGCCCTCAGCACGATCGTCATCGATGGCACACTCGTGAAGATTTCCGGCTGGTACGACAACGAGTGGGGCTATTCCTCGCGCTGCGTCGACCTGCTGCGTTTCGTCGGCGCACGACTCTAAGCGCCGCGAAAGAGCTCCGGCGTTCGTTCCGCCCGTTCGCGTGTTCCTCCACGAGTCCCGGTGCCTGCGTGCCGGGGCTCGTGCGTAAGTGGACCTGTCGCACGCGACATCACTCCCGCCGTATTTCCCCTCCATGACGACACGCACCATTCGCGATCTCTCCGCCGCTGATCTCGCCGGCAAGCGCGCGCTCGTTCGCGTCGACTTCAATGTGCCGCTCGACGCGGCCGGCGCGGTCAGTGACGACACGCGCATCACCGCCGCGCTGCCCACGATCACGACGCTGCTCGATCGGGGAGCGAAGGTCGTGCTGCTAGCGCACTTCGGTCGGCCCAAGGGTGCGCCCGAGGCTAGGTATTCGTTGGCGCCTGTCGCCGCACGACTGCAGCAACTGCTCCCGCGGCCGGTACATTTTCTTGGTGAGACCATCGGCGCTGCCGCCGTCGCCGCCTCGCACGCGCTAGCGAACGGTGAAGTGCTGCTGCTCGAGAACACACGCTTTCTCGCGGGCGAAGAAAAGAATGACGATGCGTTGTCGCGTCAGCTCGCCGACTTGGGGGATCTGTACGTCAACGATGCCTTTGGTGCGGCGCACCGGGCGCATGCCAGTACCGTCGGCGTGGCGAAGTACTGCCGACCGGCCGTCGCGGGTCTGCTGATGGAGAAGGAGTTGGCGTACCTGGGCGGCGCGCTCACCGCTCCGGCTCGTCCGTTCGTCGCCATCCTCGGCGGCTCCAAGATTTCGGGCAAGATCGACGTCGTCGAAGCCCTGTTGCCCAAGGTCGATCATCTGCTGATCGGCGGCGCGATGGCCTGCACGTTCTTTCGTGCAATGGGTTTTGAAACGGGGAATTCGCTCGTCGAGCCCGATCGACTCGAGATGGCGAAAGATCTCGTGGCGCGGGGCGGGGACAAGCTCGTACTCCCCGTTGATGCCGTGATCGCGCCGTCGATGGACGCGGGCAGCGCGGCGCGCGTGGTCGGCCGTGACGTGATTCCCGCCGGTGAGGCCATGTTCGACATCGGGCCGGCCAGCGTGGAGCAGTTTCGCACCCTGATCGAGTCGGCGCGTACAGTCCTCTGGAACGGACCGATGGGGGTGTTCGAAAAGCCACCGTTCGACGTCGGCACGCGCGCGGTCGCCCAGGCGATGGCCGTGGCCACCGATCACGGCGCCACCACGATCATCGGCGGGGGGGATTCGGCAGCAGCCGTGACCGACGCCGGTCTCGAGTCGAAGATGTCGCACGTGTCCACCGGCGGCGGGGCGTCGCTCGAGTTTCTCGAGGGCAAGGACCTGCCGGGAGTCTCTGCGCTCGACGTTCGCTGATCCGCGCCAGTCGCGCATTCACTCACTTACAGGTTATCCCGCTCATGCACCACAAGCCGGTCATCGCTGCCAACTGGAAGCTCAATCACGGCCCCACCGACGCGAAGGCGTTCCTGCAGCGATTCCTCGCGCAGGCGCCCAAGATGAACGACCGCACGCTGGTGTTCTTCCCGTCGGCGATCACGGTGACGACGGTCGTGGAGGGACTGCGTGAGCGTCCCGAAATATGGGTGGGCGTGCAGAACGTTCACTCGGAGGTGCAGGGCGCCTTCACTGGTGAAAACTCCGTGCTCATGGCGCGGGACGTGGGTGCGCGGGTGGTCTTGGTGGGACACTCGGAGCGCCGTCACGTGTTCGGGGAAACCGACGCGATGACAACGCAGAAGATGGCCCTGATCTGTCAGGCGCGCCTAGTCCCCATGCTGTGTGTCGGCGAGACGCTCGACGAGCGCGAAGCCGGTGCCACGGCGTCGGTCGTGGAACGGCAGCTGTCGGCAGGGCTGGCTGAGCTCGATGACGGTCAGGCGGCAGGGATCATGCTGGCCTACGAGCCGGTTTGGGCGATCGGCACTGGTCGGACCGCGACTCCGGAGGACGCCAGCGCGATTCACAGCGTCTTACGGGCCGCGCTCGGTAGCCGATTGGGCGAGAAGGCCGCCGCGAACGTTCCCATTCTGTACGGCGGGTCGGTGAACCGCGGCAACGCGGCCACGCTGCTCGCAGCGCCGGACGTAGATGGACTACTGGTGGGAGGCGCCTCGCTGGACGCCGACAGCTGGGCGAGCATCGTCCGCAGCTGAGTCCTGCGCCACACTCGACCCAATCTCTCGCAACTGTTGGGTGGGGAAGGACTTGCCTCGGCACATTCCCTTCACCATCTTTGGCGGCTGACGCGACTTTCGCGCACTCTGAACGCACTCGATTCCGGCTTCGTGATATGTACACGTTCCTGCTGACTCTCCTCATTCTTGACGCGATCGTTCTGGCGATCGCCGTGCTCCTCCAGTCCGGTAAGGGCGGTGGACTGGCGGCGAGCTTTGGAGGAGCCAGTTCCTCGTCTGACTCCGTGATCGGCACGCGTCAGGCAGGCAACCTGCTCACGAAGGCCAGCTGGTGGTGCGGTGGCGTGTTCCTCGGTCTCGCCTTCATCCTGCAGATCATGTCTTCGCGTGGTTCGGCACCGAAATCGGTGCTCGACAAGCTGGCGACACCCGCGGCGCCGTCGTCCGCGCCCGCTGGCGGTGTGGCTCCGGCCGCCCCCCTGACGCAGCAGCCGGCAGCCCCGGCCGCGCCGGCGCCAGCCAAGAAACCGTAACCGACGCGTGAGCACGTTGCCTCCCAAGGGGTTCCTCCTCCTCGAGGACGGAACCCTTTTCCACGGCCGACTCGTCGGACCGACCGCGCCTACCGTGGCGGAAGTGGTGTTCACCACCAACATGACCGGATATCAGGAGGTCTTCACCGACCCCTCGTATCGCGGCCAGACCGTTGTGATGACGGCACCGCAGATCGGCAATTACGGCGTGAACACCGAAGATCCCGAATCGGCGAAGCCGCAGGTTGCCGGCGTTGTCGTGCGAGAACTCTCTCCGACTTACTCGAACTGGCGCGCCACCGGCGGCTTGCGCGAGTGGCTCGAGGCGCATCAGGTGCCGGTCCTTACCGAGGTCGACACCCGTCGCCTGACCAAGCACCTGCGCGCGGCCGGCGTCATGCGCGGTGTGATTGGGATCGTCGATACGCCAACTCACGAAGCGCTCGCCGTG
>NZ_JBDNFF010000110.1:0-14956 GCF_041689975.1 Gemmatimonas sp.
CGAACAGCAGCGCATTTTCCTGTTGCGCTCTTTCCTGGCCGACATGCCCTCCGATGAATCGCTGCTGTTCCTGATCAAGCGAATGGAACGCGCGCAGAACAACAAGGAATTCTTCGAACAGATGGCGGAACCCTGATGCCCCACACACAATGAATGCGACGACCGGTCGCCTCCTTTCCGTAGACTGGGGGGACAAGCGTATCGGGCTGGCCGTCAGTGATGAACTGGGCATGCTCGCCTCCAGCGCCGGCGCCATCAAGCGCCGCGCCGGCAAGCGAGCGCCAATTGCCGAGCTGATGCGGCGCGCCGACGAATTTGGCGTGGCCGGCTACGTGTTCGGTTTGCCGATCGATCCGGCCGGTGCCGAAACCGACCGCTGTCGCGAAGTGCGCGCCGTGGCCGCCAAACTCATTGCGCGTCAGCCACTGCCGGTGCGTCTGGTCGATGAGCGGTTCACGACGTCGGCTGCGCTACGCAGCATCAAGGAACAGGGCGGCAGCACGCGGGGGCGCAAGGAAGAGGTCGACGCGTTGGCCGCCTGCGTTCTCTTGGAAGGGGTGCTGCGCGCATCGTCGCAGGGCGTCACGCTTGGCGAGTTGGTGAGCGCGCCAACGCCGTGAAGCGCCTTCTGCTGCTCGCGGCGTTGGGCGTAGCCGCTTGGTTCGCGTACAGCGAGATCGCGGGTGAAGGCGATACCAGCGCCGCCGGTGAGCGCGTCGTGATTCCCAAAGGCGCCTCGATGCGCGCGGCCGCCGAGTCACTGGCAGTGCATGACGTGATCGGCGCGCCCCGGCTCTTCCGCTGGTACACGTCAGCCGCCGGACGCGAGCGCACGATCAAACCCGGTACGTATCAGTTCCCGTTCGGTGCCGGCTACGCGTACGTGCTCGACGCGCTGGTGACCGGGCGTGGCATCATGCGTACTCTGGTGATCCCCGAGGGCTTCGACCTGCGCGATATCGCGCCAGTGCTGGCCAAGGCGCTGTCGGTTTCGGAAGACTCCGTGCGCGTGGCCGCGACCGACACCACCTGGAGACGGAAGCTCAACGTGCCGGCCCAGTCGCTGGAGGGGTATCTGTTTCCTGCCACCTACGCCTTCGCCGAGGGCACCACGGCGCGCGAAGCGGTGAATGCGATGCTGGAGCGATTCGAATCGGTCTGGAAGCCGGAGTGGGATGTCCGCGTGAAGGCGATGGCGATCTCGCGGCACGATGCCATGACCATGGCGTCCATCGTGGAGAAGGAAGCACGCAAGCCCGAAGAGCGCGCACTGATCTCGGCGGTGTATTGGAATCGCCTGAAGAAGGGCATGCTGTTGCAGGCCGATCCCACCGTGCAGTACGCCCTGCCACAGCACGTGGATCGCGTGTTCTTCAAGGATCTCGAAGTCGAATCCAAGTACAACACCTACAAGTACGTGGGACTGCCCCCAGGCCCCATCGCGTCGCCGGGTGCAGCGTCCATCGCCGCCGCGCTCGCGCCGGCCGACGTGCCGTATCTGTTCTTCGTAGCGCGCGCCGATGGTGGCCACGAATTCCGCACCACGTTCGCCGAGCACCAGCAGGCGATCGCGGAGATCAAAGCCGCCGCTCGCAAAACGCGTGTACCCGCTCGAGCGACGCCCCGACCGTGACTGGCGTACCTCCCTCCGTGTCGCTGCTCGTCTCGACGTACAATTGGCCACGGGCCCTCGAACTGGTGCTCGAAAGTGTGCGCGGCCAACGTGTGTTGCCGCGCGAAGTGGTGATCGCCGACGATGGCTCGCGTGACGACACTCGGCGTCTCATCGAGCGGCTCACTCCAGGGTTTCCGGTGCCGCTGGTGCATGTGTGGCACGAAGACACGGGCTTTCGCCTCGCCGCTATTCGCAACAAGGGGATCGCGGCGACACGCGGCGACTACATCGTGCAGATCGATGGCGATATTCTGCTCCATCCGGCATTCATCGCGGCGCACGCCGCGTTTGCTCGTGACGACAGCTGGGTGCAGGGCTCGCGAGCGCTGCTGAATGCATCATGCACCGCGCGGCTCCTCGATGGTACACAGCGCGATGTCCGTTGTCTGAACGCCGGTATCCAACATCGGCAGAATGCGCTCTACATCCCGTGGCTTTCGCGGTTCATCCGTGGCCCTCGCGACGGGATGCAACGCGTGCGCGGCGCGCACATGGCCTTCTGGCGCGACGACCTCGTGCGCGTGAATGGTTACGACGAGCGGATCGAGGGATGGGGACGCGAGGACAGTGAACTCGCCACCCGCCTGATCAACGCTGGCGTACACCGGCGCAATCTCAAGTTCTCGGCCGTCGCCTATCACCTCTGTCACACATCGGCGAACTTCGATTCCGTGGACCGCAATCACCAACGCCTCGAGCGCACGATGCACGAACGACTCGTCTGGACCGAACTTGGCCTCGATCAGTATCTCGACCGCGAGCAGTTCGCATGAGCGACCGTCGTCCGCCGTCGGGCAGTGTCGCCATCGTGGCGCGTCGTGGCGCGCAGCGCATCCGCCGCGGGCACCCGTGGGTGTTTCGCTCCGATGTGGAATGCTTTCCGGACTTACCCGCCGGCATCGTACGCATCGCCGAATCGAACGGCGCCCCGTTGGGTTTCGCACTCTGGAGCCCGCGCTCCGAGATCTCACTGCGCCACATCGAGCGCAATCCTGCGCACGAACCCGATGCCGCCTGGTGGCACGCGAAGCTGCGCACCGCGATCGCGCGTCGCGCGCCGTTGGCTCGTGAGGCGAACGCGTATCGGCTGGTACATGGCGAGGGCGACGGTCTGCCATCGCTGGTGGTCGACCAATACGGTGACGTACTGGTGGTTCAACTACTCTCGGCTGGCGTGGACGCGTGGACCGACACCATCGTGTCGTCGCTGGTGGAGCTTACCGGCTGCAGTGGTATTCTGGCGCGCAATGACCCGGCCGCGCGCGGTCGCGAAGGACTCCCACGAGAAGTGAGGCTGCTGTACGGCGAGGTGCCGCGCACGGTGGAAGTAGTGGAGCACGGCGTGCGCTATCTCGCCGCACCGTGGGATGGACAGAAAACCGGTGCCTTTCTCGACCAGCGTGAGAACCGTGTGCTGATCGGTTCGCTGGCGCGCGGGCAGGCGCTGGACTGCTTCGCGTATCACGGCAGCTTTGCCTTGCACCTCGCCCGGAACGCCGACCAGGTGTTCGCGCTGGATGTGTCGGCGCCGGCGCTGGCCCGCGTGCACGAGCATGCCGAAAGAAACGGACTGACGAACATCGAGTCGGTGGAAGGCGACGCCTTCGATGTGCTCCGCGCGTGGTACAAGGAGGGTCGTCGCTTCGATACCATCGTGGTCGATCCGCCAGCCTTCGCGAAAACCAGGAGTGCGATCGACGGCGCGCTGCGCGGCTACAAGGACATCAACCTGCAGGCCATGCGCCTCCTGGCGCCGGGAGGGTTGCTGTTCACCGCCAGCTGCAGCTTCCATCTGTCGCGCGGGCATTTCTTCGAGATGCTGCAGGATGCCTCGGCCGACAGCGGACGCGCGTTCGCCTTGCGCGCGATCACCGGCCAGCCACTCGACCATCCGGAACTGATCACCGTGCCGGAGACCGGCTACCTCAAGGGTGCGTTACTCGAAGCGATGTAAGTGTTCGCTTTGCGGCGTCAGCGTCGCTGACAGCGCGAACAGTAGAACGTGCTGCGTCCCGCCTGTGGCAATCGCTTGAGCGGCGTACCACAGCGACGACACGGTTCACCATTGCGTCCGTACACCCGCCAGATGTCGTTTTCATTCACGTCATCGCGGCCGTAGTAGCGTTCCGTCGGCGCCGTTTCGAGCACATGGCGGATGGCATCACGCAGTCGTGCCACACGCTCGCGGGACAGGCTGTTGGCGGCGGTGGCCGGATGGATTCGCGCTTCCCAGAGCGCCTCTGAGGCGTAGATGTTGCCCACGCCAGCCACCAGCTTCTGATCGAGCAGCACCGGTTTGATCGGTCCGCGGCGGCGTGCGAGGGCGATGCGAAAGCCCTCGACGGTGAACGCGTCGGTGAGTGGCTCGGGGCCGATGGCCGGGAGCACGAACGCGCCCGGCGCGTGGAGGCGAACGACACTGAAGGCACGGCTGTCCACCAGCGACACCCGCACACCGTCGGCCGTTTCCAGGCGCACACGCTCGTAGCGCGGAGGGTCTTGGCCCACGCGGGTGAACTCCCAGTCGCCGGTCATGCGGAAGTGGACCTCGAGGATCGCCCCGTCGTGCAGATGCACCAGTTGGATCTTGGCGCGGCGTTCCACGAGGTCGATCGTGAGCCCGACAGCCGCCTGTCGCGCCGTCTCCGGCAGATGCTTTTCCTGGGAGGGGTGCAGCGGTTCGAGGCTGGCGATGACGCGTCCGGCGACGGCATCTCGCAGTCGCTTGGCGGCGAACTCGACTTCGGGCAACTCAGGCATACGGCGTGGGCGGAGAAGGCAGTCGTGGCACTGTCGAGGCACCATCCCAACTCTAATGCGGAGGGACACTTGGAAGTTCTGGGATCACAAAATGTGCGCGATTTCCTCTTGCGTTCCTGAAGGGGGCACCTAGTTTGTCCACATTCCATCCACACCAGCGGGGCACCGTTATCCATTCTCCCCGATCGCTCAAGTACGAGTATGAGCTTTACGTCGAACGCGAAATCGAGGATTACAAGGACTCGGTGTCGCGCGGCGCGTTGCTCAAGATTGGCGACGAGGCCGTTGAAGTGCTGCGAACGCAGGATCAGATCGCCCTCACCGAGATGGTCGTGTGGCAGGAAGTCGACCGGCTGATCACCAAGCGCCTGCGACTTCCTACGTACGCCACCTGGAAGCGTCGTCGTCTCAAGATGCTGGCGCAGTACCAGAAGCCGGAGCACTGGGGCATCGACCCCAACGCGATGCTGGTGCGCGCCCTTGCCGGCTCCAGCGATCGTCATGTGTTGGTGGCTGGAGCGGAGCGGGAAGGTCCGGCGCTGTATCTCGCGGCGAGAGGGTGTGCTGTGACCGCCGTGGAGCCCGCAGAAGACGCCGTAGAACGTGTTGTGCGGGCGGCTGAAGCCGCTGGGCTTACGGAGCGCGTTCGTAGCTACTGCGCCGATCTTGGCGGTTGGGCACCCGACGTCGAACTGCATGCCGTGGTCTGTTCACCAACCGCGTTCGCCGGTCTGACCACGCAGGATCGCGCGCGCGTCATCGAAGTGCTGCAAAGCGCTACCGCCGACGGCGGCGTGCATCTGGTGGAGACGATCGCGGCCGGTACCGAAAGCATGCACGACGGCTTTCCGCTGGAGGAGCTGCGTTCGCGCTACCGCGGCTGGACGATCTCAGTGGAGAAAACGGTGGGGTTGCGCGAGACGTTCATGGCGCGCAAGGATTTCGCGGTCGCATAACCGAATCGGCAGCCGAGTGTGTCGTTTGCACACACTGCGATCGAAATTGTGACGTGTCAGTAGGACACCGCCGACGTGGCCCACGTCGGCGTTTGCTTTTCAAGTCATTCAACACCAACATGTTGAAAATTTGCACGGCGTGGCACTCGGCGTGCTATTGAATCGTGTTGTCGGTCGCATTTTGTGCGACCCCCTCACGTTCACATCAGGGGTGGAGGATCACCCGCAATGCGTCTCAAAGAGTCAGTTCCGGTTCGGCCACAGTTCGAGCCCATGGGGATCGTGATCGCCGATGGTGGGTCCGGCGATCGTCCGTCGCGTTTCGCCGCCTTCGTGTGGGGACCTGTGCCCGATGACGAAGTGCGGTTGCCAGACAGCGCGAAGGAGTTCGTCGCAATCGTGTGAGTTCGTCATGGAAACGTGAAAGGCGCCGGCAGACATGCCGGCGCCTTCGCGTTTATACACCTGCAAACGGCACGAACGCGTAATTACGCGGCGACCGGAGCCGGAGCGACAACCTTCTTGGCGCGCTTCGTGGCCTTGCGAGCACCCTTCTTCGCAGCCTTCTTGGCGCCCTTCTTCGCGGCCTTCTTCGTGGCCTTCTTGGCACCCTTCTTTGCACCCTTCTTTGCAGCCTTCTTGGCAACCTTGCGGGTCGCCTTCTTGGCGGTCTTGCGGGTCGCCTTCTTGGCCGCCTTCTTCACCGACTTCTTCGCGGCCTTCTTTGCGCCCTTCTTCGCGACCTTGCGGGTCGCCTTCTTCGCGACCTTACGGCCACCCTTCTTTGCCGCCTTCTTGGCGGCCTTCTTGGCAGGAGCCATTTCGAAAATCCTCTCGAGGAGGTTTGGATCGCACTCCCTTTCCCCCGGTGGAAAGGTGAGCTCACACAAGGCGCGGCGCATGCACCGCGGTCTTATGCGCTACACGGCCTCCAGAGGAGTCGTGCAGGTGGTTGTCCGCGTTGACCAGCGACGCGGACCAGGCAGGAGCACGGCGCCGCGCGCGATACTTCTCGCGTAGCGCGGCCGCACAGTGCGTTCCCGTAAGACGGGGGAGATGCGCGCGAGGCAACGAATGCCAATGGTGTCGTGGGAGGCGGCGACACACAGACCACGCGGCTCACGCGTCGCAACGGCGACAGCGGAGCACGCCGTCACTCCGCGCAGAGGCGCGAGCAGCGACGACGAAACCGTGGTCTGAACCGAACTGCGGTTCGCCACGAAAGAGGTGGTCGCCGAGGCGACCGTGGACTTCTCGAGGAACTCGTGCCGTTTTATGGCCACGCGTTGCCGATGAGGATTGCGCACCCTGTTGCCGTGTTGCGAGAACCACGGAGACCCGGATGTGGACAGAACACGCAAGTCGTTGAATTCACGCGAATATACGCGTGGATAATTCAACTGCGCAATAGCGCGTATAAAGAACGCGCGCGATTACATGACCTGACTTCGCCCAAACGTGCTCCAAACGCCGACGATCCGGCCTTCCACGCGCATGGTGCGCGTGCGAGTTTTCGCGTTCGAACGGCATGACGATCTCTCCGGCTGCGCGCGGCCAACGCCGCGTACGTCGGTTCTCCTGGGAGTGACATGAAAGCGCTGGTGAAGCAAACGGCTGGGCGTGGCCTGACGCTGACGGAGGTTCCTGAGCCGACGATCCGCGACGACGAAGTACTGATTCGCGTGCGCAGCGCCGGCGTCTGCGGCACAGACGTGCACATCTACGAGTGGGACGCATGGGCTGCTGGCCGGTGCAAGCCGCCGTTCATCTGCGGCCATGAGTTCGCCGGCGATGTCGTCGCGGTCGGCAGCTTCGTCGAGAGCGTGAAGGTCGGTGACCGTGTCACCGCCGAGGGGCATATCGTCGACGAGCGCTCGCTGTTCAGCCGTACCGGCAATGCCCACGCCGACCCGTCCACCAAGATCATCGGCGTCGACCGCGACGGCTGTTTCGCCGAGTACATCGCGATGCCCGCCACCAACGTGTGGCACCTCGACGATTCGATCAGCTACGACGTGGGCGGAATTCACGACCCGATGGGGAACGCGTTCCACACCGCGCTCACCGCCAACATCCCCGGCGCGGTCGTGCTCATCACGGGCTGCGGACCGATCGGTGCCTTTGCCGTGGGCATCTGCAAGGCTGCCGGCGCCGCGCGCATCATTGCGACCGACGTGAATCCCAAGCGTCTCGAGTTGGCCCGCACCATGGGTGCGCATGAGGCCGTGCATCCCGACGACGCCAGGACCGCCGTCATGAAGGCGTCCGACGGCAACGGGGCCGACGTCGTGCTCGAAATGTCGGGCGTCCCCGCTGCGGTGCATCAGGCGTTCGCACTCTGCCGCCCGGCCGGCCGCGTCAACATGCTCGGTATTCCGTCCAAGCCGATCGACATCGATTTCGCCACCGAGATCATCTTCAAAGGTCTCACGATCTACGGCGTGGTCGGCCGTCGGATGTACGACACCTGGCACCAGATGTCGCGTTTCGTGGCGTCCGGCAACTTCGATCCGACCCCCGTGATCACGCACCGCCTCCCGCTCGAAGCGGTCGATGACGCGATGCACCTCATCAAGTCCGGCGATGCCGGAAAGATCATCTTCCAGTTGTAGACCAGGCTTCTCCATGTCACTCAAGACTGAACTGCAGGCCGAGCTCGACGCCTTCAAGGCCGCCGGCACCTACAAGCGCCTCAATTACCTCGAGTCGCCGCAGGGCGCCCGCGTGCGGATGGAAGGACGCGGCGAGGTGATCGTGCTGTCGTCCAACAACTACCTCGGTCTCGCCAACGAACCCGCCGTGGTGCAGGCCGGCATTCAGGCGCTCCAGCAGTACGGCGCCGGTACGGCCTCGGTCCGCTTCATCTGCGGCACCTTCGCGTTGCATCGCGATCTCGAGGTGGCGCTCGCGAGATTCGTCGGCACCGAAGCATCATTGTCATACATGTCGGCCTGGAACGCCAACGAAGCGCTCACGCCCACAATCGCCAGGGAAGGCGACTTTGTGGTGTCGGACGCGCTCAACCATGCCTCGATCATCGACTCGGTGCGTTTGGCCAAGTCGATCACGAAGTGCACCACGGCGGTCTACAAGCACAGCGACATGGACGACCTTCGCGAGAAGCTGCGCGGAGCGAAAGACGCCAAGCGAAAGATCATCTGGACCGACGGTGTCTTCTCGATGGAGGGCTCGATTGCCAAGCTCCCCGAGATTCTGCAGATCGCCCGCGACCACGATGCGATCGTGGCGATGGACGACTCGCATGCCAGCGGCGTGCTGGGCAAAACGGGACGCGGCACGGCCGAGCACTTCGGGGTCATGGGAGAGGTCGACATCATCACCTCGACGCTCGGCAAGGCACTGGGTGGTGCGGCGGGTGGATTCATCGCCGGTTCGGCGGCGCTCAGCGACATGATGACGCAGCGCTCGCGCCCACAACTGTTCTCGAACGCGCTGCCGCCCACCGTAGCGGCCAGTTCACTGGCGGCGGTTGAATTCACGGAAGCGCACCCCGAGCTGGTGACCAGGCTGCACGACAACGCGGCGTATTTCCGCGCCGCCATTCAGGACGCCGGGTTCCATCCACTCCCCGGCGAGACGCCGATCGTCCCGATCATCGTGGGCGAGACGGCGCTGGCCATCAAAGTCAGCGAGATGCTGCTCGACCGCGGCGTGTTCGTGACCGGCTTCGGATTTCCGGTGGTACCGCAGGGCCAGGCACGCGTGCGCTGCCAGGTGAGCGCGGCGCACAGCCGGGACGACCTCGACGCCGTGATCGCGGCGTTCAAGGAAGTGGGCACGCTGGTAGGGTTGTTGTCGTAACGTGTTCTCTGCGCTCTCTGCATCTCCGCGTGATCTCGTACGTTGAGGTGCCCGATCACACAGAGGCGCAGAGAACGCAGAGGCGCAGAGACCGACTTGGCTTGTGATGTGTATTCCCTCAATCGGTAGCCGTCATGCCCCCAGCCTCCCTCCTGCTGGTCAGCATCCTCCTGTTGTTGTCCGTGGCCGGGCTTGTCGTGTATTTCCGCACCCGCGAGCAGAAGCTGCGCAGTGATGCCACGCGCCAGCGGCAAGAACTCGACGACACGATCCGTGCGCTCGGTACGGCACGCGATGCGGCCACGGAGGCGCAGCAAAAGGCAGAATCGGCAAGTCGAGCCAAGAGCATGTTCCTGGCGAACATGAGCCACGAGTTGCGCACGCCGCTGAACGCCATCATCGGCTACAGCGAAATGCTGCAGGATGACGCGGCCGACATGACGCCGGGCGAGATCGCCAGCGACCTCAAAAAGATCACCGGCGCCGGCAAGCATCTATTAAGTCTGATCAACGACGTGCTCGACTTCTCCAAGATCGAAGCGGGGCGTATGGACCTCAATCTCGAAACGGTCGATGTCGCCGCACTCATGCGCGACGTGGAAGGCACCGTGGCGCCGGTGGTGAAGAAGCAGGGGAATCAGTTTGTGGTGCACAGCGAGGCCGACGTGGGTAGCATGACGGCAGATCCCGGCAAAGTGCGTCAGGTGCTGCTCAATCTCCTCTCCAATGCCGGTAAGTTCACCACCAACGGCACGGTGACCTTGCGTGCCCTGCGCACCGAACGGCATGGCGAGGACTTTCTGGCGCTCAGCGTGGAAGACACGGGTGTCGGACTCACCCGCGAACAGTTCGGCCGTCTCTTTCAGGCGTTCGCGCAGGCCGACGCCACCACCCAGCGCGATCACGGTGGCACCGGTCTCGGCCTCGCGCTCTGCCGTCGGTTCACGCTCATGATGGGTGGCGACATCGAAGTGGAATCGAAGGCGGGCAGCGGCTCCACGTTCACCGTCATGCTCCCCGCCAAGGGGCCGGCGCCGGACTCCATCGAGTCGGCGGCAGGCGACGAAGTGGACGACTCCGAGCCTATCTCTTTCCACACCCGCATGTACCAGATCCCTCTCGCCACCGGAAAGGGTCCGCATGGCTGAGCCTTTTAGCTCCGACACGGAGCGCGTCCTCGCCCTGTCGCCGCTCACGCTCGACCGACTCGGCGACGTCCGGCAGTTCCTGCGCGTCACGCTGGCCGAACTCGGATGCGCTGGCGCGACTGATGCGATTGTGCTGGCGGTGGACGAAGTGTGCGCCAACCTCGTGGAACACGCGACCGACGGACTCACTCCCGGACCGACGCGCGTATCCGTGCGGCGGCGTGGAATGGATGCCATCATTGTCGTAGAAGATCGCGGGCACCCGTTCGATCCCGCCGACGCCCCGGCGCCCGACCTCGTTTCCGACTGGATCGACCGCCCGATCGGCGGTCTCGGCTGGTTTCTCGTAAAGCAGATGGTGGACGATCTGAGCTACGACTCTGTGTCCACCGCGCAGGGCATGCTGAACCGATTGACGCTCGTCAAGCGCGGCGCCGCCAGCGCTTCCCCTTCAGGACCGGCATAGCCATGCAGATCTCGATCACACAGCAGGAACACGTTTCGATCGTGGCGGTTACCGGCAGCATCGATGCGCTCACCGCCGATACGCTGGTCACTGCCCTGCTCGACGAAGTGGCAGCCGGCCGAACGCGACTCGTTGCTGACTTCGGCGCCGTCGAGTATACCAGCAGCGCGGGGCTGCGCGTGTTGTTGTCCACGCTCAAGGAATCGCGCCAGCGCGGCGGCGACCTGCGAATCGCCGATATCCGTCCGAATGTGCGACAAGTGTTGGAGTTGAGCGGATTCACCAGCATCCTCAAGTGCTTCGCGGATGTGAACAGCGCCGTGGCCAGCTTCGCGAAGATGGGCGGCACCAAGTGAGTCGTGAAGGGAATGGGATTGCGCTGGTGATCGGCTCGGGTGGCGTAAAGTGCGCCGCCGCGATCGGGCTACAGCGATGCCTCGCTCGCGAGTCCATCAACATCGACCTGGTGGTCGGCTGCAGCGGCGGATCGATCTACGCCGCAGCGATCGCGCTGGGAAAGAACGCCGAGGAAGCGGCAGCGATGAGCACCTCGCTGTGGACCCGCGACGTGACCGCGCAGCCCGATCGCGCCGCGCTGATGCGCATGCTTTTCCCAAAGCTGCTCGGCTTCACCGAACGGTTCGGCCTGAAGAAGGACCACGTGGTGTGGGAGCGACTGACGACGGCCTTCGGCGATCTCACCTTTGCCGACTGCAAGATCCCGCTCTTCATTACCGCCACCGATTTCCGCACCGGCGAGCAGGTCACGATCAGTGAAGGCCGCATCGCCGACGCCGTGCGCGCCAGCATCGCGATTCCGTTTGCGTTCGCGCCGTGGGAAGTGAACGGCCGGCTGTGCATCGACGGCTTCCTGTCCGATCCGCTGCCGGTGGGGGTGGCGATCCGCGAAGGCGCGCAGGTGATCATCGCCATGGGCTTCGAGAGTCCGTATCAGGAGCGCGTGACGTCGGGCGGACGCTTCGCGTTCCAGCTCAGCAGCATCATGACGAACAACTTGCTCAAGGCGTCGTTCGCGTTTCATGGACTGGCGCACCACAGCGAAGTGATCGCCGTGATTCCGCAGTTTTCGCAGCGCATTCGGCTGTTCGACACCGGAAAGATCCCGCTGCTGGTCGACGAGGGCGACGCCGCGATGCGCGAACAGCTTCCCTACCTGCGCCGACTGTTGGCGGCAGTGCCCGCATGAACACGCGCTGATGTCCATGCGAAACGGCTCCACTGGCGAGCGTTCGCTGGGCGACTTCGGACAACGCCGCGCACGCATTGGTTTGGTGATCGGGTCCGGAGGCATCAAGTGCACCGCCGCGGTAGGACTACTCAAAGTGCTCGAGCGGGAGAAGATTCCGGTGGACGTCGCGGTGGGGTGCAGTGGTGGAGCGATCTACAGCGCGCTCTACGCGCTCGGCGACAGTGCCGCCGACATCGAGCGGCAGACGCTGGTGCTCTGGAAGGACCTCTTCAACAAGCTGCATTACCGCTCCCTGCTGCGCGCGATTGCCCCGATGTTCATGGGCTATCACGAGCGGGTGGGGATGGTGGACGACCGGCAGGTGTGGAAGGTGCTCGAAGCGCTGTTCGGCGAACGCACCTTCGCCGACACCAGGATCCCGCTGCTGCAGTCGGCCACCGATTTCCGCACGGGCGACAAAGTCGTGCTCGATTCGGGACGCATCACCGACGCCACGCGAGCCAGCCTCGCGATCCCGATGCTGTTGCGCGCGTGGGAAGTCGATGGCCGCATGCTGGTGGACGGCGGCGCGTCGAACCCGCTACCGATCGATGTTGCGATCCGCGAAGGCTGTGACATCATCCTCGCGATGGGCTTCGAAAGTCAGATGAACGCCGAGGTCCGATCGCTGGTGAATGCGCTGGGTCGGACGTCCACGATCGTGACCAATCACCTGCTTCGCGCCACCTTCGCCTTCTACAGTCTGGCGCACCACGCCGAAGTGCTGCCGATCATGCCCATGCTTGATCGGCACATCGGACTCACCGAGACGCAGCACATCCCGTATTTAATCGAACAGGGCGAACGCGCCGCTGAAGAGCAAATGCCGTACTTGCGACGCTTGCTGCAGGCATCGATGGCCGGCCCGCTTCCGACGCCCGGCCTGTGACCCATCCGATGACCGAAGACCGATCGGCCCCTGCGCGGATCATGGTGGTCGACGATGTCGAGGTGAACCGCGATCTGCTGTCGCGTCGCCTGCAGCGGATGGGGCATGTCGTGACGACCGCCAACGACGGACAGGAAGCGCTCGATCTCACGAGCGATCCGTCGTGGGACCTGATCATGCTCGACGTGATGATGCCGGTGCTCGATGGCATCGGAGCGCTGACCGCGCTCAAGGCGAACGACAGCACGCGGCACATTCCCGTGATCATGATCTCGGCCAACACGGAGCTCGAGACCGTTGTGAAATGCATCGAGCTGGGGGCGGAGGACTATCTCCCGAAGCCGTTCGATCCCGTGCTGCTGCGGGCGCGCGTGGGCGCATCGCTCGAGAAGAAGCGATTGCGCGATCGCGAGCAGGCACGCTCCCGGCGTATGCAGAAGGATCTCGAAGTCGGCGCGCGTATCCAGCGCGACTTTCTGCCGGAAAGTCTGCCCACAGTGCCCGGCTATCAGTTCGCGGCGCGCTTCGAGCCGGCGCGCGAAGTGGGTGGTGACTTCTACGACGCGTTCCGTTTGCCGGATGGCGCGGTGGCGCTCGTGCTGGGCGATGTGTGCGACAAGGGCGTCGGCGCCGCGCTGTTCATGGCCCTGTTCCGGTCACTGATTCGCGCCGTGTCCGCCTCGCAGATCGGGTCCCACACCGTGGACATGCTGGAGTCCCGCGTGCTGCATGCGGTCACGGTCACGAACGACTACATCGCCACCACGCACGGGCGGGCGAACATGTTCGCAACGCTGTTCGTGGGAGCACTCGATCCGGCCACCGGCACGATCGCGTACGTGAACGGCGGACACGAGCCGCCGCGTGTGGTTCGTGCCAACGGCACCGTCCGCACGATGCTGCCGCCAACCGGACCGGCCGTGGGGATGCTGCCGGAGATCCCTTTCACCGCCGGCACGATCGTGCTGGCGCCGGGCGAGACGCTGCTGGTGCTGACCGACGGGATCACCGAGTCCCGTGCGCCGAACGGGCTGTTGTTCGGCGACGACGCGACGGATGCACTGCTCACGGCGCCGGCCGCGACGGTCGATGTCCTACTCGACCGGATGCTCGACGCGGTGCACGCGCATGCTGCGGGTGAGCCGGCGGCGGATGATGTGACGTTGTTGGCGGTCCGGCGGGAGTAGCGCGTCCGTCGGCGTCCACTCACGACTCCAAACTTTTACGCATTACCCAATACTCACGTGAGTCTCGAGTTTTGAGTTGAAGTTTGGAGTTATGGGTTCCCTACTCCCGACTCCGCACTAAAAACCGCATCCGCCACTCGACCGCCTTACTGATCCCGACTCGCGGACCGACCAGTACCAGCTCGGCGACAACCGGTGCCCGGCGGGCCGAACATATGCCAGGTGCGCGCCGTGCGGCCCACCGCCGAATGCGACGCCGGATCGTGAGGTCCGAGGTACGCCTCGGTCTCCACGATCCGACCACTGATTGCTCCCAGTTCATCCTCATGACGCAGAACAGCGCCGAGGAGCTCGCGGGCCACCACTGCCGGATCCCGGTCGTGAAACCCGGCCGGCAGTGGGGCACCGTACGGCATGCTATCGCTTCTTTGCGGTCTTTTTGGCCGGAGCCTTAACAGCCGCTTTCTTGGTCGTTGGAGCCGGAGCCTTCGCCACCGACTTGACCGCCTTGGCCGGGGCCTTGGCGGCCTTGGCGGCTGGCTTCGCCGGTACCTTGACCGCGGCTTTCTTGGCGGCTGGCGCTGGTGGAGCAGCCTTGGTTGGAGCCGTCTTGACCGGAGCCGTCTTGACCGGAGCCGTCTTGACCGGAGCCGTCTTGACCGGAGCCGTCTTGACCGGAGCCGTCTTCCTGACGGCCGGCTTGGCACCACGTCCCCTCACCGGAGCGGCTGGAGTCGCGTCGATCACAGCCGAAGCCACCGGCTCTACCACCGGCGCCGGCGCAACCGCGGCCGGCGCAACCGC
>NZ_JBDNFF010000111.1:0-32430 GCF_041689975.1 Gemmatimonas sp.
CACGTACGTTCTGGCCAGCGCGATCAAGATCATCGTTCTGTTCGGCTTGTATATGCTCGGCGTCGCGTTCCTGACGCTCGCCGAACGGAAGCTCGCCGCGTGGATCCAGGATAGGCGTGGTCCGAATCGCGCGGGTCCCGGCGGTATCCTGCAGCCCGTCGCCGACGGCATCAAGAACTTCATGAAGGAAGAGACCAATCCGGCGGATGCAGATCGCTGGCTCTTTCTAATTGCGCCCGCGCTGGCCTTCATTCCGGCCATGCTCACGTGGGCGGTGCTGCCGATCGCGTCGTCGCTGCCCACGCCGTGGGGACTGATCGATATGGCGGTCGCGCCGCTGCCGGTGGGATTCCTCTTTACGCTCGCGATTTCGTCGCTTGGCGTGTACGGCATCGTGCTCGCCGGCTGGTCGTCCAACAACAAGTATGCCTTGCTTGGCGGACTCCGGTCGAGCGCGCAGATGATCTCGTACGAGATCGCGATGGGGATGTCGACGATTCCGGTGATTCTTCTCGCCGGCAACGTCTCGTTGACCACCATCGTGCAGCAGCAGTCGCACATGGGCTGGAACGTGCTGTCGCTTACGATCGCGTGGTTCACGTTCCTCGTGGCGGCGTTCGCCGAGACGAACCGTTTGCCCTTCGACTTGCCGGAAGCGGAATCGGAGTTGGTGGCCGGCTACCATACCGAGTACAGCGGCATGAAGTTCTCGATGTTCTTCATCGCGGAGTACGCGAACATGGCGACCGTGAGCGGGCTGACCGCGACACTGTTCTTCGGTGGTTGGGACATCCCATTCACCCAGTGGGACAATGTCGGAGCGTACAGTGTGCTCAAGACGCTGGCCACGATGTCCATGTTTGCCATCAAGACCGGCTTCTTCCTGTTCGTCTTCATGTGGGTGCGGTGGACGGTGCCGCGTTTCCGCTACGACCAGCTCATGTCGCTCGGCTGGAGCGTGATGCTGCCGATCGCGTTGGGCTACATCATCGTCATCGCTGCGGCCACGCTGGGACTCGATATGCTGGGTGTCGCCCGTGGACCCATGTTTTCACTGGCGTTGCTGGGCATGAACATCGTGATCATCGCCGTATTGCTCGCCTGGCTGGACAAGGGCAAGTTGATCAGTCCGTCCAGTGCGCGTGTCGGGCCGACCGATCTCGAGCGCCTCCGCGCGCGCGGATTGGATCTGTCACGTCGCCAGCTAGCCACGCAGCGCCCGTCATGGAGCGCGGCGCTGCCGGCGCCGGCAACCGCGGCGTTGCCTGTCACGACCACGTTGATCGCGAAGGGAGGCGACTGATGGCTATCGGGGTGAAGGTCATGAATCGGCCGCTCGAACGTGTGAGTTACGTGCGCGCGACGTTGAAGGGGATGGCCACGACGCTCAAGCACCTCGTGGACCCCCACAAGGTCACGATGCAGTATCCGGAAACGAAATGGGATCTGTCGCCGCGCTGGCGCGGCACGCATCGCATGCTCACGAAGGAAGACGGCACGGCGAAGTGCGTGGCCTGTGGCTTGTGCCCAACGGTGTGCCCGGCCAATTGCATCAAGCTCACGCCCGGCGAGGACGAACAGGGCAATCGCTATCCGCTCGTGTTCGAGATCGATGAATTCCGCTGCATCTTCTGCGGCTTCTGCCAGGAAGTGTGCCCGGAGGAGGCGATCTTTCTCGGTCGACACTACGAGAACGCAGAGTTCGACCGCGCGTCGTTCGTGTACGACCTCGAGCGCCTCATGGCGCAGACCCATCCGGTGAGTGAACTCTGGGATCCCGCGCACCCGAAGGGCGAATGAACGGCTTCTACGAGTTCCAGTTCTACTTGTTCTCGCTGCTCGCGATCGCGTCGGCGTTGCTGTTCGTCACGCGAAAGAATCCGGTGCCGGCCGCTTTGTGGCTGGTCAACGTGATGTTTGCGCTGGCTGGACTGTACGTGATGCTCGATGCACCGTTCGTCGGCGTGATTCAGGTGCTCGTGTACGCGGGCGCGATCATGGTCGTGTTCGTGTTCGTAGTGATGCTTCTCAACCTCGGACGCAGCGGCATTTCGGATATCCGGTCGTTGGGCTCGCGCCTCGGGGCTGGTGTGGTCGGACTGGCGCTGCTGGCCAATCTGCTGGTGGTGCAGCGGGAGAAGCTTCCGCGCGTTGCGCTGGCGCCGGCGGTCGACAACGTCGTCGAAGACGTCGCCGCTTCGCTGTTCACCGACTATCTCGTGGCGTTCGAATTGACCAGTCTCGTTCTGCTGGTGGCGGTCATCGGCGCCGTCCTTCTCGCCAAGAAGCGGGTGCGATTATGATCTCCGAAGCACTGATCGTCTCGGCGATTCTTTTCGTGATCGGCGTTGTCGGCGTACTGACCCGCCGCAACGCGATCATCCTCTTCATGTGCGCGGAGTTGATGCTCAACGCGGTGAATCTCAGTTTTGTAGCGCTGGCCAAGATGCACAATGTGACGGGTCACGTGTTTGTGGTCATGGTCATGACCGTCGCGGCGGCGGAAGCGGCCGTCGGTCTGGCGATCCTGATCTCGGTGTTCCGACATTTCGGGACGGTGGATCTGTCCTCCCTCCGGACGCTGCGCGGATGATCCCGACCTTGCTTGGCGTGCTCATCCTGCTGCCGATTCTTGGCTTTCTGGCCAATGGATCGATCGCCCTCTTCGGCAAGCGCGCGGACGACAACCGCGCCACGACGGCGCGTCATCCGCTCGTGACACTGATCGGACCGGGGGTCATCCTGGCGGCGTTCGGCGTGGCGATGGCGCTGTTTCTCGATATGCAACGCGCTCCGGAACGGGCGTTACACCTCGTGCGCTACGGACGGTGGATGCCGGTCGGCAATCTGGTCATTGACTGGAGTTTGCAGCTCGACCAGCTCTCCATCCTGATGGTCCTCGTGATCACCGGTGTCGGTGCGCTGATCCATCTGTTTTCGATCGGGTACATGCGCAACGATGCGAGTTACGCACGCTATTTCGCTTACCTCAATCTTTTCGTCGCCTTCATGCTGGTGCTGGTGCTTGGCGCGAGTTACCCGGTGCTCTTCGTGGGCTGGGAAGGCGTCGGGCTCGCGTCGTATCTGCTCATCGGATTCTGGTTCAGCGACAAGGCGAATGCCGAGGCGGGCAAGAAGGCGTTCGTGGTGAACCGCGTCGGCGACTTCGGTTTCCTGGTTGCCATGTTCCTGATCTGGGTCACGACGCAGAAGCTCGACTTCATCGGCGCGCATGCTGCACTTGGTGGCATGGCCGGCACGCCGGTCGTGCTGGCGATAGCGCTCTTCCTGTTCATCGGCTGCGCCGGGAAGAGCGCTCAGCTTCCGTTGTACATCTGGCTGCCCGACGCCATGGCCGGTCCCACACCAGTGTCGGCGCTGATCCATGCGGCGACGATGGTGACCGCCGGTGTGTATCTCGTAGCTCGCGCTGCGCCGATCTTCTCGGGCGCACCGGAAGCATCGCTGGTGATCACGGCCGTTGGGGCGCTCACGGCGCTGTTCGCCGCCACGATCGCGCTCCGCCAGTGGGACATCAAGAAGGTGCTGGCGTACTCCACGGTCTCCCAGCTGGGCTACATGTTCCTGGGCGTGGGCAGCGGAGCATATACCGCCGGTGTGTTTCATCTCGTCACGCATGCCTTCTTCAAGGCCCTGCTGTTTCTCGGCGCCGGTTCGGTGATCCATGCGATGCACCACGCCTACCATCACACGCATCGCGACGATGATCCACAGGATCTGCGCAACATGGGTGGACTGGCCAAGTACATGCCGGCTACGGCGGCGGCGATGACGCTCGCCACGCTGGCGATCGCGGGTATTCCGCCGCTGGCGGGCTTCTTCTCGAAAGACGAGATCCTCGCGTCGGTCTTCGCGCGCGCGCAGGGCAGCCCACTGGCCAATGCTTCGCTCCTCGGTATTCACGGGAGCACCGTGTTGTACGGCGCGTATGCACTCGGCGTACTCACGGCGTTGCTGACCGCCGTCTACATGACGCGGATGCTGTTGCTCGCATTCTACGGGAGCAACCGTACGGGTGAGGCGGAGCAGGAGATGCTGCACGAGGCGCCCGCCATCATGACCGCGCCGGTGCTGGTGCTCGGCGCTCTGACGGTCGTCGGTGGTTGGCTCAACCTGCCAGCGCTCATCCCGCTCGGACCCGTCGGAATGCTCGAGCATTGGCTGGAGCCGGTTGTGGGCAGCAGCGCCACTCGGCTGGCCGGTGCCGGACATCTCGATCATACCACAGAAACGATGCTCGTGGCGGTGGCCACCACCGTCGCCGTGGTCGGCATCGTGATTGCACTGCTTCGCTATCGAAAGCCGATCGCCGACAAGGCGCACTCGCCGGTCGATGCGAGTGTGCTCGCGCGCGCCTACAACGTGGATGGACTGGTGGACGCGATCGTCGTGCGACCGATCTCCGCGTTCGCCAATGTCGTGCTGACCCGCGGCGTCGAAACCGGCGTCGATCGCGCCTTCAGCGCGGGTGGCGCGATGCTATCGCGGACCGCCGCCCTCGTGGGCAGCAAGCTGCAGGATGGAGACGTGGGCAAGTACGCCTGGCTGTTGGCGGCCGGTGCGCTCGCGCTTCTCGCTGCACTCACCCTGAGCTGACTGATGCGCGATTTCCTTCTTTCAATCGGCGCCGCCCAGTGGGTACTGCCGGCTATGCTGCTCTGGCCGATGGCAGCGGCGTTGCTGGTTCGCTTCGGCGGGCGAGACATGTCGCGGAACGAAGACGGCATGGAAGCGCCGAGTGGCGGGCCGGATGCTCGCACGCTCACGCTTGCCGCGCTGTCCATCGAGGCGCTGCTCAGCCTCGCGGTCTGGGCGATCTATGACCCCACGGCCGCGGGTTGGCAGGCGCGCGTCGATCTGCCGTGGCTCACCGACATCGGAGCCACGATCAGTCTCGGTGTGGATGGCTTGTCGCTGCCGATGGTGGTCATGACGGCCCTCGTGCTGCCGCTCGCATTACTTGGTTCCTGGAACAACGTGCGCGTGCGCACACCGGCGTTCGGCGCCCTCGCCCTGATGCTGACCACGGGACTGATCGGTGTGTTCGTGACGCTCGACCTGCTGGCGTTCTATCTGGCGTGGGAGCTCATGCTGATTCCCACCTATTTCCTGATCGGTGTATGGGGCGCGGCGGGGCAGTCGCGCGCCTGTCTGCGCTACGTGCTCTTCACGCTGGTGGGCTCGCTGCTCATGCTCGTGGCGATACTGGCGCTGTGGACGTTGGGAGGTGGTACGTCGTTCCATCTCGATCAGCTCATGGGACTCGCGCTCACGCCGCGCGCCCAGCTCTGGATGTTCGGCGCGTTCTTCCTGGCATTTGCCGTGAAGTCTGCACTGGTGCCGTTCCACACCTGGCTCCCCGACGCGCAGGGGGCCGCGCCGACGTTCGCGGCGGTCACGCTCGGCATCAAGGTCGGCGCCTACGCGATACTGCGCTTTGCCATCCCGCTCTTCCCGGCCGCCGCCATGGAGCCGACGGTGCGGAGTACGATCCTGGTGCTGTCGGTGATCGCCATCGTGTACGGTGCGCTGCTCGCCATGTCTCAGCGCGATATGAAGCGCATGGTGTCGTACAGCTCCATAAGTCACCTCGGATTCATCATGCTCGGCTGCTTCGCGCTGACGCAGCAAGCGATACAGGGGGCGGTGGTCTCAATTGTGAGCAGCGGGATTTCCACGTCGGCGCTCTTTCTGTTGGTTGGGATGCTCGAAGATCGGCGCGGCACGACCGACATGTCCGCCTTCGGCGGGATCGCTCGCGTGGTGCCGATGTTCAGCGTCATGCTGACGCTCGTGATGCTATCCACGATCGGCCTGCCCGGCACGAGCGGCTTCGTCGGTGAATTCCTCGTACTCATCGGCACCTACGCCGAACGCCCCGTGCTCGCGGTGATTGCGACCAGCGGCGTCGTCTTCGCGGCGGCCTACGGATTGGGGGCCCTGCAGCGCATCCTCTTCGAACGGCTCGACACCACCAAGAACGGGTTGCTCACCGATTTCACCGGACGCGAGCGTGTGGTGATGGCGGCGTTCGCCGTCGCGATCATCTACCTCGGTGTTTCGCCGCAGCCGATGCTGCAGCGCATCGAGCGCGCCTCACAGAACATTATCGAGTCGGTGCGCTTCGGTCCGAACGCCGCGCCCTCGTTCCCCAACGTCTCCGTGGTCCGCTGATGGGCGCTACCCTTTCGGCCGGCGCGCTCTTTCGCGCCTTGGCTCCTGAACTCCTGCTCTCCGCCGGCGCGATGGTCTTGCTCCTGGCGACGGTATGGAACCCGCAGAGTAACGACGTCGCGATGGCCGAAGGCGCCGAGAAAACGAGCGCGCTGATCCGCTTCAGCATAGTGCTCTGCCTCCTCGTCGGTCTGATCGTCATGATCGCGTGGGGCGACGGCGTCAACGGTACGCCCGATCAGCGCATTGCCGGCGACGGGTTCCGATGGGGCATCGATCTCGTGATTCTGCTCGGCACGGTGCTCTCGCTCATTCTGCTCGACGCCGAACATCACCGCAGCGCCGCCTTCAGTCCGGAAGTGCCGGTGTTGATGCTGCTCGCGGCGACCGGGATGATGGTGCTGTCGGCTGCGCGCGATCTCATGTTCGTGTTCCTCGGCATCGAACTGATGTCGCTCGCGATCTACGTGCTGGCCGGTGTGAATCGCCGAAGTGCGCGTGGCGCAGAAGCCGCCGTGAAGTACTTTCTCCTCGGCTCGGTGTCGTCGGGTTTCCTCCTGTACGGCATCGCCCTGATTTACGGCGCCACGGGCAGTACGCGATTGGTCGATATCGCGCAGTGGGTGTCGACGCAGCAGACTCTCGGACCGATGTTCATCGTCGGTACCGGTCTGCTGCTCGTCGGCTTCGGCTTCAAGGTTGCGGCGGCACCGTTCCACTTGTGGACGCCTGACGTGTACGACGGCGCCCCATTGCCGATCACGGCGTTCATGTCCGCCTGCGTGAAGACGGCCGCGTTCGCGGTGTTCGCGCGCGTCATGATCGAAGCCATGCCGGGGGCTGCCGCGCGCTGGCACTCGGCGATGTGGTGGCTGGCCGTGGTCACGATGATTGCCGGTAACGTGCTGGCACTCTCCCAAAAGAATCTGGTGCGACTTTTGGCCTATTCCAGCATCGCACATGCCGGCTATCTGCTTGTCTCCATCGTGGTCGCTTCCACGGCCGGCACGACGGCGCTGGTGTTTTACGCGGTGTCCTACACGCTGGCCACGATGGGCGCGTTTGGCGTGTTGATCACGATCAACGGTGGGCGCGACCGTTCGCCCACGCTCGACGATATTGCGGGGCTGTGGCTGGTCCGTCCGTGGCTCGCGGTCTCCATGTCGGTGTTCCTGCTGGCCTTCATGGGTATGCCATTGGTGGGGGGAATGGGCTTTTTCGCCAAATGGTATCTGCTGCAGGCCGCACTCCAGGCCACCACACCGCAGACGATCCTGGCTGTGATCGTGGTACTCAGTAGTGCGGTCTCGGCGGCGTACTATCTGTCCGTGATCTCGGCGATGTTCATGCGCCCGCGCCCGGAAGGTCATCCGGTGCCGACCACGATTCCGATGGCGCAATCGCTCATCACGGTCACGTGCGTGGTGCTGCTCGTGCTGGGCGTCTATCCCACGCCGATGATCGAACTCGCCCGTCGCGCACTTCCCGGCAGCGCCGCGTCCGCGGGGGCGCCGACGTCGAATGGCGCGCCGCGGCTGCAGGCCGCAAGCTTCATTCGTTGAGCGCCCACGCGGTGCGAAGTGCAACCTCGATCCCGACTTTCGTCCATCTCCGATAATGTCCATCAGTCAGACGATCTTCCGTCAGTACGACGTGCGCGGCATCGTGGGTACCGACCTCACCGAGGAAGTGGCGTACGGCCTCGGACGCGGCTACGCGGCATACCTCGACGCGAACGGAATCAAGGGCGCCGTCGCCGTCGGTCGCGACAATCGTCCAAGTGGTGATGCGTTGCGCGATGCACTCGTACGCGGGCTCACCGAGTGCGGCGTCGATGTCGTCGATGTGGGCGTCGTTCCCACGCCGTTGTTGTACTGGACGCTGCATCACGAGCCGGTCGTCGGTGGCATCCAGATCACGGGATCGCACAATCCGCCCGAGTACAACGGTTTCAAGATGTGCGTCGGTACGGGATCGCTGCATGGTGAAGAGATCCAGGTGCTCTACCGCCTCATCGTGAGTGGTGTGTTTCCGTCCGGCAACGGCGCCGTGCGCCATGTGCCGGTCATCGATCGCTACGTCACCGACATCGCGACGCGCGTGGGGCGAATCACCCGACCGGACGGCGCTGTGCTGAAGGTCGTGTACGACTGCGGAAACGGTGCGGCGGCCTTGGTCGCCCCGCAGTTGATGGCAGCGCTCGGGATCGACGGGTTCGGCCTCTTCACCGAGAGCGATGGCACGTTCCCCAATCATCACCCCGATCCCACGGTCCCGGAGAATCTCGAGGATTGCATCTCGGCCGTGAAGGCGAGCGGCGCCGAAATCGGCGTCGCGTTCGACGGTGATGCCGATCGCATCGGCGTGGTGGATCGCGACGGGCGTATCATCTGGGGCGATCACATTCTCATCCTGTATGCGCGCGATGTGCTCGCACGCACGGGAGCCGGTCAGCCGATCATTTTCGATGTGAAGTGCTCGCAGGCGCTGATGGACGGCATTGAAAAGGCAGGCGGCGTACCGGTGATGTGGAAGACGGGGCATTCCCTCATCAAGGACAAGATGAAGGAGATGCACGCGCCGATCGCCGGGGAGATGTCGGGGCACATGTTCTTCACGGAAAGCTTCTACGGGCACGACGACGCCTTGTACGCGGCGGCGCGACTGCTGCGCATCATTGCCGATTCCGGGAAGCGCATCGACGAGTTGCTCGCCGACGTGCCGCCCTTCGTATCCACTCCCGAGTTACGTATCGATACCGATGAGGTGTCGAAGTTCGCCATCGTTGCCCGCGCCGCCGAGCACTTCAAGGCCACGCACGATGTGATCGATGTGGATGGCGTGCGTGTGCTGTTTGGAGATGGATGGGGACTGCTGCGCGCGTCGAACACCCAGCCGGTGATCGTCGCCCGCTTCGAAGCCACTTCGGCCGAGCGCCTGGCGGAGATTCGGGGGCTGATGGAAGGCTGGCTGCACACCCAGGGCGTTTCGCTCTGATCGCGCGAAGGAATCGCTGAGATGGGCGCACGTGGCGGGCTGATTCTTGGTCTGGCGATCGCGGCCGCATTGCTCCTGCTGGGGCGCGCGGTGACGGCGCTGCTTGTCGATCACGCGTGGTTCACGGCGATGGGCCAGCCGGCGCTCTTCTGGGAGCAGGTCATCGACACGGCGATCCTGCAAGGTGGCGCATGGGGACTCGGCGCGCTCTTCGCCTTCGCCAACTTGCATGCCGTGCGCCGCACGATCGTGGCGGTCGCCGTGCCGTCTCGCGTGGCCAATCTCGAGCTGGTCGCGATGATTTCCGGGCAACGGCTCTTCGCGGTCACCGTGGTGCTGGCGCTCGTCTTTGGAGGAGTGCTCGCGATTCCGCTCACCAACTGGGTGGATCTCGCGCTGCTGCGGCATGGGTTGCCGTTCGGAGAGATCGAAGGCGTGCTCGGGCGTGATCTCGGCTTCTACCTCTACTGGCTGCCGGTTGAGGAGACGCTGTATCTCTGGTGTCTGGTGAGCGTGGTGTCGATGACGGCGCTGGTCGTCGTGCTCTACGCGCTCACGCGCTCTCTGCGCATGGAGGGCCGCCGCGTTGCGGCGTCCACGCATGTGCGCCGACACCTCAGTGCCCTCGGCGCCCTCGTCCTCTTGCTGCTGGCCTGGAGTTACCGCCTCGACGCGTTCGACCTGTTACGACAGGGCAGTGGGCCGGATGGCCTGTTCCTCAAGGTCGATCATCGCGTTACGCTGCGCATGGATTATCTGTTGTCGTTCGGCAGTGCGCTCGCCGCCTTGGTGGTCTTTCGAACCGGCTGGGTCGGTCAGTTACGCGCGGCTTTTCTCGCGCTCACCGTGATTCTCGTCGCGGCTCTGGCGTTGCGGCATGCCGCTCCGGTGGTGCTCGCCCGCACGAGCCTCCTCGGCGAGCCTGCGACACGCGATCTCGATTACATGGCGTCCCGAGCGCTGTACAGCCGACGCGCCTTCGATGTGGAAGGCGTACGCGCCGTGCATCGTGACAGCAGCGCCGCCTCGCTCACCCGGCTCGAGCGTGCCGCTTTGCCGTCGCGCCTCAGCCTCTGGGATCGCGGCACGCTCGCGGCCTCCATGCCGGCCAGCCGCACGCCCGTGAACGAGAAGCGCGACGAGACGCCTCCCGGCCAGCCACTGATCGACGTGTCGCCCATCGGCTGGACAATCGTCGGCGACCGCACAACAGCGCTGGTCATCCGCCGACCCGTCGGAAGTGCAGAAGGTTGGTTGCTTTCGGTGGTCGACGTCACACGGCCGACAGTGCGCGACAGCCAGATCCAGTTGGCACCGACGTCTGACGATTATACCGGCGACGAGCCGCTGGTCGGCCCGGGGTTGCGCGGCGTACGCCTGATCGATGCCGAGCGTGCCCGCGGTGTTCTTGGCGTCTCGCTGACGTCGCTACGTGCGCGCATAGCGCATGCATGGGCACTCCGCGATCTCTCCCTGCTCGACGCGGACACGACGGCAGTCGAACCACTGCTGGTGACGCACCGCGATGTGCGCGAACGGGTGGAATTACTCGCGCCGATCTTCGTGCAGGGCAACGACGTGCTTCCGCTGGTGCACGACGGTCGATTGTACTGGACGCTGCAGCTGTACAGCGCATCCGATCGCTATCCGCTCAGTCAACAATGGCAGCTGGCCACGGGCGTCTACAGCTACTTCCGGCTTGCCGCTACCGCCGTTGTCGAGGCGTCCAGTGGTCGTGTACGACTCGTGGCCGCGCCGCGGCCCGACGCGCCGACGCGCACGTGGATGATGCGCCTGCCGACGTTGTTCGCAGCAGCGGGCGAGTTGCCGTTGCAGCTCGTGTCGCAGCTGCCGCCGGCGAACGAAAGCGCCGTGGCACAGATCAAGACGTTCGCCCGGTATGGTTCGCGTCTCGAGGGCTCGGTCGTCCGGCAATTGCCGGACAGCGCGCTGGTCGGCGGCGCACCACCGCCGCACTGGATCGGGAACGACCGCGAGCGGCTGTTGGCCTGGAGCGTGCCGCTGCTCGACGGTGGTGATCAGATCGGCGGTATCATGACGGTGAGCGGTGGCCTCCTCCGCCAAACATGGTGGGACTCCACCACGGTTCCGCGTCAGCGTTGGCGTACGGTGACCGCGCGGCTGCAGTCGGCCCTCGATAGCGCACGAGGGACGATCACCGACGGCTCTCGGCGCAACCCGCGCATCCACGCCGGACGGGTGTCGACGCTGATGACCGCGACCGGACCGCTGCTGGTCCAGCCGCTCCTGTCGAATGGCGTTGAAGGCAGCACCAGCATCGCGCGTGTCGCGGCGTCGGACGGCATCCGAATGGGAGTCGGGACCACGTTGGTCGAAGCATTGGGGCAGATGGGCGAGGTCCCCGTGCCGTCGGCCCGCGTGGCAGGCTCAGTTGGGGAGGGCCTGTCGTCGGATGTCGCCCGACGCTGGTATGCCGCGATGCGTGACGCCCTGCGGCGTGGCGAATGGGCGAAGTTCGGTGCAGCGTTTGATAGCTTGGGCCGTGTTTTGGAACGACCGCCGCAATGAACGCGGCCGTGTCTGGCATCGCCGGTTCACGGTGCCGGACACGTACAGGCGCGCTTTGCATGACAGGCGGGTTGCTGTCGTCGGGCACGACTATCCAGCATTGAACCGATGACATTCCTCGATTTGGAGAACGCGTGAATTTACACGAGTATCAGGCGAAAGAGCTGTTGCGGGCGGCCGGTGTGCCGATCCCGCCCGGCGAGATCGCCACGACGCCAGAACAGGCGGAAGCCATTGCCCAGCGCTACGGCGCTGCCGTGATGGTGAAGGCGCAGGTGCATGCTGGCGGACGCGGCAAGGCCGGCGGCGTGAAGTTCTGCCCGACGCCTGAAGCGGCCAAGGAGAAGGCGACTGCCATCCTCGGCATGACGATCAAGGATCTCACGGTGGAGAAGGTGCTCGTCACCGTCGCGGCCGATATCGGCTCTGAAGCGTACGTCGGCATCATCGTCGATCGTGCGACCAAGAAGCCAGTGTTCATGGTGAGTGCAGCCGGCGGCATCGACATCGAAGAAGTCGCGGCCAATACACCGGAGCTGATCCTGTATCACCCGGTCGACACGCGGTATGGGCTGCTGTCGTTCGAAGCGATGCGCATGGGCTTCTTCCTGTTCAAGGACGTCAAGCTCGCGCGTCAGGCCGCGAAGATCATGCAGCAGCTGTACACGGCGTTCATGAATGCCGGCTGTTCGCTGGCTGAAATCAATCCGTTGGTGCTCACCCCCACGGGTGAACTGATCGCGGTCGACGGCAAGATGGTCATCGACGACAACGAACTCGATCGCCGCCCCGATATCGCCGCGCTGCGCGATGAGTCGTCGGAAGCACCGAGCGAAGTCGACGCGCGAAATTCGAACCTGACGTTCATCAAGCTCGATGGAAACGTCGGCTGCGTCGTGAACGGCGCTGGCCTCGCCATGGCCACCATGGATCTCGTGAAGTACTACGGGGGCGATCCGGCCAACTTCCTCGACATTGGCGGCTCGTCGAATCCGGAGAAGGTCGTGAACGCATTGCGCATCATTACCTCCGATCCGAACGTGAAGTGCATTCTGTTCAACATCTTCGGCGGCATTACGCGCACCGATGACGTGGCCAATGGTATCGTCACCGCGACCAAGGCGAATCCGCTCAAGGTGCCTATCGTGATCCGTCTCACCGGCACCAACGAGGAGATTGCCGTGAAGATTCTGCAGGACAACGGCTTCTCGGCGTCGAACGACATGGATGCGGCCGTACAACGTGCCGTCGAACTCGCCACGAAAGGAGGTGTTGCGTGAGCATTTTCATCGACAACGCGACCAAGCTCATCGTGCAGGGCATCACGGGTCGCGACGGCTCGTTCCATACCAAGCAGATGATGGAGTACGGCACGCAGGTTGTGGCCGGCGTGACGCCGGGGAAGGGCGGCCAGACGTTCGAAGGCACCGTACCCATTTTCGACACCGTGTACGACGCGGTGCAGGCTACGGGCGCAAATACGTCCGTGATCTACGTGCCGCCCATGTTCGCGGCCGATGCGATGATGGAAGCGGCGGCGGCGGGCGTGAAGCTCATCGTCTGCATCACCGAAGGCGTGCCCGTGTTGGACATGACCAAGGTGTACCCGTATGTGAAGGAACATGGCGCGCGTCTGATCGGCCCGAACTGTCCGGGGCTCATCACGCCCGGCCAGTCGAAGGTCGGCATCATTCCGGGCCGTATCTGCATGCCCGGGAACGTCGGTGTCGTCAGCCGCTCCGGCACGCTCACCTACGAGATCGTCAACCAGCTCACCATGGCCGGCATCGGCCAGAGCTCGTGCGTCGGCATCGGTGGTGATCCGATCAACGGGACGAACTTCATCGATTGCCTCGCGGCCTTCGAGGCGGATCCGCAGACGAAGGCCATCGCGATGATGGGCGAGATCGGCGGAACCGACGAGCAGGAAGCGGCGGCGTTCATCAAATCGCATATGAAGAAGCCGGTCGTCGGCTTCATCGCCGGTCAGACCGCTCCGCCGGGCCGCCGCATGGGCCACGCCGGTGCGATCATCTCCGGCTCGGAGGGCACGGCCGCCGAGAAGATCGAGTCGTTCCTGGCTGCCGGAATGGGCGTCGCTCAGCGTCCGGTGGATTTCGTCGACCTGATCAAGGCGCGTCTCGCGTAACCGCGCGGTTGCGCGGGTAGCCAAGCGGGGCGGATCACGATAACGGTGATCCGCCCCGCTTTCTTCGGCGTGTTGCGTGAGCGTGAGCCTTTGCGGGATCTCCGAAGCCATTATCTTCCGCGCGCCGGGGGTGTAAACGCACTCCAGATGCTCAACCGCAAATTGATCGGATTCTGACTCATGGCTGGTCGTCGCACTCTTACCATCGTCAAGCCGGACGCCTTCGCCAATGGCAAGGCCGGCCTTATCATCGCGCTGCTCGAGAAGTCGGGCTTCACCGTTCAGGCGGCGCGCGTCATGCACCTCACTACCGCGCAGGCGGGTGAGTTCTATGGTGTTCATCGCGAGCGTGGGTTCTTCGGCGAGCTTGTCGAATTCATGACGAGCGGCCCCTGCATGCCGCTCGTACTCGAGCGCGACGACGCGGTGGCCACGCTGCGGACCGTGATCGGCGCCACCGACCCGGCCGACGCCGCCGAGGGCACGGTGCGGAAGTTGTATGCCGAGTCGAAGGGACGGAACGCGATTCACGCGTCCGATTCCGACGAGAATGCGGCGATCGAAGCGACGTTCTTCTTCGCTGGCACGGACGTCCTCGCCAGCTGAGCGGCGGGATCGGCTAACTCTCGGTCGGTGCGCTACTTGGACGTGCCGACTGGAGCCGAGAAAGGGAGCGGGAGCCCTTGTGTCTGAGGGGCTCCCGCTCTACGTTACACGGCTATGCTGTGCTTTGACATCCGGAGTCTGGAAGCCCGCGCCGAGAGCGTGGACGGAGTGCTGGACACGTCGGATCCGGTGTGGGAGGCGGACGACACGCGCCCGGCTGGTGCCGGTGTGTACGTGACTGGCCGACTCTCGGCAGCAGGTCACGGCCGCTTTTATTTCAGCGGCCGGCTGGAAGGAGCGGCGTTCACGGACTGCAGGCGTTGCCTGTGCGAAGTGACGGTCGCTGTATCGGAAGACGTTCATATGCTGTTCGCGGAGTCGGCTCTCGACGACGCAGACGAACATGACGGATTCCCGATCCCCGCTGGGGCGCGAGAGCTCGATCTCCGTCCGGCCGTGCGTGAGGAATGGCTCCTGGCCGTTCCGGCCTTCGCGCTCTGCCGAGAAGATTGCCAAGGCTTCTGCGTAACCTGTGGTGCCGATCGCAATACGGGAGCATGCACCTGTGCCCCCTCAACTGATCCCCGTTGGGCCGGACTGCGCGATCTGCGTGGTTCCGACGCCTAAACGGTTCTTCTCGTCTCGAACGTTCAGGTCAGAGTCCCATGGCCGTACCGAAGCGCCGCACATCTAAGCGGCGGAAGCGCGCTCGCAACACCCATAAGGTCGCGCCCGCCATCGTCATTCAGTCGTGCCCGCAGTGCGGCACGATGAAGCGCCCGCACCGCGTGTGCAACGAGTGTGGGTTTTATGCGGGTGAGCAGCGGGTAACTGCGCAGGAAGCGTAAGTTTGGCGCGCATTGCCGTGGATGCCATGGGGGGTGACCTTGCCCCCCGGGCCCCCATCGCCGGCGCACTCCAAGCGCTTGGAGCGCTGCCCCCGCAGCATCACATCGAACTCGTAGGACAGACCTCGGTCATCGAGGCCGAACTCGACACGCTGCTGTGCGGCGATTTCGCGTCGCTGGCGCGCGTCCGTGATCGACTGTCGATCGTCGAGGCGCCGGACGTTATCGCCATGACCGACAAGCCGACCGTGGCCCTCAGGGGCAAAACCAACAGCTCCATGGTCGTCGGTATCAAGCGCGTGGCCAATGGGCACGCGCACGGTTTCGTCTCCGCCGGCAACACCGGCGCGCAGATGGCCGCGTCGCTCGTGCACCTCAAACTGCACGCCGGCCTCACACGTCCCGCCATCGGCACCATCTTCCCGACCGCGAAAGACCCCATCCTGGTGCTCGATTCCGGCGCCAACATGGACTGTTCGCCGGAGGAACTGGTACAGTTCGCGCGCATCGGCACCGTCTACGCCCGGGCCCTGCTTGGACGCCACAACCCGGCGGTCGGCCTCCTCTCCGTCGGTGAAGAGGCCGAGAAGGGCAACGCGGCGGTTAAAGATGCGCATCAGCGGCTCCTCGCGTCGGGACTCAACTTCCTCGGTAACGTCGAGGGACGCGACATTCCCAACGGCAGGTGCGATCGGGGCGTGATCGACGTCGTGGTCTGTGATGGGTTCACCGGTAACGTGCTGCTCAAGTTCTACGAAAGCATCGGACCCATGCTGATCGGGATGGTCTCCAAGGTCGCCGGGCTCGATGCTCGCGCCATCGCCCGCTCGCTCACACAGCTCGATGTCGATGAACAGGGCGGGGCACCGTTGCTCGGCGTCCGGGGCGTGAGCATCATTTCGCACGGCAAGAGTTCGCCGCGCGCCATGGAGAACGCTATTATGGTAGCGCTGCGCGCGTACGAGTCCGGCATGACCGACGAGATCGGTCGTCGGCTCTCGGAGTCCATGCCAACCACGTCCGGAAACGCCGCATGAAGCGTCCGATCGCCTACATCGCCGGCACGGGTCACGCCGTGCCGAAAAACATCATGACCAACGCGGACATTACAGCGTTGGGGCTCGAAACGAATGATGAGTGGATCGTCGATCGCACCGGCATCAAGCAGCGTCATATCGCGAAGGACGGCGAGACGCTCACGTCGCTCTCGGCCGAAGCCTCGCGCATCGCCATGGCCCGCGCCGGCGTGCAGCCGGGCGAGATCGACGTCATCGTTCTCGGTACCGCGACACCCGATCACCTGCTCCCTGCTACGGCGGTGGAGATTCAGACGGCTCTCGGATGCACCCGTGCCGCGGCCTTCGATATTTCGGCTGCCTGCTCGGGGTGGCTGTACGGCGCCATCATGGGCGAGTCGCTCATCGCGAGTGGTTCGGCCGACACGGTGCTCGTGATCGGCGCCGAGAAGCTCAGCACGATCGTGGATTGGACCGATCGCAATACCTGCATTCTGTTCGCGGATGGCGCCGGTGCGACCGTGTTGCGCCGGAACAAGGAAAAGGGCGGCACCAAAGGCGTGCTCTCGTCGTTCATGCGCTCCGATGGCGCGCTGGCCGAACTGCTCTGGCGTCCGGCCGGTGGTGGCGTGGAGCCGTTTTCGCCCGAAGTGTTCGAACAGAAGCGCCACTACGTACGCATGGCTGGTCGCGAAGTGTTCAAGCACGCGGTGCGCTCCATGGCGGAAGCCACCGATCGTGCGCTCGATAGTGCGCGTCTCACCGCGGCTGACGTCGATCTGCTCATTCCGCATCAAGCCAACGTGCGGATCATCGAGGCCACGGCCAAGCATGCTGGCATCTCGATGGACAAAGTGTTCGTGAACGTCGATCGCTTCGGCAACACCTCGGCGGCCTCGATCCCCATCGCGCTCGACGATGCGATCGAGAAAGGGCGCGTGAAGGAGGGATCGATCGTGCTGTTCGTCGCCTTCGGCGCCGGCTTCACGTGGGGATCGCTGGTCGCTCGCTTCTGATCGACAGCCACTCCGAACCAGATATCCGGAACGACATGGAATACGTGCTGCTGCTGCCAGGTCAGGGGTCGCAGAAGGTGGGAATGGGCAAGGATCTCTTCGAGGCCTTTCCCACCGCTCGCGAGGTGTTTCTCGCCGTCGACGAGGCCGTCGGTGCATCGATCTCGACCATCGCATTCGAAGGGCCGTCCGACGAGCTCACCCGCACGCTGAACGCGCAGCCGGCGCTGCTGGCGCACAGCGCCGCGGTTTGGGCCGTCGTGCAGAACGCGATCGGACCGCAGGTGCGCGCCGCCGCCGGCCACTCGCTCGGTGAGTTTTCGGCCTATCACGTGGCCGGGGCAATCGACCTCGCAGCAGCCGCCCGAATCGTGCGCCGTCGCGGGACGCTGATGTACGAGCAGGGCGAGGCCTATCCCGGCGCGATGACCGCGATCCTAGGCGTGCTCACGTCATCGATCGACGACATTTGCACACAGGCCACGGCCGAGCGTGGGCTCGTCGTGCCGGCCAACTACAACAGCGATCAGCAGGTAGTGATTTCCGGTGAAGTAGCTGGTGTTGAGCGGGCCATGGAGCTGGCCAAGGCTGCGGGCGCCCAACGCTGTCTCTCGCTGCCGGTCAGTGGTGCGTTCCACTCGCCGCTCATGGAACCGGCAGTGGCGGGCCTCAGGAAAGCCCTGCGCGAGGAAGCATGGAGCGATCCGCGCGTGCCCGTGGTGGCCAATGTCAATGCCGCGCCGGTCTCGTCGGCTAGCGTGGCGTGCGATCTGCTCGTGCAGCAGCTCACGGCGCCAGTGCGGTGGACCCGCGTGAGCCGGTTGCTGGTCGAGCAGTACCCCGATGCAACCTTCGTCGAGATCGGCTGCGGCGCCGTGTTGACCGGCCTGTTGCGACGCCTCGCGCCGTCGGTGAAGACTCTTTCGTGCGGGACCGTCGCTGAGGTCGAGAAGTTGCTCGCTCTCGTTGGCGTTCTCGCGTGACGTGGACGACCTCGAATCCTAAGACTGCCTCATGAGCGGACTTCGCATCGACCTGACGGGTCGCGTGGCGCTGGTGACCGGCTCCACCCGCGGTATTGGACGCGCCATCGCCGGTACCTTGGCGGCGGCCGGCGCACGCGTGGCCGTGACCGGGCGCGACCAGGCGCGCGCTGATGCCGCGGCGCAGGAGATCGCCGCGCAGACGGGCGTCGAGACGCGGGGCTACGCGGCCGACGTCTCCGAGACGGCGCAGGCCATCGCCCTGGTCGAGGCCGTCGAAAAGGATTTCGGTCAGCTGGATATTCTGGTCAACAACGCCGGCCTGACCCGTGACAACCTGCTGATTCGCCTCAAGGATGACGACTGGGACGCCGTCATCAATGCGAACCTGCGCGGGGCATTCGCGACCTGTCGCGCCGCGTCGCGGGGCATGATGAAGCGCCGCTACGGCCGCATCATCAACGTGGCCAGTGTGGTCGGGCTCATCGGCAATAAGGGGCAGGCGAACTACGCCGCCAGCAAGGCGGGTCTGATCGGCATGACCAAGTCGATCGCCAAGGAGCTCGCGTCGCGGAACATTCTCGCCAATGTCGTGGCTCCCGGCTTCATCGATACCGACATGACGGCGGCGATGACACCGGAGGCGCGTTCTTCCCTCAGTGCGGGGATTCCGCTCGGGCGCCTCGGGCGCGCCGAGGACATCGCGAGCATGGTGACTGTGCTCGCTTCTGACTTGACCAGTTATGTGACCGGTCAGGTGTTCGTGGTGGACGGCGGAATGGTCATGTAGTTCGCCGGCCCGAGCTGGCGGACTTTGCGGTTCTTGCCGTCAAGCCCTCCCAGCGACGCCCTCGCATGGCTAAGTTCCCCACTCTCAACTTTTCCAACATCCCAGAGGATCGTTCCTATGTCGGATCACGCGTCGAAGATCAAGGATATCATCGAAAAGGAGCTCGGTGTGGAGCGCGAAAAGCTCACGCCCGAGGCGAGCTTCATCGAAGACCTCGGCGCGGACTCGCTCGACATTGTCGAACTGGTCATGGAGTTCGAGAAGGAGTTCAACATCGACATCCCCGATGAGGATGCCGAGAAGCTCCGCACGGTCGGCGATGCCGTGGCCTACCTCGAGGCGAAGGTCGCGAGTTAATGCGGCGGCGGGTCGTCGTTACGGGGCTTGGTGCCGTTACGCCGGTCGGCAACGACGTGGCGACGACTTGGCAGTCCTTGCTCTCGGGTGTGTCCGGGGGGGCTGACATCACGAAGTTCGATGCGTCCGGGTATTCGGTGCGGTTCGCCTGCGAGGTCAAGCAGTTCGATCCGTTGGCGTACATGGACCGCAAGGAAGCGAAGCGCGCCGACGTGTATGCGCAGTACGCCGTCGCGGCGTCGGTGCAGGCAGCGGCTGATGCCGGCATCGTTCAGGGAGCAGTCGACCCGGAAGCGATGGGCGTCATCATCGGCAGTGGCATCGGCGGCATTCGGAGCTTCGAAGACCAACACGATGTCTACCGCACGCTCGGACCCAGCAAAATTTCGCCGTTCTTCATCCCGATGTTCATCGGCGACATTGCCGCCGGCATCGTGTCCATGCGATTGCAGGCGAAGGGGCCGAACTACGCCACCGTCTCCGCCTGTGCGTCCAGCGCGCACGCGATCGGTGACGCATTCCGAATCATCCAGTATGGCGACGCCGACGTGATGTTCGCCGGTGGTGCCGAGGCTGCGGTCACGCCGATGTCGATCGGTGGCTTTGCGAACATGGGCGCCCTCTCCACGCGCAATGAGTCGCCCGCCACCGCCTCGCGTCCGTTCGACAAGGATCGCGACGGCTTCGTCATGGGCGAGGGGGCCGGTGTCGTCGTGCTCGAGGAACTCGAGCATGCGCGACGGCGCGGCGCCCGGATCTACGCGGAGATCGTCGGCTACCGCGCCACGGGTGATGCCTATCACCTCACGGGGCAGCCGGAAGCCCACGAGGGGCTGCAGCGGGCCATGCGCGGCGCACTCAAAGACGGCGGCCTCACTCCCACGGACGTCGACTACGTCAATGCCCATGGTACGTCCACTCCGCTCAACGATCCCAATGAGTCGAAGGGCATCCAAGCGGTGTTCGGCGACCACGCACGCGTATTGTCGATCAGTTCGACCAAGTCGGCCACCGGCCACATGCTCGGCGCGGCCGGCTCGGTAGAGTTTATCGCCTGTGCATTGGCGATGCGCGACAGCATGGTTCCGCCCACGATCAACTACACGACTCCCGATCCCGAGTGCGTGCTCGACTACACGCCGAACACCCCGCGGGCGCGGGCAGTGAACGTCGCGATTTCGAACAGCTCCGGCTTCGGTGGTCACAACGTCTCGATCGCACTCCGACGGTGGCACGACTAGGCCCGTCGGCGCGTTCATCGAGGTGAAGACCTGCGCGAATGGTTCGCGCACTTGCCCGAGTACGCCCTGATGCCTGTGTCTATTCCGTTCGATCTCGATCGACTCCGCGATCCCGCGCTGCGCCCCATCGGGGAAAAGCTGCGCGCGGGTGAGCGTTTGTCCGTCGCCGATGGTGCCACCCTCTTCCGCTCGCCGGATCTGCTCGGCGTGGGTGCCATGGCCGATGCGGCCAACCGTGCCCGTCACGGAGACCGCGTCACCTTCGCGTCCAATCAGCACATCAACCCCACGAACGTCTGCGTGCTGCGTACGACGTGCGTGTTCTGCGGGTATGCGCGATTGCCCAAGGAAGCGGGGGCATATCGCTACACCATCGATCAGGTGCTTGCGGAGTCCGATCGAGCCGACGGCACGATCACCCGGGAGTTCCACATCGTCGGTGGCCTCGATATGCAGGCGGGCCTCGAGTACTACCAGACGATGTTCCGTGCGCTCAAGACGCGGCATCCGCAGGTGCATATCAAGGCGCTGACGGCCGTCGAGATCGCGCACATCGCGCGGATCGAGAAGATGAGCCGCAAAGACGTGCTGATCGCCCTGCGCGAAGCGGGTCTCGACACGATGCCCGGCGGCGGCGCGGAGACGTTCAGCGCCGCAGTGCGTGACGTGATCGCCGACAAGAAGCTCGGTGGCGCCGACTACATCGACGTGCATCGCACGGCGCACGCGCTCGGCATCCGCTCGAACTGCACGATGCTGTACGGGCACGTCGAAACGATCGAGGATCGCATGCAGCATCTGCACATGCTGCGTGAACTGCAGGACGAGACCGGTGGCTTCCTCGCGTACATCCCGCTCGCGTATCACCCCGACGACAACGAACTCGGGAAGACGCTCGGACGCGAGGGTACGGCCACGACTGGCTTCGACGACCTCCGTAACCTGGCCGTCGGCCGGCTGTTTCTCGACAACTTCGAGCACATCAAGTCGCACTGGATCATGGTGTCCACGCCGGTGTCGCAGATCTCGCTGCACTTTGGCGTGAACGACATCGAGGGCACGGTGGTGCGCGAAAAGATCTACCACGCCGTCGGTGCGCATACACCGCAGGGCATGACGCTTCCGCAACTGCTCGGACTCATCCGCGGCGCGGGCAAGGTACCGGCGGAGCGCGATTCGTTCTATCGTGTCCTGCGCGAATTCGAGCCCGACGACACCGGTGTGGTCGGCGCATCGATCGAGCCGCTCGCCGACGTGGTGGGCTGAACGATATGCTGCGCGTCGGCCGTATCCCGTACATCAACTGCTTTCCCGTGTACGGCGCGATCGATCGCGGGATCGTGCCGCTGAACGGGAGTCTGGTCACGGGGATCCCCACCGCGCTCAACCGGTTGATGGCCAACGGTGAGCTCGATGTCAGCGTGGTGTCGACGGTCGAGTACGCACGAGATGCCAGGCGCTATTTGTTATTGCCGGAGCTCGGGATCACGAGCGACGGCCCCGTGCGCAGCGTCATGTTGTTCAGTAAGCAGCCGACCTCCGCACTGGGTGGACGCAAGGTGATCGTGAGCCGCAGCTCCATGACGTCGGTCGCTCTGCTCGAACTGTTGTTCGAGAACGTATGGCGCTGTCGTCCCGAGTTCGTGCTCGGCGACGCCGAACTCGCGGACGTCGCACGCTTCGAAGATGAACCGCACGAGGCGCGGCTGGTGATCGGGGATGCCGCGCTCAAGCTCTTCGATCAGGCGAATCGCGGAGGAGCATGGGCCGATCGCTATCCCTATCGCGAGGACCTGGGTGGCGCCTGGAAATCGTGGACAGGATTACCGTTCGTGTTCGCGGTCTGGGTCGCGCAGCGTCGGGCGCCGGTTCACGAAGCCTTGTCGGCTCACGCCTCGCTGATCGCCTCGCGCGACTGGGGGCTGGCCCACATCGATCAGCTGTCGGCTCAGGCGGCGCTGGCCACCGGCGTGTCGCGCGACGTGTGTGCCGAGTACTTCTCAGGATTGGATTACCGTCTGTCGTACCCGCATCTCGCGGGGCTCACCGAATTCTTTCGTCGACTCGTACTGGCAGGACGCGTGCCTGATGGCACACTCGCGTTCCTGCCGGCGGCGTGATCGACTTCCCGTGTGCTGCCGGTAACAAGAGACTCAACCATGCGTGACATCCTCGATTTCTACACCAACGCTCCGCTGCTCGAACTCGGCATGGAAGCCGATCGCGTGCGACAGGCGAAACATCCCCACGGCGTCGTCACGTACATCGTCGATCGCAACATCAACTACACGAACGTCTGTGTGGCGGATTGTGGATTCTGCGCCTTCTATCGCCGCCCGAAACACGGCGAAGGGTACACCCTGTCCTTCGAGCAGATCGGCGACAAGATCGAGGAGACGAAGGCGCTGGGCGGCGTGCAGATTCTGATTCAGGGCGGGCACAACCCGTACATCCCGTTCGAGTGGTATCTGGACCTGATGCGCTATATCAAGCAGCATCATCCGATTCACATCCACGGGTTCTCGCCAAGCGAAATCGACTTCTTCGCCACGCGCTTCCGCATGGAGGCGCGCGACGTGATCCGCGAGCTCAAGGCCGCCGGCCTCGATTCGATCCCGGGCGGCGGCGGCGAGATTCTCGTGCAGCGCGTGCGCGACATCGTGGCGCCCAAGAAGGCCGGCGCCGACCGCTGGCTCGAGATCATGGAACTCGCACACAACGAGGGGATGAAGACCTCGGTCACGATGATGTACGGCATCGGTGAAACGCTGGCCGAACGGATCGAGCATCTGCAGCGCGTACGCGATCTGCAGGCGCGAACCGGCGGGTTCACGGCGTTCATCACGTGGCCGCTCCAGCCGGAGAACACGCCGTCCATGTCGCACATGCCGAAAACCGATGCGGTCACGTATCTGCGCACAGTGGCGATCTCGCGTATCGTGCTCGACAACGTGCCGAATCTGCAGTCGAGCTGGGTGACGATGGGCATGAAGGTCGGGCAGATGGCGCTCAACTACGGCTGCAATGATTTCGGATCGTTGATGATCGAAGAAAACGTCGTGTCGGCCGCCAACACCACGCATCGCACGACCGTCGGTGAGCTCGAGCGACTGATTCGCGACGCCGGATTCACCTCGGCGCGGCGCCGACAGGACTATTCACTCATTGCGAGTGGCGCGGCAACGCACGAGGCGCAGGCGACGGTGGCGGCGTGAGCGCGCCGCTCCCGCTGCGCGTCGGCATCGGTTATGACTCGCATCGCTTCGGCGAGGGCGGGCCCATGCGACTGGGCGGTATCGACATCCCGGCTGATATGCACTGCGCCGGTCATTCGGATGGTGATGCGATCTGCCATGCAGTGACGGACGCATTACTGGGAGCGGCGGCGCTCGGCGATATCGGCGAGATGTTTCCCGACACCGACGCCGCCAACAAGGGCAAGGATTCCACGGTCATGCTGTCCGCCGCGGTGGCACGACTGCACCATGCCGGCTGGCGCGTGGGGAACGTCGATATCACCGTGGTTACTCAACATCCCAGGATCGGTCCGCACCGGGCGGCGATCCGGGCACGACTCGCGGAGCTCCTCGACGTCAGTGACATCGACGTCTTCGTGAAAGGCAAAACCAACGAGGCGATGGGATGGATCGGCCGGGAGGAAGGGCTGGCGGTCATGGCCACCGCGACCGTCCTGCCAGGCCGCTGAACCGCCGCAGCCTGGCGGCGCGGCCCATGCATCGGTTGGGGGCATGACCGACATCCTCGCCTGGCTTTCGTCGCTGCCGGAGCCGCTGCTGTACGGAGCGCTCGTCCTGGCGGCGTTCGCTGAGAATATCTTTCCGCCGCTACCGGCCGATACGGTCATTGCACTCGGCGCATTCGTGGCGGCGCGTGGCAATGGGACTGCCATTGGTGTCTTTACGGCAACGATGATCGGGAACATTGGCGGTGCGATGATCATGTACGGATTGGGGCACCGCTTCGGTCTGCCTTGGCTCATGCAGCGCGTTCCGTCGCTTTTTCCTGCAGGCGCCACCGAGCGGATCACCGAGCGCTTCAGGACCCAAGGACTCTTCGCCGTCATCGTGAGCCGTTTCCTGCCCGGTGTGCGGGCGCTGGTGCCCCCGCTGGCGGGTGCAATGGGCATCGGCGCCGTTCGCGCGCTGCTCGCCATGTCGCTGGCCTCAGCGGCGTGGTACGGACTCGTTTGCGTGCTGGCCTTTCGGGCGGGTGCGAATGCCGACGTGCTGTTGGAGCGGATCGCCGGCCAACAACGAACAGTTGGCTTGGTGGCCGCCGCCATCGTCCTCGCTGCCGTCGGCGTGATCTGGTGGCGACGGCAGAGGAACTCGCGGTGACCGCACCGGTTCCAGCCTCTTCACCGGAGGAGCAAGCTCTGCAGCGTGGATTCCACCTCCTGGCGTTCGAGGATGCGCTCGGGCTCGAGGAGGGCGCCTCACCGCGTACCATCGAGGCCTACCGTCGTGATGTCGGTCGTTGCGCGACATTCATGCGGGGACAAGGCATTGTAAAGGCCACCGACATCACGCCCGGTGCCCTCCGCGAATTTGTGTATCATTTGAAAGATCTCGGCCTTGCCGGAACCTCGATTCGTCGGAACATCTCGGCCCTGCGCACCTGGTTCCGCATCATGTTGGCCGACGGGTTGGTGACGCACGATCCCACCGAGCGACTCGACACGCCGGCGCGATTCCGCACGCTCCCGGAGGTGCTCAGCGTCGACGACATGCTCAAGCTGCTGGCAGCTCCTGGCCTCGACGAACGCCTCGCCTTCCGCGATCGTGCGATGCTGGAATTGGCCTATGGCGCCGGCCTGCGCGTCTCGGAGTGGATTGGACTGGCGCTCAAAGACGTGGTGCTCGAAGAGGGGCTCGTGCGCGTGCTCGGCAAGGGCCACAAGGAGCGACTCGTGCCGATCGGGCGCTCCGCCATTGGCGCCGTCGCCGTGTACGTCCGGGAGCTGCGACCCATACTCGAGCGCGGCGAAGGGAAGGGGATCCTGTTCCTGAATGGACAGGGGAAGCCGCTCACGCGGATGGGGGCCTGGAAGATCCTGCGGAAGTACGTCACCATGGCCGGCATCGAAAAGCCCGTGTCGCCACACACCCTTCGGCATTCCTTCGCGACCCACCTTTTGGAAGGGGGCGCCGACCTTCGTGCGGTACAGGAGATGCTCGGTCATGCCGACATCGCGACGACGCAGATCTACACGCATGTGGATCGCGAGTATCTTCGGAGTGTGCATCGCCAGTTTCACCCGCGTCCCTGACCTCGACGTCAATGCTACTCGTCATCGACAATTACGATTCGTTCACGTACAACCTCGTGCAGTATTTCGGTGAACTGGGCGAAACGCTCGAGGTCCACCGGAACGACGCCCTGTCTGTCGAGCAGGTGGGGGATATGGCGCCGGACGCCATCGTCGTATCGCCGGGACCCTGCTCGCCGCGTGAGGCGGGCATTTCAGTCGACGTGATTCGCCGTTACGGCGGTGAGATTCCGCTGCTCGGGGTCTGCCTCGGACATCAAGCCATCGCCGAAGCATACGGCGGTGTGGTCACGCGGGCCGAGCGCGTCATGCACGGCAAGATGTCACAGCTGCTTCACGACGGAACCGGACTCTTTGCCGGGATTCCCTCGCCGTTCGGCGTCATGCGCTACCACTCGCTGATCGTCGAGCGCGCCACGCTGCCGGCCGACCTACAGATCACGGCCGTCGCCGTCGACGACCCGAGCGAGATCCACGCGCTGCAGCATCGCACGCATCCCGTTTGGGGCGTGCAGTTCCATCCGGAGTCGATTCTCACTGAGCACGGGCGTGACCTGCTGGTGAACTTTCTCGCGATGTCACGCGCCTTCCGCGCGGCATCGGTCTAGCGCGCGTCGCCCGCGTCCGTTTCGGCAGTTTCCTTCAGGGGGGCTTCTTTCACGGGGGTTTCCTTCAGCTTGATCACCAGCGACAACAGCACGCTGCCCACGAGCAACGTCCCGACGACACCCAATGATAGACCGATGCCGAGCGGCCAGATCTCGGAGAGGAGCATCTTCGTGCCGACGAAGGCGAGGACCAGCGCCAATCCGTATTTGAGCAGATGGAACTTGCCGATCACGCCGGCGAGTACGAAGTACATCGAGCGCAGTCCGAGAATGGCGAACACATTGGACGTGTACACCAGAAACGGATTCCGCGTGACGCCGAAAATGGCCGGAATTGAATCGACGGCGAATACCACGTCGGTGGTTTCCACGAGCGCGAGCACCACGAACAGCGGCGTGGCCACCAGCTTCGCCGCCTTGCCGTCGATGGTCTCGCGCACAAAGAAGCGCTCACCGTGGAACTTCGTGGTGATCGGCAAGAATCGTCGTACGAGTCGGATCACCGGATTCGACTCCGGCTCGATCGCGCTTTCGCCGCCGAAAGCCATCCTGGCACCGGTGAACACCAGGAACGCGCCGAAGACGTAAATGATCCAGTGAAACTGGGCGATGAGCAACGCGCCGGCCCCGATCATCGCGCCGCGCATGAAGAGCGCGCCAATGATGCCCCAGAACAGCACGCGGTGCTGAAGCTCCGGGGGAATGCGAAAGTAGCCGAAGATCAGGATGAACACGAACAGGTTGTCCACCGACAGCGCTTGCTCGACCAGATAGCCGGCAAAGAACTCGAGCATCGACTGCCGCCCCATGGATGACCCGATCCAGAGTCCGAACCCGATGGCCAGGGAAATCCACACCGCGCTCCACCCCAAGGCCTCCCGAACTGTGACCGCATGAGCCTTCCGGTTGAAGACGCCAAGGTCGATCGCCAGCAGGCCCAGCACCATTGCGTTGAACGCGATCCACCACCAAGTCGTCGGCATGCAGGGAGCAAAAGGGTGAAACGACGACCTGTTTGCCTTCAAGCGCCGATCTCTGTATCTTAACTGGCGTGAATTTTGCTGCAACCACGCCCCGTCCCACTAGGACAATGCCAGTGCTCGCGGTAATCCCGGCGCGTCTTGACGCGACCCGCCTTCCCCGCAAACCGCTTCGACTCCTCGGCGGCGAACCGCTCATCGTCCGGGTGTATCAGCGTGTGGTTGCGCTCGGCATCGCCGACCACGTCGTAGTCGCGACCGACCATATCGACGTCCTTGCGGCCTGCGAATCGCGAGGTATTCCAGTGGTCCTCACTCGCGATAACCACCCGAGTGGCACCGACCGCGTGGCCGAAGTCGCGGCCCGTCCGGAATTCGCTCGTTTCGCGGTCATCGTGAACGTACAGGGTGATGAGCCGTTCGTGTCGCGTGACGCGCTGGCTGGCGCCGTCGCGATCGTGACCCGTGGGCAGGCGCCTATCGGCACGGCGTCCATCCCCATTCCGGTCTCGGCGCTCTGCACGCCGGACGTCGTGAAAGTCGTGTCTGGCGATGACGGCCGTGCCCTCTATTTTTCGCGAGCACCGATTCCGTTCTTGCGAGATCCAACCGACGCCGACTCGCAGCATGCGCTGGCACGTCAGCATGTCGGGGTATATGCGTATACGCGCGATGCTCTGCAGGCGTGGGTCGGTTGGGCGCCGCATCCGCTGGAACTCGTCGAACGCCTGGAACAGCTACGCCCGATGGCACACGGTCTCGCGATCGGTGTGGCCGACGTGTCCGCAGCCGAGGGCGGCATCGACACGGAAGACGATCTCGAACGCGCGAACCTGCGCTGGAACACTTGGCATACGAATACGCTGTCGTGACGCACCTGACGCGACAGTTCCCTTGTCCCACCCGTGCGAGAACACGCTGATGACCACCAGGAATACGAACGCGAACCAGACGACTACCCCGAAGTACATCTTCGTGACCGGTGGCGTCGTGTCATCGCTGGGGAAGGGGATCGCTGCCGCATCACTTGGACGGTTGCTGGTCGAACGCGGTTTCCGCGTCACGATGATGAAGCTCGATCCGTACCTGAACGTCGATCCGGGCACCATGTCACCGTTCCAGCATGGCGAAGTATTCGTCACGGACGACGGCGCCGAGACGGACCTCGACCTCGGGCACTACGAACGCTTTCTGGACCGGCCGCTCTCGCAGGCCAACAACATCACGACGGGACGCATCTACTCGAACGTGATTACGAAGGAACGTCGTGGTGAGTACCTCGGCTCCACGGTGCAGGTGATTCCGCACATCACCGACGAGATCAAGGGTGCCGTGAAGCGTATCGCTCCGGGCAACGATGTCGTGCTCGTGGAGGTACGCGGTACGGTCGGCGACATCGAATCGCTGCAGTTCCTCGGGGCGATCCGTCAGTTCCGTCGTGAGGTCAGCAAGGAGAATGCGCTGTTCGTGCACCTCACCCTGGTGCCGTATATCGCGGCTGCTGGTGAAGTAAAGACGAAGCCGACACAGCATTCCGTACGCGAGCTCATGGAGATCGGTATCCAGCCCGACTTCCTGATCTGCCGCAGCGAGAAGCCGTTGCAGGACGACGTGAAGCGCAAGATCGCGCTGTTCTGCAACGTCGATTTCGGCGCCGTGATCGAGAGCCCGGATGTACCGACGATCTACGAGATCCCGCTGTCGTTCGAGCAGCAGGGCTTCGCTGAACGCGTGATGGAGCGTTTGCGCCTCACGGCCCCCACGCCCGATCTCACGAATTGGCGCACGATGGTGCAGCACATCACGAAGCCGCATACGCGCGTCAAGATCTGTGTCGTCGGCAAGTACACCGACTACATCGACAGCTACAAGAGCGTGCAGGAAGCGCTCATTCACGGCGGCATCGCGAATGATGTCGGCGTCGACTTGGCGTGGACCTCGAGTGACCTCTTCACGTCGGCGGAACGGGCGCGGGAGATTCTCTCGAACTACCACGGTCTCCTCGTGCCCGGCGGCTTCGGCGTACGCGGCGTGGAAGGCATGGTCGAGGCGATTCGCGCGGCGCGTGAGTTGTCGATTCCGTTCTTCGGGATCTGTCTCGGCATGCAAGTCGCGATCATCGAGTTCGCGCGCAACGTGCTGGGCCTCGACGACAGCCACTCCAGCGAGTTCGCCCCGGAGTGCAGCGATCCCGTCATCTCGCTGATGGATTCGCAGCGCGATGTGACCGACATGGGTGGCACCATGCGCCTGGGCGCGTATCCGTGCCGTCTGCAACGTGGCTCGAAGGCCGCCGAAGTGTACGGGCAGCCGGAGGTGAGTGAGCGTCACCGCCATCGCTATGAAGTCTCGAATCGCTATCGCGACACACTGATCGAGCATGGCATGCGACTGAGCGGAATGTCACCTGACGACTCGCTCGTGGAGATGGTCGAGCTTCCCGACCACCCGTACTTCATCGGATGCCAGTTCCATCCCGAACTCCAGTCGCGTCCGCTGCGTCCGCATCCGCTCTTCGCCGGCTTCGTGGCCGCCGCCGAACGCTTCCACCATACGCGATCATGACGGCGTCGCCCTTTCCGGCGGATCGGCTCTTTCTCATTGCCGGCCCGTGTCAGCTCGAGGACGACACGCTCAACCTGCGCGTGGGTGAGGCGCTCGCCCGGTTGGCGGAGCACGTGCCCGGCGGCATCATCTTCAAGGCCAGCTTCGACAAGGCAAACCGTTCGAATGTCGATGGGGTGCGGGGACCCGGTATCGAGGCCGGACTCGCCGCCCTCTCACGTGTGCGGGCGGCGACGGGATTGCCGATCCTCACCGACGTGCACGAGGCGTCGCAGTGCGCGATCGCCGCTGAGGTCGTGGACGTGCTGCAGATTCCGGCCTTCCTGTGCCGGCAAACTGACCTGCTGTTGGCGGCCGGCGCCACGGGGAAGGCCGTGAATGTGAAGAAGGGGCAGTGGATGCACCCCGAAGGCATGCGCGGCGCGGTGCGCAAAGTCGAAGAGGGTGCCACGATGGCGGCGGTGGAGGCTGGCGCGCTGGCTGTCACGGAGCGCGGTACCTTCTTCGGCTACGGCGACCTCGTGGTGGACATGCGCAGCTTCGCGCGCCTGCGTGAATCCTGCGATGTCCCGGTCATCTTCGACGCGACCCACAGCGTGCAGCGTCCGGGACAGGGCGTTGGCGGCACGAGCGGGGGCGCTCGCGAGTTCATCCCGCCGCTCACGCTCGCCGCGATTGCGGCCGGCGCGCAGGGGCTCTTCATCGAAACGCATCCCGATCCGGGTCACGCGCCGAGCGACGGCCTGAACATGGTGCGGCTCGATCAGCTGGGGGATCTCATGGCACGCGTGGTCGATATTTGGGATCGCGTGCGTTCGTGATGACCACCAACGCGACGGGCGCGGCCGACTCCCTCCCGCCGCTCGTGGTCGATGCGCCGCGCGTCGAGCAAACGCTCGCGCGACGCATCCGCGTGGTGGCACTCGATGTCGATGGCGTGCTGACCGACGGTGGGATCTATCTCGGTTCGGCCAAGACCGGTGAGGCCGATGTCCCCTTCGAGCTGAAGCGCTATGACATTCAGGACGGTCTCGGCATTCAGCTGCTCCGTGATGCCGGTCTCAAAGTGGTCATCATCACGGGCCGCGTGTCGGAGAGCGTCGCGCAGCGGGCACGAGAACTTCGTGTCGATGCCGTGGTGCAGGATCCTGAAGCCCGAAAACTCACGGCGCTCACGACGATCGTCAACGACTTCGGTTGCACGCTCGATGACGTCGCGTTCGTCGGTGACGATCTTCCCGATCTTTCGGTGCTGCGCCGCGTTGGACTTCCCGTGGCCGTCGGGAACGCGGTGGCCGAAGTGCGTCGCACGGCACGGTTGCAGTTGCGTGCACATGGTGGACACGGCGCGGTGCGCGAGTTCGCCGAAGCGCTCCTGGTCGCGCGCGACGAGTGGATGGATGCGGTGGAGCGCTACGTCGCGAGTCGCAGCGTGGCGGCGACGGAACGCGCGACGCCAGAGGCGGCCCCGCGTGAGGATGCGCCGGTATGACGGCTGAACTCATCATCGAGCGCGGTCGCCGCGTGCTGCATCTCGAAGCGGCCGCGCTGGCCGCTGTCGAAGGCACACTGGGCGACGATTTCGTGCGTGCCGTGCAGTTGCTCGCCACGTGCCGTGGCCGCGTCATCGTCGCCGGCGTCGGAAAGTCCGGGCTGGTCGGCCGCAAGATGGCCGCCACGTTCACGTCGACCGGCACGCCAGCGATGTTTCTGCATCCGGTGGAGAGCGTGCACGGGGACCTCGGCATCGTCGGCGCGGATGATGTCGCCATTCTGATTTCGAAGAGTGGGGAAAGTCAGGAACTGCTCGCGCTCATCGACGCGCTGTCCCGACTCGGCGTACACATAATCGCGATGACCGCCGACCGGTCGTCTCGCTTGTCACGGCACGCCCACGTCACGCTCGATCTCGGCGGGCGTGAAGAAGCCTGTCCGCATGATCTCGCGCCGACGACCAGTACGACCGTCACCATGGCGCTTGGCGACGCGCTGGCGGTGGCGTTGATGGAAGAAAAGGGATTCCGCGCGGAGGATTTCGCCCGTTTTCATCCCGGAGGATCGCTCGGCCGCCGGTTGTTGACGCGCGTCAGTGATGTCATGGTCGCGTCGGATCTGCCCATGCTCGATCGTTCCGCCACCATGCGCGCGGCCATTGTCCTTCTCGCTGAACGGCGCGGTATTGCCGTGGTTGTGGAACACGGCCGGGTGTTGGGGGTCGTCACCGCAGGTGATTTGACTC
>NZ_JBDNFF010000112.1:0-20536 GCF_041689975.1 Gemmatimonas sp.
CTGATCATACCGCGAACCGCGTGGATGCGCTGCTCCGCGACCCGATCGGCGGCCTTGTAAGTTGGAATGCCCGTGTCCTTCGCCAGCCGGAAAACGCTGAGGACGGTCTGATAGATCTCGTCGGCCTTGCGCAGCGACCGCTCCCGGCTCCAGCCGGTAAGCTCGCTGTACACGTTGATCACACCGCCGGCGTTGGCGACATAATCGGGTGCGTACAGAATTCCCTTGGCTTCGAGGGCATCACCATGACGGTCTTCGAGCAGCTGATTGTTGGCGGCTCCGGCCACGATCTCGACGTTGAGCTGCGGGATCGTGTCGTCATTGATAATGCCGCCAAGCGCGCAGGGCGCAAAGATGTCCGCCCTCGCACGGTAAATCTCGTCGAGCGCGACCGCCGTCGCCCCCATCTCGTCGACGACCCGCTTGATGCGCCCCGCGTCGATGTCGGTGACCACGAGCTTCGCCCCCGCCGCATGCAACTCCTTGGCGAGGTGGGAGCCCACGTTGCCAAGTCCCTGGATCGCGATCGTGCGGCCTTCCAGATTATCGCTGCCCCACTTCTGACACGCCGACGCCTGAATGGCGCGGAACACGCCATGTGCCGTCACGCTCGACGGGTCGCCCGACCTGGAGCCGATGCCGGCGACGTGCTTCGTTTCCATGTGCACGAAGTCCATGTCTTCCACCGTCGTGCCGACGTCTTCCGCCGTCACGTAACGGCCGCCAAGGGAATCGACGAAGCGCCCGTGTGCGCGGAACAGCATCTCGCGATTGGTCGTCTTGTTGTCGCCGATGATGACCGACTTGCCGCCGCCAAGATTGAGACCGGCGACCGCGTTCTTGTACGTCATGCCGCGCGAGAGACGCAGCGCGTCGACGACCGCCGCGTCTTCCGAGGCGTAGTTCCAGAAACGGCACCCGCCGAGGGCGGGGCCGAGGGTCGTGTCGTGAATCGCGATGATACCGCGGTAGCCGGAGGCCTTGTCATGGCAGAACACCACCTGCTCATGTCCCATCTCGGCAATCGTTTCGAAGTAGTGCATAGGTAGGAACCGGAAGATCAGTCTGGAAGAGATCCGTCGCTCGCGGCCGCCGCGGCCAGCGTTTCGCGGGCGATCACGATGCGCTGAATCTCGGACGTGCCTTCGTAGATTTCAGTCACTTTCGCGTCGCGGAAAAAGCGTTCGACGGGGTAGTCGGTCACGTAACCGTAGCCGCCGAACACCTGCACGGCCTGCGTCGTGACCCACATGGCGGTCTCGCTTGCAAAGAGCTTCGCCATGCTGCTGAAGCGCGTGATTTTCTCGCCACGCTGCTTAGCCGCCGCGGCCGCATGCAACAGCGTGCGGGCGGCGGTGATACGGGTCGCCATGTCGGCGAGCTTGAATTGAATCGCCTGGAATTCGGCGATCGGCTTGTTGAACTGCTTGCGCTCGCCGGCATAGCGCACCGCCGCTTCGAGCGCGGCGCGCGCGATGCCGATGGCCTGCGCCGCGATACCGAGTCGTCCGTGATCGAGCGACCCGATCGCGTACACGAAGCCCTGCCCCTCTTCGCCCAGCAGCCGGTCACCCGGCACGCGGCAATTATCGAGATTGATCTGCACCGTCGGTGACGCGCGCAGCCCCATCTTGTTCTCCTTCTTGGCCAGATGGAAGCCGGGCAGATCGGGCGTGAGAATGAACGTCGAGATGCCCTTGCTGCCTTGGCGTGCGTCGGGTGTATCGGTGCGCGCCATACACAGAATTACACCGGCTTCGCTGCCATGCGACACCCAGGCCTTGGTGCCGGTCAGCAACCAGTTGTCGCCGTCGCGCATCGCCTGACAGCGCAACGCAGCGGCATCGGATCCGGCTTCCGGCTCCGACAGCGCGAAGGCGCCAAGCAGTTCTCCACGCGCCATCGGCGGCAGAAAACGCTGCTGCTGCGCCTCGGTGCCGAACTCGAGGATCATCTGCGTAGGCAGCGAGTTGTGTACGCTGAGCAACACGGCCGCCGACGCGTCACCCACCGCGATTTCCTCGAGCGCGAGCAGATAACTCTGCACGTCGAGATCGAGTCCGTCGAAGCGTTCCGGCGTGAGCATGCCGAAGAACCCCAGTTCGGCCATCTGCGTGACCATCTCGCGGTCGAAGCGCGATTCCTGATCGCGCTCACCGGCGAGATGCACGAGCTCGCGCTGCGCATATGCGCGCGCAAGTGCCTGGATTTCCTGCTGTGTGTCGTCGAGATGAAGAAGTGACATGGCGGGTCAGTACTGGTAAAAGCCACGGCCGGACTTGCGTCCGTACCAGCCGGCGGCGACGTACTTGCGGAGCAGCGGGCACGGGCGGTACTTCGGATCGCCGAGTCCGTTGTGCAGCACTTCGAGAATCGCGAGGCAGGTATCGAGGCCGATGAAGTCGGCGAGCGTGAGCGGTCCCATGGGATGATTCATGCCGAGCTTCATCACCGTGTCGATGGTTTCGGGCGTACCGACGCCCTCCATGACGCAGTAGATGGCCTCGTTGATCATCGGCATCAGGATACGATTCGCCACGAAACCCGGAAAGTCGTTCACTTCCACCGGCGTCTTGCCGAGCCCCCTCGAGAGGCTCATCACCGTTTCGGTTGTGGCGTCACTGGTGGCGAGTCCTCGAATGACTTCCACCAGCTGCATGACGGGCACCGGGTTCATGAAGTGCATGCCGATGACCTGTTCGGGACGCTTCGTGCGGGCCGCGATTTCGGTGATGGAGATCGAACTGGTGTTGCTGGCGAGGATCGCGCCCGCCGGAGCGAGTCGATCGAGATCTTCGAAAATCCGAAACTTGAGATCAGTGCGTTCGGTCGCGGCTTCCACGATGATGGCGGCATCGGCCACGGCATCGAGCGACGTGGACGTAGCGATGCGCGCGAGCGCGGCCTCAGCGGTACTGGCCTCGATCGCGCCCTTCTTGACCTGACGATCGAGATTTTTGGCGATCGTATCGCGACCCTTCGCCAGCGCGTCGGCATTCACGTCGATCAACGTGACGGCATGTCCGCTGGTCGCGAACACATGCGCGATGCCGTTGCCCATCTGCCCCGCGCCCACGACGGCTGCGCGTTCCAAAGCTGCCTGCATATCGTTTCGACTCCGAAAAGTTAAGTCTGTGCCAGTGTTCCGCTTCGTCGCAGTCCGACGGCCAGCGATCCACTCAACACCAGCATCGCCACCAGCCCGCCTTCGGGGCCCCAGTCTCCACCGGTTATCCACTCCGACCCGTGCAGTGCGGCGCGGTAGCCCGGCGTCGCGAACGGCAGTCCGCTCACCGGCACGTGCAACACCGCCGCCATCACCCAATTCCACGCGAGGTGTGCGCTCCACGCCGCCGGCAGACTTCCCGTGCGTTCACGCACGAGACAAAGACAGAGTCCGGCGAGCATGACCACCACCGTGGTGCGCACATTCGCGCCGGGATTCATGAGATGCACCGCTCCGAACGCCACGCTCGAACTCAACCGCGCGACCCAACGACCTGCGGCCTCATCGGCCACGGCGTACAGGTAGCCACGAAACACCAGCTCTTCCCAGAGCGCGGCCGGCCCCAACAACAGCAGGAGCCGCAGCGCCGTCCCCCCCCACCCGTCTTCCACCAACGCGGCGCTATCGATGCCGCCGTTTGGCATGTTCTCGAAACGCAAGGCACCAAGGCCCCACAGGATCGCCGCCGTGCCGGCAATCGCCGCCGAACCCACCAGCACACCGCCGGCAAGCCGCCGCCATTGCCACGCCCCCTCTCCCAGTGCCATCACCGTCCATGGTACATCGTCCACGAAGCGCAGCGCCACGTAGCACGCCGCGGCCACCCCGATCAGCGAACTCCACGGGTACGCTGGCACCGACTCACCGACGCTACGGGAAATCGCGCCGAATAGCGGCCCAAGGACCGACTCGGCGATGCCCTGTGCCAGGATCCAGGCGACACCGAAGCTCAGGAGCCGCCAGGGAACCCGCAGTGCCTTGTTCATGAGCCGTGAATGCGAAGACGTGTGTTAGTCGACGCGCTCCACCGACAATGCAACGGCGTCGCCACCGCCCAGACAGAGCGTGGCGATGCCGGTTTTCTTGCCTCGATCAGCCAGTGCGTGCAGCAGCGTGACGAGCACGCGCGCTCCACTTGCTCCGATCGGATGGCCGAGGGCGATCGCGCCACCATTTACATTCACGCGGGCATCGTCCCATGAAAGACCGAGTCCATCGGCCAGTGCCTGCGAGGCGAACGCTTCGTTGGCTTCGATGAGGTCGTAGTCGGCGATGGTGGTGCCCGACTTCGCCATCAGATTCCTGACCGCCGTGATCGGCGCGAAGAACAGATCCTGCGGCTCGCCGGCACCCGTGGCGTAGGCAGTGATGCGGGCCAGAATCGTGAGGCCATGCTCGCGGGCATACGCTTCCGACGTGACGACGACGGCCGCCGCGCCATCGTTCAGCGACGACGCGTTGCCGGCGGTGACGGAAAGGTTGCTGTTGTCACCCGTACTCGGGAACGCCGGCCGCAGAGCAGCGAGCGAAGCTTCGGTGGTGTCGGCGCGCGGGCCTTCGTCGACCGAGATGATGGTCGGTCCTTTCCGGCCGGGAATCTCGACGGGCACGATTTCAGCCGTGAACTTGCCGGCCTGCTGCGCGGCGACGGCCTTGGCGTGCGAGCCGGCGGCAAAGGCATCCTGCTGCGACCGCGTGACACCGGCCTTGGTCGCCGTATACTCGGCGTGCACGCCCATGTGCACATTGCAGGTGGGGCACCACAAACCGTCCTTGATCATGCCGTCGACCATCGTCTGGTCGCCCAGCTTCACACCACCACGCATACCGAACACGTAGTGCGGCGCGTTGCTCATGCTTTCCTGGCCGCCGGCCACAATCACCTGCGCGTCACCGGCCTTGATGGCCTGCGCAGCGAGCATCACGGCCTTGAGTCCGGAGCCGCACACCTTGTTGATCGTAAGCGCTGATGCGGTGGCGGGCACGCCCGCCTTCAGCATAGCCTGACGTCCCGGAGCCTGGCCCGTGCCGCCCTGCAGCACGTGACCCATGATGACTTCCTGTACCGCGTCGGGGGCAACGCCGCTGCGCTGAAGCGCGGCACGGATCGCGATGGCGCCAAGTTCCGGCGCAGAGAGGGGCGAGAGGCCCCCGAGATACCGCCCGATCGGTGTGCGCGCGGCACCCACGATAACGGGCTGGCGAGTCAGGTCGCTCATGTAGGACAGGGAGTGGCGGGAACGGGCAGATGCAGCCCTTAAAAATAACCGATCTCACCGCGAAATTGGCGAAATTCGGAGCCGCAGAGGCGTTCGATTTCGGCGACAGCGATTCGTCCCAGCCTAGCGGCCAGTCATCCCTTTGATCTGCTTCACGGCATAGTCGACCTTCATCTCGAAGAGCTTCTTGCCGAGTTCCTTGCTGGCTTTCCGGCCGTCGCCGGTGATACCGTTGTTCTTGCGGGGTGGCGCATTGGGGTCGGGGGCGGCACCACGCGGGCCGGTCGGCGCGGGATCGCCAAGGGCGTTCGGGAGCTGATCGAGTCGCACCCAAGTTCCATCGCCCAGGTAGAGCATGGTCGAGGTGTCGGGAATGCCCGCGTGCGAACTGGACGGGAAACCGTTGGCCTTGAGATAGGCGTCGAAGTCGGCGTTGGCCGTGGAGTACACGGCGTCGCAGTACAGCACCCGGATGCCCTGCGGCGTGTACTTGTCACTGAGCGACTTGGCGACGTCGGCATACACGTTGGGCTGGCCACCGCCGTGATCACCCATGAGCACAACGGTCTTGAACCCCGTGGCGATGGCCTGCTCACTGACGCGCTCGAGGATGCCCTTCAGCAGCTCGGGAGTGAGTCCGATGGTGCCGGGCAGTGTGGCACTCGCGTTGTTCGGCGTGTACGGCAACACCGGCATCGCAATGGCATCACCAAGCTTCTCGGCAATGGTGCGCACGATGATCCGACCCATGAGGTTGTGCCCGCCGTTCACGTTCTGCGGACCACGCTGCTCGGTGCCACCGGTGTAGAACAACGCGGTGGTCTTGCCGGCGGCGAGCGCGTCCTTCACCTCGGGCCAAGTCATCATCTCGAATTCCACGAGCGGCTTGCGCGGCTGCGCCTGCGCGGTAGCAGCGGGCGAGATCAGTGCGGCAGCGAACAGCGCGGCCAGAGTGAGGCGACTGGTCATGGGAGCGTTTGGCGGTGGGGAGGGTAAGCGGGGGTCAACGTGTATGCTACGCCCGCAAAGGGGACTTTGCTGGAGAAGAACCCATCACTCAGAACTTCAACTCAAAACTCGAGACTCACGTGAGTGTTGGGTAATGAGTTCAAGTTTGGAGTCGTGAGTGATCCCGCCGCCGAGGCGACTTACGTCGCGGTTGTCGCCGGACCTCCGTAAGCCCGCGGTCGGCCCCCCACTGCAGCGATGCCGGGTCAGCCGGTCGGGCCGGGTGGTCCCTGCAGCCGCCTCTGCGTGGGAGGGGCCGGCGCCGGAGGGAAGCGAGAGGCGCGCGGCCATCCCCGCGCAGGAAGCGGCGAAAGGGATCCACCCGGTCCGACCGAGCGCCACACCCGCGCGCTCCTTCCGCGCCCAACAGCGCGCGGCTAGTCGTCGTAGCCGACCACGAGATTCATGCCCGCTTGCTGGGCCCGCTGTACCGCCGTCCCTGTGGCCGTGAGCAGACCGTCCACGCTGATGACCGAGTCGGTCACCTCTGCCACACCCACCGACAAGGTGCAGCGCACCCCCTGCACATCGCCGCTGAACACGTGCCGCTGCATGCGCTCGCGGATACGCTCGGCCAGCACCAGGCCGCCGGAGCGCTCCGTGCTGGGCAACAACACCGCGAACGCTTCGCCACCCACACGACCGACCACGTCGGTGGTGCGCGATTCCTGACGGCAGACCCAGGCGATGGCACGGAGCCACTCGTTGCCGAAAGCTTCGCCGTGCCGCTCGTTGATGTCACGGAAGTTGTCTGGATCGACCAGCAGCATCGTGAGCGGCTGCCCGTACCGGCGCGCGCGCGCCACCTCGGACGAGGCCACGTCGAAGAAGGCGCGACGGGCCGAGACGCCGGTGAGGTAGTCGGTCCCGCTCGAGGCATCGTCGCGCAGGCTCTCCTCGAGACGGCGACGTTCCGAGACATCGTGAGTGACCACCGAGAAGCCGTTGGCGGCGCCATCGGTAGCGCGGAGCGCCGTGACGACGGTGCTGGCCCAGAAGAGTGATCCATCCTGTCGCTGCCGATGCCCTTCCTCCTCGCACCAGCCGTTGCGGGCGGCGAGCGCCAACGTGTCCTGCACGTACGCCTCACCGCCGCTGTCCGGGGGCAGCAGCGCTGTCATGGATTGACCCACCACCGCCGCCGCGGGCCACTGGTGCACGCGCTCGGCCGCTTCGCTCCACGAGTCGACCACACCACTGGTGTTCACCGTGAAGATCGCGTAGTCCCGCACGGCTCCCTCGACCGCACGCAGCCGCTGATCGGCGCGCGACAATAGTCCACGGGCTGTGGCCAATGCACCGGCGTCGTTCACGACGGCCACGATGCGGCCCGGCCCCACCTTCACCAACGAGAGATGCACACCGCGCTGCTCGCCGGGGGCCAGCAGTTCGAGCGCGTCGACGATGACGCCGCGCGAAGAGTCGAACCCACGCACACGGGCGGCGAGGTCGGGAGCCACCGCACCCAACGCCACAAACAAATCATCGAGCGAACCCGCCCGCGTGAACGGCGTGAGCAGCGTGCGCGCCGCCAGATTGGCGACCTCGACCCGCCCCTCTTCGTCTACCTCCACGAGGCCGACAGGCGCCAGCACGAACAGATCGAGTAGCGCCTCGGGGGTCACGTGGTCGCCTCCGGCTGTTCCGACGCCGCGGTATTCACAACCGCGCTCGTCGCCGCGTCCACGACATCAGCCGGGATGGCAAGAGTGCGGTCGGCAATTTCACGGAGCACGCGGGCGATGAACGCGTCCGACGACATGATGTCCTGCTTCTTGCCGGCGCCGCGCGTCCGCAGCGCGACGGTATTCTCGTCCGCTTCGCGACGGCCGATCACGCACATGTACGGCACCTTCTGAATTTCGCCTTCACGCACGCGGTAATTCAGCGTTTCGTTGCGTGCATCGAGCGTGGCACGAATACCCGCCGCCTTCATGCGGGCCACCAACGCCTCGGCGTGCGCGTTGTAATCGATCGCGATCGGAATCACGCGCACCTGTTCGGGCGACAGCCACACCGGAAACACACCCGCGAAGTGCTCGATCAGGATGGCAATGAACCGTTCGAACGAACCGCTCACGGCACGGTGGATCACCACCGGACGATGCGGGGCGTTGTCGTCACCCGTGTAGGTGAGGTCGAAACGCTCCGGCGCGTTGTAGTCGAGCTGGATCGTGCCCAGCTGCCAGGCGCGGCCGATGCTATCCATGACGTCGAAGTCGATTTTGGGGCCGTAGAACGCCCCGTCGCCTTCCTTCAGTTCGTACGGTCGCCCGGTGCCGTCGAGTGCGGCGCGCAGGGCCGCCTCGGCGCGATCCCACAGCTCGTCGGAGCCGATGCGTTGCTCGGGACGCGTGGCGAACTTGAGCTTCGCCGTGAGACCGAAGGTGTCGTAGTAGCCGAGAATGAAGTCCATCAGGAACTTCACTTCGTCGGCGATCTGATCTTCACGCAGATAGACGTGACAGTCGTCCTGCGCGAATTGCCGCACGCGAGTGAGGCCCGACAGCGCGCCCGAGAGCTCGTTGCGGTGCAGCACATCGAACGTGACGTAGCGCATGGGCAGGTCACGATACGAATGCTTGCTCGAGGCGAAGTACAAGTGGTGCGACGGGCAATTCATCGGCTTGAGCGACATGTCGTGCTCGCCCGACTCGTTGTCGAGCACGAGGAACATGTTCTCCTTGTACTTGCCCCAGTGCCCCGACTGCTCCCAGAGCGTCTTGTTGTACAGCAGCGGCGTCTTGATTTCTTTGAACGCCTCCTGCTGACGCTCGCGCACGAACGCTTCGAGCGTGTTGTACAACGTCGTCCCCTTCGGCGTCCAGAACACGCCGCCGGGCGCGACCGGGAACAGCTGGAAGAGATCGAGCGCCTTGCCGAGTACGCGGTGGTCGCGCTTCTTCGCTTCCTCGAGATTGTGCAGGTGCTGCTCGAGTTCGTCCTTCTTGAAGAAGGCCGTGGCGTAGATGCGCTGCAGCATTTGGCGCTTCACATCGCCGCGCCAGTAGGCGCCCGCGGTGGTGAGCAGCTTGAAATGCTTGAGATATGACGTATCCGGGACGTGCGGGCCGCGGCACAGGTCGATGAACGGACCGTCGGTGTACGTGGAGATGACTTCGTCGCTGCCCTCGAAGTCATCGAGGCGCTCGAGCTTAAGCGGATCGTCCACGAAGCGCACGCGGGCCTCGCTCAGCGAGACCTCTTCGCGCAAAAACGGGTACTTCTCGCCCACCACCTTCTTCATCTCGGCTTCGAACGCGGCCAGATCGTCGGGCGTGAACGGCTTGTCGACTTCGAAGTCATAGTAGAAGCCGTCGTCGATCGCGGGGCCGAAACCGATCTTGGCGTCGGGGCGCAAGCGGCGCACAGCAGTGGCCAGCACATGAGCACCGGAATGGCGCAGCACCTGCAGCGCCCGCGGATCCTTTTCCGTGATCACGACGAAGGAACCCGATGACCGCAATGGGGTCATGAGGTCGAGCACTTCTCCGTCTACGGCGACGGCCAGCGACGCCTGCAGCAGGCGCGCCCCGATCGAGAGCACCACATCGCGCGCCAGCGTCCCTGGCGGGACCTCGCGAGTGGAACCATCGGGCAGAGTCAGGACGATGTGCGCGTGGGCAGCAGCGTCAGCAGCAGTTTGCGAACCGGCAGTCATCAGGAGCGGGCAGAAAGGTGAACGCCCTCGCTGAGCGAGGACGGTCAAGTTATCCTTGCACAAGGAGTCACGCCAAGATCAGCCGCGATCCTCTTCCCGATCGCGGCGGCTGGCGTGGGGTCACGGAGGTGGTATCATGGCACAATCCCCATTCAGGAAACGTTCGACGCGTGGCTCGTCAGTGCTGTGGGTGGCGCTCGGCGCGGTGGCCGGTGTCGCCCTTGGCATGCTGGTGGCCGATCGGATCGGCGGTGTAGACGGTCTGCTTCGCCGCGGCAGCCGTCGTAAACCTGGCCCCGAAGGCTGGCGTGGCGACGAGCGTCGCACCGATGCGTTTGATGAGCTGGCCGACGACGATTCGGAGCTCGCTGGCGAGTCGATTGCGCATATGCATGTCCGCCGTCCTGGGGATGCCGAGGCCACACAGCCTGAGTCATTACCCGACCGACACTCCACCCGCGAGCGCCTCCGGGATCGCATGCGCGACCGCCGCACGCGCTCGATGGAACCCGAGGTCGTCGGCACGTCGTCCGCCCCTAGGCAGGCGGCGCGCGCGCCGCAGGCCGACGGCGTAGCGGACACCGTCGTGGTACCGAGCGGCCCGTCGGTACCCACCCATGAAGAGCTGGAATCCCGCGTTCTCGAGGCCTTCCGCAACGATCCGGTGCTCGAGGCGCGCGCCATCGATATCGGAGCAGTGGGGGCGGGCACTATCGAACTCACGGGCTGGGTGGACAGCACGGGGGAGATCGCGCATGCGCTTACGATCGCCAGGGGCGTTCCGGACGTCATTGCGGTCGTCGATCAATTGGCAGTTCGAGGGCCGGGGTCGATCCAAAGCCACCGGACGGCGCAGTACGAGACGCCGCACCGAGGGTGACGTGGGTGTGGGTCAGTCGCCTGTCCACCCGTGTTATCTTGGGCGATGACTGCGCCCGACACGAATCCGCTGCCGACGACCTACGACGCCGCCGCCACTGAGTCCGCCTGGTACGCCCGGTGGACAGAGCACGGCGTGTTTACGGCCGATGCTGAACGCGCCGCGACGCGCGAGCCATTCGTGATCGTGATCCCGCCTCCCAACGTGACGGCGGTTCTGCACATGGGGCACGGACTCAACAATACCGTGCAGGACGTACTCATCCGCTGGCGTCGTATGGCGGGTGATGAGGCGCTCTGGCTGCCGGGCACGGACCACGCCGGTATCGCCACCCAGAACGTCGTGGAGAAGCAGCTGGCCGCTCACGGACAGACGCGCTTCGACGTGGGCCGCGGACCGTTCGTGGAGCAGGTGGCCGAGTTCGTGGAGCATACCGGCGGCGAGATCCTGAATCAGCTCAAAGCGATCGGATCGAGCGCGGACTGGTCGCGCACCGCCTACACCTTCTCCCCTGCCCTCTCCAAGTCCGTGCGCGAAGCGTTCGTGCGATTGCACGAGGACGGGCTGGTCTACAAGGGTCACCGGGTGATCCACTGGTGCCCGCGCTGCGGCACCTCGCTGTCGGACGAAGAGGCGGAGTTCACCGACACGACAGGCAAGCTCTACCATATCAAGTATAGCCTCGCCGACATCCCGACGCAGTCGATCACCGTGGCCACCACGCGCCCGGAGACGATGCTCGGCGACGTGGCGGTAGCCGTGAATCCCGAGGATGAACGGTATCAGGCAATGATCGGCAAGGACGTCGTGCTGCCGCTCAACGGCGTGCGCATTCCGATCATCGCCGACACGTACACCGACGCCGCCTTCGGCACCGGTGCCGTGAAGATCACGCCGGCCCATGACGCCAACGACTTCGACGTCGGGAAGCGCCACGGCCTCGCAATGCCGGTCGTGATCGATGCTGAAGGCATCGTGCGTGAAGTCGAAGACGCCGCCGGACGCGTGCCAGCGGCCTTGTCGGGACTTGATCGCACCGAGGCACGGACGGCCATCGTGGCGATGCTCGACGCGGCCGGTGCACTGGTGAAAGTCGAGCCACACGCGCACGCCGTGCGCCACTGCTACCGCTGTGACACGGTGGTCGAGCCGCGCCTGTCCGATCAGTGGTTCGTGCGCATGCGTCCGCTGGCCGACAAGGCGCTCGCCGTACTGCGCGGCGGACAGCTGCGCATTCTGCCGGATCGCTGGGAAGCGGTCTATGTGAACTGGCTGGAAGGCATTCGCGACTGGAACATCTCGCGACAGATCTGGTGGGGCCACCGCGTACCCGTGTGGTACTGCGACGATCCGGCGTGCTTGCAGGAGCCGCTCGTATCGCGCACCGATATGATCGCCTGTCCGTCATGCCACGGCCGTGTGCGTCAGGACGAGGACGTGCTCGACACCTGGTTTTCCTCGTGGCTGTGGCCCTTCTCCACGCTCGGCTGGCCCGACGAAACGCCGGATCTCGAGGCGTTCTATCCGGGCGATGTGCTGGTCACGGCCCCGGAGATTCTGTTCTTCTGGGTGTCGCGTATGGTGATGTCGGGCTGCTGGTTTCTCGACCAGACGCCGTTCCACACCGTGTATCTGCACGGTACAGTGCGCGACATGCAGCACAAGAAGATGTCGAAGTCGCTTGGCAACGGCATCGATCCACTCGACGTCGTGAAGCTGTACGGCGCCGACGCGTTGCGCTGGACGATGGTGGCCGGTCTCGGTCTCGGCGTCGATGTCATGCTCGACCCCAACGATCTCGACAAGTCGTTCGCGCCGGGGCGCAACTTCTGTACGAAGCTCTGGAACATCGGACGCTTCCTGCTGTCGCGCGTCGGTACCGAACCGCTGCAGCCGTTGTCGTCGATCGCGCCCGAGCGGCTTACGGCCGCCGATCAGTGGATCCTCGACCGTCTCGACCAGGCCATTCTCGACTGCAATGCGGCGTTGGGTCCGCCGCGCCCGGCCAACGGGCACACGTGGACCGACGCCGAGCGTGGTCGCGGGTTGCGGTTGTCGGAGTACGCCGAAGCGGCGCGCCGGTTCGTGTGGAACGAACTGGCCGACTGGTATCTCGAAGCACTCAAGCCGCGCCTGTACGCCACCGAGGGTGAGGACCGCGACGTGGCGCGGACCGTGCTTGCGCACGCCTTCGACGGTGCGCTGCGCTTGCTGCAGCCGATGGTCCCGTTCATAACCGAAGCACTCTGGCAGCAATTGCCGAATACGCCCAAGGGCGTGTTTCTGGCGCAGGCCGCGTGTCCGGTGGCCCGTCGGGCCGATGGCGCGGTATCCGCCGGGGCGCAGGCGTTCGAGTACGCCCGTGATGCGATCCAGGCGATCCGCAGCGTGCGTTCGGAGTACAACGTCAATCCGGGCGCGTGGGTGGACGCGATGCTGGTGGCCCCCGCGGCCATGGCGGAGTTGTTGGATCATCAGCGCGATACGATCGGCTCGCTGGCGCGCGCGCGCGTCGTGATGGCGTCGGAGAACCCCGGGGGGGCGTCGGCGCAACTCTTGTTGCGTGACGGTGTGGAACTGGTCGTGCCGCTGGCCGGCATGGTCGACCTCGAGAAGGAGCAGCAGCGATTGCACACCGAACTCACACAACTCGAAACGCAGCTGAACGCCCTCGACGGCCGTCTCGCCAACGAGAAGTTCGTGGCCAAGGCACCGCCGGCGCTGGTGGAGGCGGAGCGTGCCAAGGCCGAGGAATGGCGGGCGCGGTGTGCGCTGATGCGCACCAAGCTCGGAACGTTCGGCGCGTGAAGTCCGCGATGATGGCCGTGAGGATGCGAGCGGCCGCGCTGCTGTTGCTCACGGGTTGCGCCAATCAGGCCGCGCCGCCGGGCGGCCAGCCCGATCTGGCGTCGCCGCTCGTGCTCAAGGTGACACCGCAGAACAACGCCGTCGGCGCGAAGCCAAAAGCGGTGGTGCTGCAGTTCGACGAAGTGATCAACGAGACGCCGCAGGGCGCGAAGGATATCGCGGACCTGGTGTTCATCAGTCCCAAGAGCGGCGTGCCCGAGGTGGACTGGGGGCGATCGAAGATCGAGATCCGCCCGTCGAAGGGATGGAAGCCGAACACGGTGTATTCGGTGGTCATCAAGCGCGGCCTGCAGGACCTGCGCAACAACGGCATCGACAGCACGATTCAGCTCGTGTTCAGCACGGGCGGCCCGATACCGACCACGCGCGTTGCCGGCGTGGCGTTTGATTGGGCGGCCGGCATCGGACTCTCCGGAGCCCTGGTCGAAGCGGTCGCTTCGGATAGCACGACCTATCAAGTGGTCGCCGATTCTTCTGGACGATTTGTGTTGCAGTATCTGCCGCCCGGCCCGTATCTGTTACGTGCGTACGGCGACCGCAACACCAACCGCAGTCTCGACCCCATCGAAGTCTGGGACTCGGTGAGCGTCACCCTCACGCAGTCGGCGGACGTCGAGTTCTACGGGTTTGCGCACGACACCGTAGGATTGCGCGTATCGGAAGTGACGCCGCTGGATAGCGGCGTGGTGAAGGTGGTGTTCGACAAGCCGTACTCCCCGGGACGCATCTTCCTCCCGGGAGAGGTGATCATCAAGCGCGCCGATTCGTCGCTCGTAAGCGTGCGGCGGGTGCAGACGACCCCCGAACGTAATCTGGCCGACTCGCTGCGTGCGAGGGCGCGCGCCGACTCGGTGGCGCGGGTGGCTGCTCGCGGCGATTCGACACCGGCGTTGCGGGCTCGCACCGATTCGCTGGCGCGCGTGAGGCGCGCCGACAGTGTGGCCGCCGTGGCCCGCACCGAGCGTGAGACGCGCGCCCGTATGGCGACCCGTCGTGGCCGTCCCGGCGCCCCGATCGACACGACGCCGCCGCCAAAACTGCGTCGGCCGCTGCTGTACAAAGAAATTTACGTGACGCTGGATACCGTGCTGGAAGCGCAGAAGCAGTACCGGCTCAGCGTGTCCAACATTCGCAGTCTTTCGGGGACGGTGCGCAGTCCGGCGCGTACCTTCACCACGCCGCGTGCGCCGAAAACAGACAGCACCAAGCGCGACAGCACCAAGCGCGACAGCACCAAGCGCGATAGTGCTGCGGCGCGACCGGCGCCGCGACCGGCGCCACGTGACACGTTGGCGCAGGCGTTGTCGCAGGCCATGCGGTCGCGCGTCCGCGCGCTGTTCGGCGGGTCGTGATCGCGTTGGCCACCGCCGAATCGCCGGTCCCCGCCCTGTTCATCGACCGTGACGGCACGCTGATCGCCGACGCGCACTACCTCGCGGATGCGAGTCGCGTGCAACTGCTGGCTGGCGCGGCCGCTGCGGTCGCGCACGCGAACGCGGCACAGGTGCCGGTCGTGATCGTCACGAACCAGTCGGGCATTGCTCGCGGACTGATTACCAGCGCGCAGTACGAGGCGGTGCGTGATCGCACCCATGCGCTGCTGAGTGAGGGCGGCGCATCAGTACTGGCCACCTACCACTGTCCGCACTGGGGACATCCGAAGGAGCCGTGCGCGTGTCGGAAGCCCGGACTCGGCATGTACCGTGAGGCGGCCGCGGCGCATCGACTCGATCTCACGCACAGCGCGTACATCGGTGACCGGTGGCGCGACGTGCAGCCGGCGCTCGCAACCGGTGGTTTCGGGATCCTGGTGCCGGGCATCGAGACGCCGTCGTCGGATGTGGAAGAAGCCCGCTCCGCACTCTCGGCGCGCATCTTCATGTCTGACAGCATCCTGGAAGCCGTGTCGATTGCGCTGGCGATGATCGGCGCGCGCACGCCCCTGCAGTCGACCACTCGTTCGGAGTAGTTTGGGCGCCATGACCATGCCGACCACTCCCTTCTCGCTCGCGCGTATCTCCGTACTCGCCTCGGGCGGTGGATCGAACCTGCAGGCGCTGATCGATCACTTTGCGGGCCCTGCGGCCAGCGTCGGCGTGATCACGTTCGTGGGCTCGGATAGCGAGAGCGCGGGCGCCCTCGATCGCGCCCGCGTCGCCGGAATCGCCACGGGGGTGCTCGACGCACCACTCGACAGCGATGCTGTTCTGTCGTTACTCGACACGGCCAAAACCGATGTGCTGGTGCTGGCCGGCTACCTCAAGCTCGTCCCCGAGGGCGTCGTGCGCGCGTTCCGCGGTCGCCTGCTCAACGTGCACCCCGCGCTGCTGCCGTCGTTCGGCGGTCCGGGTATGTACGGCAGGCGCATTCACGCGGCCGTGCTCGAACACGGGGTCACGCTCACCGGTGTCACCGTGCATTTCGTGGACGAGCACTTCGACAACGGTCCGATCATCGCGCAGTGGCCCGTGCCCGTACTCCCCGGTGATGACGTCACTCTATTGGCCGCGCGCGTGTTGCGCACCGAGCATCGCCTGTTGCCACTCTGCGTGGCTGCGGTGGCGTCGGGATCGATCGTGCTTGGTGATAACGGTCGCGTACACGGGCATCTCGATACTCCTGTGGACGTTGCGCGCCTCTTTCCGCGTTGATTCCACGTTCGGTCCTCCGTCGTTCTTCTCTTTCTCCCGATCCCGTCTCCATGCGCGCGCTGCTTTCCGTCTCCGATAAGTCCGGTCTCGTTCCTTTCGCTACCGGACTCGCTCAGCAGGGATATGAACTGGTCTCCACAGGCGGAACGGCCAAGGTGCTGCGTGACGCTGGCCTTGCTGTGAAAGACGTCAGTGAGATCACCGGGTTCCCGGAGATGCTTGACGGACGCGTGAAGACGCTGCATCCGGTGATTCACGGTGGGCTGCTGGCGCGACGTGATCTACCGGAACATATGGACGCCATCAAGGCGCACCACATCGGGACCATCGATCTCGTGGTCGTGAATCTGTATCCGTTCCGCGAAACCGCCGCCAAGCCGAAGGTGCATCCGGAAGAAGTGATCGAGAACATCGACATCGGCGGCCCGTCGATGCTGCGCTCGGCCGCCAAGAACTTTGCGTCAGTATGGGTGATCGTCAATCCGACCGATTACGCGCAGGTATTGGAGATCGTGCAGGCGGGCGGCGACGACCTGGCCTTCCGCACGTTGCTGGCGGAAAAGGTGTACGCGCACACGAGTAGCTATGACGCAGCGATCGCGCAGTGGTTCGCACAGCAGCGTGGCGAGCCGTTCCCCGACCGGTATCCCCTCGCCTTCGAGAAACAGCAGGCGCTGCGCTACGGCGAGAACCCGCAGCAGCGCGCGGCGTTCTACGTGGAGCAGCCGGGCGCCGGCCTGGGCGCGTTGGTGCAGAAGGGTGGCAAGGAACTGTCGTTCAACAACCTGCTCGACCTCGAAGGCGCGCTGCTCGCCATCGAGCCGTTCGCCGATCAGCCGGCGTGCGCGATCATCAAGCACACGACACCGTGCGGCGTCGCCACCGGCCTCGACGCCCTCTCCGCCTTCAAGAAGGCCTTGGCCTGTGATCCCGTGTCGGCCTTCGGCAGCGTGATCGCGTTCACCGTGCCGGTGGATGTACCGGCGGCGGAAGCGATCTCCAGCCTGTTCGTGGAGTGCATCGTGGCGCCGTCGTTCGCCGACGAAGCCGTCGAGATTCTCGGCCGGAAGAAAAACCTGCGGGTACTGGAAGGACGTGCGACCTGGCCCAAGGGCGGTATGGATTACAAGCGCGTGCGCGGCGGCTTGCTGGTGCAGGATCGCGCACCGGCGCCGGTGGAGCCGGCCCAGTGGAACGTGGTCACCAAGCGGCAGCCCTCTATCAAAGAAATGATCGACCTGCACTTCGCCTGGAAGTCCGTGGCGAGCGTGAAGTCGAACGCCATTGTGCTGGTGCACGACGGCGCCACGATCGGCATCGGAGCCGGTCAGATGTCGCGCGTGGATGCCAGCTTCCTGGCCGTGCATAAAGCCACCAGCGCCGGCCACGTCACACAGGGCGTAGCGCTCGGCTCCGACGCCTTCTTCCCGTTCCGCGACGGCATCGATCAGGCCGCAGCGGCCGGCGTGAAGGCGATCGTGCAGCCTGGTGGATCGGTGCGCGACGTCGAAGTGATCGCGGCGGCCGATGAACATGGTATCGCCATGGTGTTCACCGGCGAGCGTCTCTTCCGTCACTAGGCGTTACTTCGCGCCTGTTCTATTCTTTGTGCTGCCTTGGTCCCTTCCCCTTTCTGCTCCTCGACACAATCCAATCATGACCACGCTCTCCCGACGCACCGCCCTTCGCGCGCTGCTCGCCGCCACGAGTCTGTCGCTGCTGGCCGCCTGTTCTGACGACACGCCCACGAGCGTGGGAACGCCCGCGCGCTTCACGGCGACCGTGGTGTTCGGCGCGAGCCTCGATGACACGGGCAACGCCTGCAACCTGAGCCCGGCCACCTGTCCGCCCGCACCGTACTTCAGCGGTCGCGTCTCCAACGGCCCGTTGTGGGTGGAGTTGGTGGCGACGAAGTACGGAACGACGGTCACGCCGTCGCGCACGGGCGGTACGAACTATTCGTTCAACGGCGCGCGCCCCGGTCCGATTGCCGGCACCACGCAGGGTGTGCCGAGTATGACGCAGCAGGTCGAGAGCTATCTCGCCGCGCCTAACACGGGGGCACGGGCCACCACTCTGTTCGTGCTCAACGTCGCGACCGTGGGCAACGACATCAACGACGCGCTCACGCAGTCGGTGACGAACCCGGCGGCGCCGGCCACGATCATCGGCGGCGCCGTGTTGAACACCATCAACATGATGAACCGGCTGTACGCCAACGGTGCGCAGAATATCCTGCTCGTGAACAGCGTGAATATCGGCCAGACGCCGCTCGTGCGTGCCCAGGGCGCGGCCGCCTCGGCGGGTGCGACGCAGCTCTCGACCCAGTTCAACGCGGGCCTCACCGCTCAGCTGCCGGCGCTACGCGCCTCGTTGCCGTTTCTCAAGCTGTACGTGCTCGACGCCGGCGCTCTCCACGCGGCCGTAATTGCAAACCCCAGCAGCTTCAGCTTCACCAACGTCACGCTGCCGTGCCTGAGCAGCGCGCCAGCGGCGATCTGCACGACCCCCGACAGCTTCTTCTTCTGGGACGGGTTCCATCCCACGGCGGCGGCGGGGCGGCTGGTTTCGCAGCGGGCGATCGACGCGCTGGACGCCGTCATCGCTCCGCGATAACTCCGGAACCGCACCACTTCCCTTAGTCGGAGATTTCGTGATGTCTCTACGCGTGACGTACGTCGTGGCCGCCGCTTTCGGCGTGATCGTGAGTGGGGCGGTTACGGCGGCGCCTCTTGCCGCGCAGTCCAAGTCGGTGAAGGCCATGGCGCCGGCGTCTCCCTCATCGGTGCTGGTCGGCGGATGGAGTGGTACCGCCACCGTGCCGCTGCCCGACAGCGTGATCGTGGTGCCGGTGCTGTACACGTTCACGCAATCGGGTGCCACCATCGCCGGTCAAGCCCTGGTGCCCGGTCAGGGCACGGGGCCCATCTCGAACGTGGTACTCACCGGGAAGCAGGTACGATTCCGCGTAACCGCGCCGGAGGGCAAGCTACTCGAACACGACGGCACGTTCGGCGCGGACGGCAGCATCGAGGGCATGGTGAACATGGACAAGCAGCCTATCGCGAAGTTCAAGATCGCGCCGAGAAAGGACTCGAAGTCGTTGCCGAAGAAGTAGGCACCACCGCGGTGGGCAGCTCGATCCGCAGCGCCTGAAACGCCGCATTCGAGACCAGACAGTACGCCGCGAAGAAATAGAAGCCTGGACCGGCCACCGCCGACAGATTGGCGGTGCCCTTCCCGACCAGCAGCGCGATCAGCATGCCGACCGCGAACACGTCGGCCATCGACCACTTGCTCATGGCCTGCACCACGCCATACAGCCGATACGACGCCGCGCTCCGGCGCAGCGCGAAGATCGGCAGCAGCAACGCGGCCTTGAGGACCGGAACGAGCACGCTGAACAGCAGGATGAGCCCTGCCACGAAATTGTTGCCGGTGTTGTGCAGACTCTGAATTGCACTGATCACGCTGCGGGTTTCGTTGGAGAGTTCGCGCGTATTGCCGAACAGCTCCATGGTGGCGCGGATGGTGAGTACCGGCTGCACGAGTCCCGGCCACAGCAGCACTAGCGACACCAGCGCCAGCGCGATCGCGAGTTTATTCCGTGATGTCATGACGTTGCTCTAGGCCGCAAGCTGGGTGATCGCGCGAACGAACGCATCCAGTTCGGCGGTGGTGGTGAAGAGTTGTGGCGTAACGCGCACGCCGGTCACGCCCGCGGTATCGATCGCCACCGTGAATATCTTGAAGCGGTCCATCAATGCCGTGGCGAGGTCGCCGGGCTTCACGCCGTCGATCCCGACATTGGCAATCGCACCGGTGCGCATGGGATCTGCCGGGGTGAACAGTCGCACGCGCGGCACGGCACGTACCTTCGTGGTCCAGTACTGCTGTAGCCAGCGCAGGCGCGCTTCCTTGCGCTGAATGCCGATCTCCTCGTGAAAGGCGATCGCGTCCTCGATTGCCAGGTCGGTGTGCACCGGATGCGTACCGGTGTGATTGAGTTTCGCGATGCTGGTCGCGGGCTGTCCTTCGTCGCCGTAGATCGGCCAGAGCGTTTCAATGCGGTCGCGGCGCACGTACAGCAGGCCGGCGCCAAGTGGTGTACCGAGCCACTTGTGCAGACTGGCGCCGTAGTAGTCGCAATCAAGGTCGGGAATGCGAAAGTCGAGCTGCGCGAAGGCATGCGCGCCGTCCACCATGACCGGGACACCGCGCGCGTGCGCCATGTCGCAGATC
>NZ_JBDNFF010000113.1:0-17581 GCF_041689975.1 Gemmatimonas sp.
GATCGTCGTCTTTCCCGTTCCGCTCGGACCCGTCAGAATGACGCTGCCGATCGAACCATTGCGAATCGCGTCGCCAAGGGGACGGCCAGGTGCGAGCAGATGCTGCTGCCCGATCACGTCTTCGAGTCGCACCGGGCGCATACGGGCGGCCAGCGGTTCCGGAGAACTCGCCGCAAACAGCGTCGTGCTCATCGCTCGGTCGACGCGGGGCCCGCGGTCAATCCCAGTCTCGCGGCGGCTGCGGCCAGCGCGGTCGCCAGCTCCGGAGAGTGCGCGAGCTTGGAGAGCGTCGGCACCCAAACCGGTGCCGGTGGCGCGGCCCGTTCTGAGAGGCCAAGTCCGTCGAGCAGGAAGTACCAGCGGTCGGAACGCGCGTAGATCACGAGCAGGAGTTCAGGCGTCAACGAGAGCTGATCGTCCGGGCCAACGACCGTCAGCTCCACGCCGCCATACGTCGCCAGCGGAAAGCGCAGCCGACCAAGCGCCTCCCGAAGATCCGGCAGCGCCACATCGACGCCCACCCATTCCGTTCCGGTTCGCCAGTCGGTCATGACGACGTCGACGGCAGGATCCAGATGCACCGACAGCGCGTGCATCAGATCGACCGCCCGTTCAGCCGTCGTTCCGATGCGCGCGATGTACACACCGTCACGTACGGACGCGATAAACCAGTCCAACAGCGCGCGGAATCGCCCCGGTTCGTCACTGCCCAACGGCGACATCTCGCTTCGCATCTGGAGATTCATGCGGTCTGTCACACGGTTTCGGAGGGAAGCCCAAGATGCCGTGCGATCGCGAGCAGCGCCTGGCGCGTATTGACTGCAGGATCCTCGATCACCAGCTGCAGCAGTGCGTGCAAGATTCGCCCCAACGCAGGCCCGGTGGCGATGCCAGCGCTGCGCAGATCGTCGCCGTCCACCGCGAGATCCGCGAGCTCGATCGGTTCGCGGAACGCCATCGTGAGCATGCGACGGTGCAACCGACGAATCAACAACGGCTGCACGGCGCCGGCCGCGCTCCAACGGGCCGCCGCCAAACGCACAAAGGCCGCTACCCGCAATCGCCCCACGCCGGCGGCGAGTCGCCGCAATTCGGCAGCATCGGGCAAGATGCCGGCAGAGAGCGTCGCGGTAAGATTTGGCGCGTACCGGCTCCAGCGATCGACCAGCGCCGACACGGTTGCGATATCCTGATTCGAGAAGCGGAGATCGCGCAGCGCCCGCTCGGTCTGCTTCCCGCCCACGTCGCTGAAGAGCGCCGCCAGACGCAAGCACTTTCGCAGCGGACGCCCGGGCAGCCCGGGACGGGGCAAGGCATCGATGGCGCGCAGTGTCACGTCGCTGACCTGCGCCAACGTCGGCACCACGGACGCAAAGGCTCCGGCGTCACGCCAGCGCGCGAACGCGGTGGAGGGCGCGAGCACTTGCTCCATCGTCTTCTCGATCTCCTGCTTTACGCGCTCCGGCGACAATCGCGTCAGAAAGGGCGCGCTCCCGACAATGGCGTGCCAGGTCTCATGCTCGATGTCGAAGCCGAAACGCGCGGCGAAACGAATCGCCCGCAGGGCCCGCAACCGGTCTTCACGTAACCGCGCCTCGGCGTCGCCGACGGCACGCACGACCCGACGATTCAAGTCAATCTGCCCACCAAATGGGTCGTGCAGACGATGGTCGATCGGGTCGTACGCGATCGCGTTGATCGTGAAATCCCGCCGCGCCAGATCCTCGTCCAATGACGCACCGAACTCCACGACCGCATGACGTCCGTCGGTTTTGACATCGCGGCGAAAGGTCGTAACCTCATGCATGAGGTTGTCGCGGTCCAGCACGCCAACGGTGCCGAACTCAATCCCAACGGGAATGGTCCGGCGAAACAGCTTACGCACCTGCGTCGGGGTGGCGGCGGTCGCCAGATCCCAATCGAGGTGGGCCACGCCCAACAAGGCGTCACGCACGGCTCCGCCTACGCACCAGGTTTCGAAGCCCGCCTGCTGAAGCGTGCGGGCGATTTCGATGACCTGGCCGGGTGCGCGCCAATGACGGCCGGCAGCTGAGTTCGCTAACCGCAGAGCACGCTCCCACCGTTCACATTCAGAATTTCACCGGTCACGTGACGGGCGAGCGGGCTCGCCAGGAACAGAATCGGACCAGCGATATCCGATGGAGAGGCCACGCGCCCAAGCGGAATCGCCGCCTCGATCCGTTCGCGTCCAACGGCAAACGGCTTCGCGACGGCCTCGGTGTCTACCCATCCCGGCGCCACGGCGTTCACCGTGATATCTCGGCTAGCAAGCTCAACCGCCAACGATTTCACGAAAGCAATCATGGCGCCCTTGGTCGCAGCATAGTCCGCATGCCCGGCCTCACCCCGTTGCCCCGCCGTGCTCGACACGAAAATCATCCGTCCACCATCGCTCATCACGCGTGCGGCAGCCCGCGCTCCGTAGAACATCCCGTCGAGATTCGCGGCCATCGTCAACCGCCAGCGCTCGTCATCCAACAAGGATACAGGAAGCGGATCAGGTGGCCAAAAGCCGGAGTTTCCCACATAGATATCCACACTTCCGAAGCGATCGAGCGCTTTATCAACAAAGGAGTCATTCGCACTTTTTGTGGACAAATCACCCATGTGCGAGAAGCACTTCACTTCGTGATTCGTGATATCCACGAGAACGGCGTCGGCCTCGGCGGTCCGACTCCGGTACGCGATCCCCACATCAGCGCCGGCCTGCGCGAGTAATCGCGCGACCGCCGCACCAATACCCCGAGAGCCGCCAGTGACCAGCGCTCGCTTGCCTTTCAGTGAAATCATGTTGCGACCGACCTGTAAAAGTGCATCATGCAGTATGAGACATCATGAAATGAGGTATGGACTTGGACATTTGTCCGCAAGGCTCTTTTAGAGCGCCTGCTCGATTGCGTCACAGATTGCATGTTGGATGCACAGATGAATTTCCTGTGCGCGATCCGTCCGATCGGTTGGCACCACGATCGTGTGGTCTGCGACCAGACGCAGCGCGCCGCCGTCCCGCTTGGTCAATGCCAGCACCGGAATCCCTTTCTCCTTCGCTGCTTCAGCTGCGCGAAGCACGTTCGGTGAATTCCCACTGGTCGAATGGATGATCAGAAGATCTCCACGCTTTCCCAGTGCCTGGATCTGGCGAGAAAAAATGTGATCGAAGCCGAAATCATTCCCTGCCGCCGTGAGCAGCGACGTGTCCGTGGTCAAGGCGATCGCGGGATAGGCCCGGCGGTTTCGCATATACCGGACGACGTACTCCGTGGCGATATGTTGGGCATCGGCGGCCGACCCGCCATTTCCACAAAACAGTAACGTGCCCCCCTGATTCACGGCCGTACGGACCATTTCCAGTGCCCGCTCGATCTCCGGAGCCAGGTCGCGCGCGACCCGTTCGGCCGTCTCGGCCAGCTCGCTCAGGGCGGCCAACAATGGTGCAACGGACGCGTCTGGCGTGTGCTGCGAGCCTCGATCGACGTTGGTCATGGCTTGGTATAGGTTCAGGAATTGATCGCGTCAGCGACCGAATATGCGCTTGATTCGTCCGATCAGCCCCGCTCGAAGGGGCGGGACCGGCAGGGGATCTTCGTCGCCAAGCACGCGCTCGGCGTTGGCCCGGAGGAGCAAGTCCATCTGCTCGTCGGCTCCTCGCTCAACAAGCCAGTCACGGGCAGCGCCCAGTGAGCGGCCATCTCCGTGATTGTCCGAGGCGAGGATGTCGATCAGTCCGTCTTCCAGCATCGCTTTGGCGAGATCGGCCGGTACCCCTCGCCCCATCAGGACCGAGGCGTCGGTCTGGATGACCACGCCAAGCGCCCTCCATTCCCGTACCAGCTCGAGGGTACAGCCGAAGTACCGCTCAGGGTGAGCCAGAATAGCTGTTCGGCCGCTCCTCTCGATTCGGCGCAACTCACTGGTGGCGCCACGCGGGAGTCCGCCGCGGGTGAATTCCACGAGTAGCGCGCGCGAGCCTCCCAGGCAGAACTCCGGCGCCGAGAGATCGACCCCGGGGCTGTCGAGCATGATCTCCCACCCCAGCCGAATCTCGAGACCGGCGGGAGCGACGGACTGCAACTCCGTAAGCAGTTCACGGTGATGCGCGTACGGCGCGCTCGCCGCCTGACTCGCGTTCAAGTGCGGGGTGCACACGAGTACCGTGACGCCCTGCGCCGCAAACCGCTCCAACACGGGAATGGAGACGTCGAGCGACGGTGAGCCGTCGTCGACGCCCGGCAGCAGGTGCGAGTGAATGTCGATCATGACGCGTCCCTCCCGCTGGCGTGGCGCGGCGATGCGGACATCGCTCGCATGTGACTGCTTAGGCGCCCAACGATCCGGGGAGCGCCGCGATTCTGGCGAGCGCCCGAGCAGCCCTGACATCCAGAAGCGCTGGTTCATCGGCAGCCGACTGGAAAGCGTAGGTCACCAACGCATCGACCGCCAGCAGGTCGAGCGCGGTTGCTCGTGAGGTCGACCCCGACGCCAACAATTCGTCCAGCAACCGCTCTCCCGCGTTCAGGCAGGCCTCAGGCACCTGCTGCGCTGGCAGATGCGCGAACGGTTGCAGCAACGTCGAAAGTCGAACCCGAAGCCCCTCGGGGGGAGCGGGTGTCAAGGCATGGAACCAGCCGCCGACCGTCGTCACGATGGTCTCCGTCGCGTTCATCACTCCGTTGGCCGCGCTCACCCGGCGGTCGCCAAGCGAGCAAAAATCTCGGCCGCTGCGGCGATCGCCGTATCCAGTTTGTCGGCGTCGACACCGGCCTGCGCCATATGCGGCTTGCCACCGCCGCGTCCACCCACAGTCGCAGCCACCTCACGCACGACAACGTCGGCGCGGAGACCACGATTCCGTGCGTCATCGGTGGACACCGCGAGCAACGCGCCCTTCCCATCGGCCAGCACTGCTCCTAAAACGGCTACGCCGCTGCCGAGTGCCTCTCGGACCGAGTCACCGAGTGCCTGAAGCGCCTTGACATCCACCACCTCGACCCGCGTGGAGATGAACCGGACGCCGTGAACCTCTGTGGCCTGCGCCGCCAGTTCCTGCGCCACACCACCGCCGGACACCCCGCCGCGCATGGCTTCATCGAGGCGCTTCTCGAGCTGCTTCCGCTCTTCGATCAGCGCGTCGATCTTCTTTTCGATCTGCTCGATGTTCGTCGCGGTACCAGCCATCGGCACCTTGAGGCGCGTGGCTACCTGCACGAGCGCACGCTCGCGATCGGCGAGGAACTGAAACGCCCGCCGTCCGGTCACGGCCTCGATGCGACGCACGCCGGCGGCCACGCCACCTTCCGACACGATACGTACGAGGCCGATCTCGGCGGTGTTCTTCACATGCGTGCCGCCGCACAGCTCGACCGAAAGTTCCGGAATCTCGACCACACGCACGACATCGCCATACTTCTCACCGAAGAGCGCCATCGCGCCCTGCTCCACCGCGTCGGCGTACGCAGACTCCCGCGTATTCACAGGCGCGGCGGTCCAGACACCCTTATTCACCTGCGCTTCGACCGCGACGAGTTGATCGAGTGTGAGCGGTCCGTGATGCGTGAAGTCGAAGCGTAAACGGTCGGGCGCCACCAGCGAGCCGGCCTGATGCACATGGTCGCCAAGCACGTGTCGTAGCGCCCCGTGCAGCAGGTGCGTGGCCGTGTGGTTGCGCTCGGTGTCGTGACGACGCTCGCGCACTACGACGGCATGCGCCGGCCCAAAGATGATCTCGCCGGTGGCTGTACCGATGGCCGCAATGCGACCGTCGAGCTTTTTCACGTCGGACACGTCTACCGACCAGCCGGCACCGGTGATGGTGCCGTGGTCCGACACCTGTCCGCCCGACTCCGCGTAGAACGGGGTCTCGCGCAGCATGACCGCCACGCGCCCATCAGGGAGCGCGCGCACCGCAGTGACGACGGTATCCGCTTCGATTACGTCGTACCCGACGAAACGGCCAAGCTTGGCCGCGTGCTGCTGGTCGTGCGTCCATTGGGTCGGATCGCCGAAATCATCGGCGCTGACGGTGATCTGTCGCGACTTCCGCTCGTCCTGCGACTGCTTACGCTGCGCCGACAATGAGTGCTCGAAGCCGGCAATATCTACGAAATAACCGCGCTCACGTGCCATGAGTTCGGTCAGGTCGATCGGGAAGCCAAAGGTGTCGTACAGACGGAACGCGTCTTCACCGGAGAGCGTACCGCGCATGGTCGTCGAGCCCTGCGTCGAGGCGGCCGGCGCCAGCTCTTCGAAGCGTGTCATGCCCGCGTCGATCGTGGTGAGGAAGCGCTCTTCTTCCGCGCGCGTGGTCTCAAGGATGTGCTTCCGGCGCACGTGCAAATCGGGATACAGGTCGCACATGGTTTCGATGACCACGTCGACCACATGGACGAGCGTCGGCTCGCGGCGTCCCAGCAGCCACGCATGGCGCACGGCGCGGCGCAGAATACGACGTAGCACGTAGCCGCGACCTTCATTGCTCGGGAAGACACCATCGGCCAGCAGAAACGCGGTCGCGCGGGCGTGATCCGCAATGACGCGGAACGACGCCGGATCGATTTCGCGACCATCCTTGCCCACGGCGGTACCGAGGCCGACGCCTGGACGATACGGGTACCCGATGCCGACGACGTCCTCGACCTTCGCGATCAGCGGGCGGAAAAGATCAGTATGGAAATTGTTCGTGACGCCCTGCATGACGGCGGCGATGCGCTCGAGCCCGGCGCCGGTGTCGACCGACGGCTTGGGGAGCGGCACCATCGTTCCGTCCTGCTGACGGTCGAACTGCATGAAAACGAGGTTCCAGATTTCCAGGAAGCGGCCCGCTTCGGCGCCTTCCACGAAGGCGTCGAGCGAATAGTCCGAGATGTCCGTGTTCGTCCACTCACCGTGCGCGTCCTTCGGGAACGCCCAGTCGGGGGCCATGTGCGCGAGATCGACGTAGATCTCGGTGCACGGGCCACAAGGACCGGTATCGGCCATCTGCCAGAAGTTGTCCTTCGCGCCGAGCCCGTAAATCCGGTTGTCCGGGACGTTGGCCACGTCCTTCCACAGCTGACGCGCTTCGTCGTCTTCATGGAAGACGGTGACGCGCAGGTGCTCACGCGGAATCTTCAGGTCTTCGGTGATGAACTCCCAAGCGAAGCGGATCGCATCGTGCTTGAAGTAGTCCCCGAACGAGAAGTTCCCGAGCATCTCGAAGAAGGTGTGGTGGCGCGCCGTGTGCCCGACCTGTTCGAGATCGTTGTGCTTGCCTCCGGCGCGGACGCATTTCTGCGACGTGGTCGCTCGCCGATTACCATCGGGAGCTGCCTCCATGCCGAGAAAGACCTTTTTGAACTGAACCATCCCTGCGTTCGTGAATAGCAGAGTGGGATCATCGGCCGGAACGAGCGCGGAGCTCGGGCGGATGGTGTGGCCATTCTTCTCGAAGTAGGCCAGGAATCGGGCGCGGATTTCGGACGCAAGCATAGGCGTGCAAATATAGACGAGAGTAGGTGCTTTGTGCGGGGGCTACTCCGTCTCGTCGTCAGATGGCCGTCCAAGCACCTCTCGCAGCACTTGCCCGATGATGCTGCCGCCAAAGCCGCGGCGCTGCAGGAACGCAAACAGTCGGCGTCGGAGTACCGCGGGCTCCTTCGCACCGAGGGCGCGAACGCGCTTCTCGGCCAACGCGCGACACGCGGTCAGCTCGTCGAATCCGTCTTCGCTGATGGCCGCGCTGACGGCCTCATTCACCATCTTCCCCTCTACACCCTTCCGCCGAAGCACTTGGCGTACCTTGGCCGGTGCTTCACCACGCCGAAGCCGTGCAGCAGCTTCGGCGTGCGCAACGTCTTCATCCGAAAGGATGCCACTGGCGGCCAGTCGGTCGAGCGCTTCTGCAATCAGCACAGCGTCAGGCTGCCGCCGCCGGAGGCGGATCTCGAGTTCTCGGCGAGTTTTTCGGCCACGGGCCAACGCATTGACGGCACGATCGCTGACGTCCGTGATTTGCGATTCTCGGGCGAGGTAAGCCACGGCATCCGCGTCGAGCTCGACGCCCGGCCGCGTGGCGCCCGTTTCGCTCACGGCACCGATCGCGATGGTGAATACGCGTCCGTCGGCGAGCGTGACCACAAACCGGCCCGGTCGACGTGACGACTCCAGCACGGTCTTCACCGTGCCGGGCCCACTCCCTGGTTCAGGTGGGGATACGAAAAGAGCCGAGGGGCTACTCACAATGAGCCGTGGTGATCCGGGCACCACTTCACACCGCGAGCGACCCCTCGGCCCTCTTTTCGTTCACGCATGCTACAGATCCCGCGTACTACTCCTCGGTCTCTTCGGGCACGCCTGGCGCCTCCGCGACCTTGACGCCGAGCAATACCTTGACCTTCTCCTCGATCTCCGCCATCAGCACCGGGTTGTCCTTGAGGAACATCTTCGCGTTCTCACGGCCCTGTCCGATGCGTTGCGTACCGTAGCTGTACCAAGCGCCGGCCTTGTCGATGATGCCCGCTTCCGAGCCGATATCGACAAGCAGCGAGGTATGGCTGATGCCTTCCGCGTACATGATGTCGAACTCCGCCTGCTTGAACGGGGGCGCGACCTTGTTCTTGACGACCTTTACGCGCACGTGCGAGCCGACGACTTCTTCCTTGTCCTTCACCGGACCGATGCGGCGGATGTCGAGACGCACCGAGGCGTAGAACTTGAGCGCCTTACCACCGGTGGTGGTTTCCGGACTGCCGAACATGACGCCGATCTTCTCGCGCAGCTGATTGATGAAGATGACGGAGGTTTTTGAGCGCGCGATGGCGCCGGTGAGCTTGCGGAGCGCCTGACTCATCAAGCGTGCCTGCAGACCGACGTGCGAGTCGCCCATGTCGCCTTCGATTTCTGCTTTCGGTACCAGCGCCGCAACGGAGTCGATCACGATCACGTCGACAGCGCCGGAGCGCACGAGGATTTCGCAGATCTCGAGCGCTTGCTCACCGGTGTCGGGTTGAGAGATCAGCATGTTCTCCACATCGACGCCCAGCTTCTTGGCGTACTCGGTATCGAGCGCGTGTTCGGCGTCGATGAAGGCGGCCACACCACCCAGCTTCTGGGCGTTGGCGACCACGTGCAAACAGAGCGTGGTCTTGCCGCTGGATTCCGGTCCGTAGATCTCAGTTACGCGACCGCGCGGAATGCCGCCCACGCCGATCGCTGCATCAAGATTGATCGCGCCTGTGGGGATCGATTCGACGCGCACCTTGGAATCGGTACCAAGACGCATGATTGAACCTTTACCGCAGCTCTTTTCGATCTGCGCGACTGCGAGCGCCAGGGCCTTGCGCTTGTCGTCTGACATCACTGTGCCCGCCATAGATACCGCCGTCGTGAGTGGTGAAGCCGCCATGCCCTGGCTCGCAAAAATCTACCGGGAACGCGAGCAGGACCAAGACCCGAATAAAATACGAAGAACCTTTGATGTGGACAACTCCCCTGCACTGTCTGATTTTAGGGCAGCAAGAAGGCATTCTCGACGTGGTAAACTCGGACATTCTGACCGGAAACTAGGATGCCTACCACGTCGAACCGATAAACCAGCTCGGGCGCACCGTGCCGATCTACCCAAACGCGGGCGCTGCGGCCGAGTTCGCGGCGTTTTCGGAAGTGTACGGCTTCGACTGGATGACCGAAGGTTTCGCCCCGTCGCGCCTTCACTTCCACGAACGCGATCTCGTTTCCACGTCGCATGATGAGGTCGATATCCCGATGCCCGCTGCGGAAACGATGTTCGACGAACTCCCATCCGTCGCGTCGCATCCATCGTGCGGCGATCCGTTCGCCCAACAATCCGAGCGCCTGTCGTTGTTTCGTCATGGGCGCACGTTATCGCGGTTGGCCGCGACGTGTGTCACCAGAACAGTGCAGGCGGAGTCAAACGAACGCGGAGCGTGAACGCGCGGCGAGGATCAATGCGGGATCGTCGCTGATGATGCCTTGTACGCCGCGTTCCCAGAGTCGCAGCGCCTTCGACGGATCATTCACCGTCCAGATGTGCGTGACCACCGACGACGTGCGCACGGCGCGCGCGAGGGCGGCGATGGGCAACGGTATGCCGTTGTGCGTGGGCGGGATGCAGAGCGCCTGATACCAAGGTGTCGGGATTCGGCGACGGAGCAGCGACGGCAGCAGCAGGCGAGCGACGTCGGGCGTACTCGCGCCGAGCGCAAAGCCCTGCCCGCGTAGGGGCTGCGTGCTGGCGGGCTCGAAGCCGGCCACGATCACGCGCTTCTGCAGACCATGGCGAACGATGGCCGCGTGCAGTGCCGCCGACGCCGCGGGCGCTTTCAACTCCACAATGAACGGGAGCGTGCTGGGCAGCGCTTCCACGACCTCATTGAAGGACGGAATCACGACGCCGCGATGGCGCCACGGGAATATTCGACCACGATCCGCGGTGAAGCGAGCGCCGGCGTCGTGTGCGCGGAGCGCCGCGAACGTCTGCGAGGCGATTGCGCCGGAGCCGCTGGTGGTCCGATCGATCGTGAGGTCATGCATGAGCAGCAGCACGCCATCGCTCGAGACCTGCACATCGAACTCGACGGCATCCACGCCGAGCGCCACCGCCTCCTGCAACGACGCGAGGGTGTTCTCGGGAGCATGGGCGCGATTTCCGCGATGTCCGATCACGGGATGGGCGTTGGGGTCGAGCAGAATCATGTGGCAAGCTAACGGAAACGCACGAGGGGGCAGCGCACCGTGTGCACCGCCCCCCGTAAAACGCCGCGCTCGAGGACGACCGCGAGAAGGTCGCCGACCGAAGCTGTTTAGAACGAGTACTGCAGTCGCGTCATGATCATGCGTCCGATTTCAGGCACGCCCGGGAACGTGCGAATGCGATTGTCGAACATGTTCTGCGCGTTCAGCGACCAGGTCAGCTTGTTCTCACCGAGGTTGAAGCGCTTGGTCACCTGGGCGTCGAAGGTGAACGCTTCGGGCACGTTTTCGTAGCAGAACGTGCCGGCAGGCGCCGGTGAGCATCGACCCGGTCCGCCGGCAGCCGCTGTCGTGATTGCGCCCGTTTGACCGGCCGCGATCGGGAACGCAAAGTTCGACGCGTACACGCCGGAGTTCACCGGATACGCCTCGTTGTAGCGCGTACGCAGTTCGAATCCAACGCCGTTGTCGTCGTTGCGATAGCGCATGCCAAGCGAGCCGCGCGAGTTTGGCGAGTTGGACATCAGCGGCAGACCGTTGCCGCCATTCAGTCCCTGGAACACGTTCTGGCTCTGATAGCTGTACGCCAAGTCGGCGGTGATGCGTTCGGTGGCCGAGACAGATGTGGCGAGGTCGAGGCCACGCACCCACAGCTTACCCGCCGACGTGAAGTACGTGGCGTACACGGCATTCGGCGCCGTGTTGCCGTTCGCGAAGGTGACCACACCCACGGGCAGCGAGGCAACGCTGGGCGTCAGCGCTCCGGCTACACCGGACACGATCTGATTGATCTGCGCTGGCGTCAGGCCGAGTTGGGCGAGCTGCGGTCCAAGGTTCGCACCAAGCTGCTGTCCAAGGTAGCCGCCCAGTTGTTGCGGGTTACCGAAGAACACGTTCGGCGTTGCCAGTGCAGCCGGCGTACCGACATCTCCACGCTCCTGACCCCAGAGCGCTACGTCGAACGTCACCTTGCCGCCGAGGGTGCCTTTGTAGCCGACTTCGAACGTGTTGTTGAACGCAGCCTGCAGCGGGTCGATGTCGGGCAACTGCGTGGTCTGCAGCGCGGTCGTCGCCGTGGTCAGGTATGAGACGCGGGTCGACAGGTCGGCGTTGGTCGGTGTGCGGGTGCCAAGGAATTGCACCGCGCCCGCCGCCAGTGTGGCGGCGACGCTCGCCGGAATACCAGCCTGCTGCAGCGCTCCGGCGATGCCGGGCGTGAGCCGCGGGGCAAGTGCTTGAATGGCACCCGGAAACGCGGCCGCAGCGCTAGCACCGACAAAGGCACCCTGAGAGGCATACGCCGACTTCATGCAGTACGAACCGAACGCGCTTCCCGTGCCGCAGGTACGGTTGAACTGGTGACCGTTCTTCGGCGGGTTCCCGCGCGCCCGTACGTCAAAGCCCGAACCACCGGCATTCGGCGACTGTATGAGGTCGAGGAAGAACGAGAAATTGCCGGGCGTGGAGAAGGCGCGATTGTATGTGAACCGGATATTCTGATTCGCGCTCGGCTTCAGGATCAGTGCTGCACGGGGCGAGAAGAACTGACCGGCGATCACGCTATTGGCATCCCCGCGGGCGGCCAGCAGCAGTTCGACTTGCTTGATCGGCTTGGTCGACGACTGGATGTACGCGCCGTACTCCGTGACATTGTCGACGTCTTCGTTCTGGCCGTTGATGGTGTTCGCGGTACGCGGGTTGGTCCAGATATAGTCGGCACCGTACGTGAAGCTCTGCTTGGCCCCAAGGTCGAAGCCGTGCTGCAACTGTGCTGAAGCCACGCGAGACTGGTCGACGATCGGCTGGCCCGAGCGCAGCAGAAACGTGCCTTGGTCGTCTGCCGCGCTGGCGTTGCCGGCGTCGCTGCTGTTGATGAAAGCCTGCGCGAACAGGCGATTCCAGCGGAACCGCTGCTGCAAGCTCAGATACGTCCAGTTCTTGATCTGGGACGATCCGTTGGCGCCAGTCAGTTCGATCGCGTTGCCGACATTGGTGTAGCCGAGCGTCGAAATGGCCTCCATTCCTTCGCGCGGCCGGACGTCGAGACGCGCTTCACCCGTATAGCGCTGAAGATTGAAGTCACGCTCGTTCGCCTTCCCCCGACGCGACGCCGGCACGTTGGTCGTGTTCGGAAAAAGTGTCGGCTCCGCCCGGTCGTTGTACTCCCAGTCCTTTCCCTGGAAGTATTCACCCGACAGCTTGTACGCGAACTTCTCGTTGATCTTGCCCGCGTGGCGCAGGCCGGTGCGGAGCACCGAGCGCTCACCGCCGTCGACACTGATGGTGGTTCCTTGCGACTGGAACGGTGACTTCGTGATCACGTGCAGCACGCCGTTCGAACTGTTCGGTCCGAACAACGCCGACGCCGGTCCGAGCAACACTTCGATACGATCGATATCTTCATTCGTACCGGTGAAGAGGAACGGCACGTTCACGCGGAGCGACGGCACCCCGGCAAAGCGGTAATCCTGCAGCATGAGCATGCTACCGCTGAATGCGTTGTTGAAGCCGCGTGCCACGACGTTTGCCTGCGCGAGACCACCGCGGTTGATGTCGACGCCCGGCGTCGCGCGCAGGTGGTCGGTGATGGTGATAGCCGGGCGCTCTTCGATCTGCTGGCTCGTGACCGTGAGGATCTGAGCCGGCGCATCGAGCGCCTTTTCCGGACGGCTGCGGCTGGCGGTGACGACCGTCTGCTCGAGCACGTTCGTGCGCGGCGTCATCGCAATGGTAAGCGCGGCCCCCGGCTGCACGTTGATCGACCGCTTCGGGGCGAAGCCGATGGCCGACACGCTCACCGTGTACGAGCCGTTCGGAAGATTCACGATACGGAACGCGCCGTCGGCACCGCTCACGGCGCCGTACGATGTGCCTCCAGATACCGATGCCTTGATCGTGGCGTTCTCGATCGGGCGGCCGCTCTCGGCGTTGGTCACCTTACCCGTAATGGTTCCGGCTTGGGCCGCCAGTCCGGCGGCGACCATGGGCAGTGCGCCAAGCGCAAGCATGATCGAAGTCAGTACTCGTCGAACGCGAATGAGAAACATCTAACACCTCGGGAGGGAGGAAAAATGTCGAGGTCCGGCGGTCCGCGGGCAGGCGAGCGGAAGGAGGGGGACGAACAGCTTCAATGTTCGCCGGACTGTTACACCTCGTCAATACGTCGTGACGAGAGACCGCTGAGAATTTGAAGTCGTCAGGATCCGCAGATGCGTTCCAGATCCTGCACACCCACCAGTACATCGCGGGGTCGTGCCGCGCCTTCGGAGGGTGCCAACACGCCCGCCGCTTCCAACTGGTCGATGATACGTGCGGCGCGTCCGTATCCGACTTTCAGCCGCCGCTGTAAGAGCGACGTCGATCCCTGCCGATGTTGAATGACCACCTCGGCCGCCTCTCGGAAGCGCGCATCCCGTTCGTCCGATGCGCGGTCGCGATCGTCATCATCGCCACCGTCGCCCTTCGCTTCGAGGGCGCGTACCGTTTCCAGAATGTCCGGTTCGGCCGTGATACCCTCACCCGCCTCATGACGGGCACGGGCATCTTCGTACCACTTGAGCAAGCGCTCCGTATCCTCACTGGAGAGATATGCTCCCTGCAGGCGGGCAGGCTCCGATTTACCGGGCGGGATGAAGAGCATGTCCCCGTTACCGAGCAATGCTTCGGCGCCCGCGCCGTCGATGATCGTGCGGCTATCAATCTGCGACGCCACGCGAAACGCGATACGGCAGGGGAAGTTGGCCTTGATGAGGCCCGTGATCACATTTACGCTGGGACGCTGCGTGGCCAATATCAGGTGAATGCCGATCGCGCGTGCCTTCTGCGCCAGCATCGCGATCGGCGTTTCGACTTCCCCCTGCACCGTCATCATGAGGTCGGCCATTTCGTCGATCACGACGACGATGTACGGCAACACGCCGCCGGTATACGCGCGGTCCTCGAACGCTACTTCGAGATTACGCGGCTTCTGCACCGGCGCGCCCTCGCCGTCAGCGTGCTGTTGTACCCGTCGATTGAACTCTTGAAGGTTGCGGCACGCATTCGCTTCGAGCAAGCGGTAACGGTCCTGCATCTCCATCACGGCCCACTTGAGCACGGAGGCCGCGTCGCGGTTGTCGGTAATCACCTTGTGACGCAGATGCGGCAGCGCGTTGTAGACACTGAGTTCGACCATCTTCGGATCGACCATCAGGAATCGCAGCGTGCGTGGCGTATGCCGATAGGCAAGGCTCGTGATGATCGTGTTGACGCAGACGGATTTTCCGGAGCCCGTCGCACCAGCAATCAACAGGTGCGGCATCTTTGCCAGGTCGGCGATCACGGCGCGCCCTTCGAGATCCTTGCCCAGCGCGATCGGCAACGCGGCGCGCATCTGCCGGAACTCTGCCGACTCGAGCACTTCGCGTAGCACGACCATCTCCGGCGTCGGATTCGGGACTTCAACACCAACCGCGCCACGACCCGGGATCGGCGCCACGATGCGAATACTCGGCGCCCGCATCGCCAGGGCGAGATCGTCCGCCAGCGCCGCGATCTGTCGCACTTTCACGCCGGGTGCCGGCTCGATCTCGAACTGCGTCACGGTCGGCCCTGTCGTACGCCCGACCAGCTGGCCATCCACTTTGAACGTGCGGAGCGCGGCCATCAACTTCTCACCGGCCAGGTCCAAGTCGCGCTTGCCCGCGTCGGCGTTCCGCGCCGGCGCCGCCGTGAGCAAGTCGGTCGGCGGCAAATCGTCGCTGAAGGGCGACGGTTCCGCCGCGGCATCGAGCGCCGCTTCGACGGCCGCGGCGACCGGACGCGCCGCGTCCTTCGCGCTTTTCTTCGCCTTCGCACTATCGCGGCCGGTGTCGGAGGGCGCGTATCGCGCGTCGGGCTTATCAAGCGCCAAGACGTCACGCGCCAGCGCCGGGTCGATGGCCGGCAGCTCTTCCGGTTCCGGCTCGAGCTGCTGCGCCAGCGTTCGGCGCTTGCGGCCGCTCACGACGGCACGCGCTTCAACCGCGCTGCCGTCCACCGTGTCGGCGTCGGCCGTTCGCGCACCGGGACCCAGCAAATTGCGGATCGGATTCGAGCGCAACGTCGCCACGGTCAGCGCACTCGAGACCAGCAAAAAGAACACCCACGCTCCAGCCGAGCCGAGTCCCTTTCGCAGGTAGTGAGCGGCGAAGCTCCCCCACAGGCCAGCGCCGTCGGAGGCCGACGGTTCACCGCCTAGCGCAAGACCGATCGCCACGGGCACCAGCGTCACGGTCCCCGCGAAGAGCAGGCCCCAATCGCTCGCACCGTCGGCACGGGCAATCCGGCCTAAAAGCGAGAGGGCCACGACCAGACATCCCATGGCGACGATGGCCGCACCAGGAATGCCGACCGTGCTCACCAAGGCACAGCGCGCCCATGTGCCCGCGGGACCAAACACGCCGGTTGCCTCGAGGCACAGCTGGCCGACATTCGGTACGTTGAAGACGAGAGCACCGGTAAGAAACACCGCGAGCAGGGTCAGCGCGATCGCCGAAAGCTCCCGACGCAGCACAGCGGGTTCCATGACTCAGTGTTCCGTGCGAGTCGCAGGCTCGAGCTGAAGTTGGCGGTCATGGTATCGCACGGCTCGATCGTAACGATCAAGCGTCAGACACAGCTCAACGTCGCGCTCGAAGCCCGCCGCCACGAGCGCCTTGGCGTGGGCGGCCTCGAGTGCCACGGACGCGATCCCTCCCTGAAACGGTCGTTCGGCCATCTCGGCCACGCGGGCGCCGTCCCCCCGGGTGACGCTTTCCAGGCCCGCGGTAATGCCGCGCACCAACCGTCCGGCACACACGACATCCTCGAGTGCCACACGCCGCTCGTGGCCCGCACAAATGATGGTCACGTCGCCGCCGTGTTCGATGGAGGACCGCACCGATGCCGCCGTGGCGGCCACATTGACGAACGCCGCGAAGCAGCACACGCGCGCGCCGTGGGTTGCGGCCAATGCCATGGTGCCATTCGTCGTAGTGTACAGAATCGTGCGACCCTCGACCGACGCTGGTGTGTACTCGGCGGGAGAATTACCCAAGTCGAATCCATCGATCTTCACCATGCGCCGTTCGCCCGCGAGCTGGACTTCCCCACGTGCGTACGCCTTCGCTCGCGAAGCTGTTTCATCGACCGTCTCGAACGGGATCACCCCACGGGCGCCGGCAGCAAGCGCGGCGGCCACGGTGGTCGCCGCGCGCAGCACGTCGATGACCACGACTACTCGATCCGCTACGTCGGCCGGCGTGACCTGCGCCTCGCCGAGCAGCACATCGATGCGCACTACGTCGGCTCCTTGAGCAGATCAGATCCCTCGAACTCGAGCCACTTGGTGTGCACCTTGCCGGCCTTGAAGTCGGGGTGCTGCATGACGCGGGCAAGGAACGGCACCGTGGTTTTCACACCCTCGATCACGAAGCTCTCGAGCGCGATCTGCATGCGCTTGAGCGCTTCTTCGCGCGTGTTGCCCTGTACGATGAGCTTGGCGATCATCGAATCGTAGTACGGCGGCACCGTGTAGCCCGCATAGGCGTGGGTATCGACGCGTACGCCCGGTCCACCGGGCTGATGAAACACTTCGAGCTTACCCGGCGACGGCTGGAAATTGCGGGCCGGATCTTCGGCGTTCACGCGGCACTCGATCACATGGCCACGGAATTCAGGCGTCGACATCACGGACAACGGAAGTCCGGAGGCCACCCGGATCTGCTCCTTCACGAGATCGACGCCGGTGAGCATTTCCGTGACCGGATGCTCGACCTGAATACGCGTATTCATCTCCATGAAGAAGAACGACCCGTCCTCGTCGAGGAGCATTTCCACCGTGCCGGCGCCGATGTAGTTGATCGCCTTCGCGCCA
>NZ_JBDNFF010000114.1:0-2200 GCF_041689975.1 Gemmatimonas sp.
AACATGGGCTGCTGTCCGTGGGCAACATCGACGATACTGAGCCGACGGTGCCCTAGCGCAGCGTATTCGTCCAAATGCAGCCCCGCGCCATCGGGACCACGATGCAGCATCGTGTCGCGCATTCGAACAACCAGCCCTTCGCTCAGCTGGGGGCCGTCGGCCGTGCGCACTACTCCGCAGATTCCACACATCTCAGCGGCCCTGAACGGAAGCGTCGCCGGTCGCAACGCGCGCCCACTGACCGTGCGATCCTTCGGCCGCCATCCAGCTTCCCACGGAGTCTGATTCCAGGATTTTCTTCGAGCCCACGCTGACGGATTGAGCGCCAATGGCCACGCAGCGTTCCGCCTGACCTCGAGAATCGGGCTCATACCAGCTCGCCTTCGCGGTCAGAATCAAATCGTGCGGCATCACGGCGTTTGTAGAGTCAAGATGAAGAATGGGTAGCGGTTCGCTTGGTTCGGCGGTGGCTCCCTGCTGACGCAAGAATATCTCACCAACAGAGGCAATGCCGCGAACCGTGACACCGCTCGCTCGCAGGCTGCCCCAGTCGATGACGACCGAGCGTACTCGAAGGTCGCGCGATCCCGTGCCACTCCATCGCACGGTGCTGGCGTCGTCTACGCGTCCGTACTGGGGCGACACTCGATCGCGATCGAGGGAGAATACACCCGGCGTCGGACTCACCAGCAGCATCGAGGCAATGGACATGCCGTCGCGAGTTAGATCAAGGACAACCCCGGAGGTCCAGGACTGCATGACCCGCGCGGTGATTCCCGGCGCGAGATGCCATCTCAGGGCGAAGTCTACACCCTCCGCTTCAGCCGCTGAGTCCGCAACGTGCCACACGCCGGAGGCCGGGTGCCACACACTTCGTGAGTGACGAAGTCCGGCACGAAGCGTAGTGTACCCGTCGTGATGGCCTGCGAACCACGACATGCCCTCGGCGGTCATCCACGAGTCGAGCACCGCGTCAGTGGATGATTGCCAGCGAAAGGGGGTACCGGGCTCTGCGGCCCCGACGCCGCCGAGCTCCAGGGTGTTGTGCGCAGCGCTCGAACGGAACTCGTTTCGCTCCGGACCGTCGTATCGCAGCGTGCCCTTGTCCACCAGAAGCGGTCCGCTTGTCGCGAACAGATCCACGGCGAGGGCATCGGCGTGTGAGTGGCCGCTACTGAGTGCGCCGAACGGGCCACAGCTGATGGTGGCATGGCCAGACGGTGCGCTCCAGCTATCGCGGATGGTAAATACTCCGCCGTCGACAAAGGCTTTCGCCGTTGCAGCGGGGGGCTGGCCGACCAAGGCATCGCGTCGCTCAACAGCTCCCGGTCCAAGGAGCCAGAGCATGGCCGCATCATCACCACGTCCGGCCCATGCCAGATCACTTCTCGCCAACACTGCCGCACCGATTCCAAGGAGCGAGCGAAGATCATGTGGAGGGCGGTCGTCGAGCTGCAGGAGACGTCCGCCATCGTCATCGCCGAGCAGCGCCATCGAACCATCGGCTCGCGACAGAGCAAGCAGCACATCGAACAGACGATGCAGCGCGGTCGCTACCTTGTTTGACACGGACTCACCACGGCTCCGCATCAGGAGCAGGTAGTGAAGATAGATCTCTGCCGTGTATCGGTGATACTGCGTGGCCTGCTCGAAATACACGCCATCGGCGCGCACCTGCTTGTCCACTTCGGCTTCAAGAATCTCACTGCCGAGTGCGCGCCACTTTGCGGCGTCGGTAAGTGCGGGAAAGCAGACACCTAAGTACAGGAGCCCCAGTGCCTCTCCGGTGAGATGCGTATTCGGACTGAACCACGTGGAGAGATAGCGGGCGATGTGGCGGCCATGCGCGTTTATCGACGCCAGCAGTTCGTTTGCCAGAATCGGCTCAAACGGGACAGCGTAAGATTCGAGCCCAGACAGCAGCCGAAATGTCCAGCACCACGATATTGCCCGATACGCCACCTCGAGACTGCTCGCCCAGTTTGCGCCTTGTCGGGGAGGATTGTCCCGCAGCCACGACTCAAAGTGCAGCTGGATGGTGTCCAACAGCTCTGGCGCGTGGCTGTACTGCCATGCCTGCGCGAGCGTGACGAGATGCTGGTGGCGATTGAATTCCCACAGCACCTTGTGATCGCCGGCCACGGATCGGTCGAGATAATTGATTGTACTCCAGTGGCCGAGCGGCGTATCGAGGCTGGCT
>NZ_JBDNFF010000115.1:0-13042 GCF_041689975.1 Gemmatimonas sp.
CTTTCGCCGGCCCGACCGAGTGCTGCCGGTCGGATCAAGGCCGGAAAGTCGGTGACGCCTCGTCTCCTGCTTGGCGACGAAGCGTTGCATCTGTTGAGCTACGGCGAGTCGCCGCTGATCGTGGCATTCGCGTCGAGCGTGAAGCCTGAGCTGGCGGCTTTCAAGGCCGGTGCGCGCTGGGGCCAGGACCTGTTGATGGACACACTGGCGGGCAACGACCAGCAGATGGTGGAGATTCTGGCGAAGACGATTTACGCGGCGGGCGTACCGTTCGACGCCGTGGTCAGCGCGCCCAGCACCATCACGCCGCTGGCGCGGGTCATCGGTGCGGTTGGCTTCGACAATCAGCAGCTCATGCCGTCTCGCTTCGTTGGTCCGTTTGCCTTCAACAATCAGCCGGTCACGGTGAGACGTTTTGGTCAGAGCATCGGCGGCCCGATCATCGAGATGGTCGATCCCGTCATCATGACGGCCGACTTCTATCAGATCGGTGGCGTCGTGCCGCAGGCTATGCTGAATGGCTTTCCGTTCACGTTGAAGGGTGGCGCTCGGGCCTCGATTACGAGGGCGGTTGGCGGAGATGGCTATCGCTTGACGTACTGGCCTCGGGAAGACAAGCCGCCGACGGCCGAGCAAAAGAAGGCGGAAGCGGCGGGTGCGGGCGCTCAGACCACGACGCCGCCGGTGCGGTAACGGCAAGAGTAGAGGGTGGAGGGTGTCAGCACCACGCCCGCGTGTGCAGTTTCTAGGCATGATCCCAAACCTCCGCATCCTCGTCGCCGTCGCCCTGTTGGCGGCGACCACAGCCCCGCGCGCCGGTGCGCAGGCGCCCGTCGGCATCCTGTCGCTGAACGTTCGTCATTCGACGCTCAAGAACACCACTCGCCCCACCGGCGATTTGAAAGCAGTGGTAGACTCAATCGACGTGCAGATCGGCGCCGCCGCCAAACTCGGGCGCACCTCGGAGATTCGGCGGCTGTACGCGCACGCCGCCACGGTGTTGGCCCGCCGACCCTGGACGCCGGAGGCGGAGTTCGCGAGCTCGCTGGTCTCGCGCACCGATCGGCAAGTCGCCGACCCGGCACGGCCCTGGTCGATGCGGGTGGAGCAGATCTACGCGCCGTCGATCCAGCTCGATCGCCCGCTCGTGGCGCGGGCAACACTCCGCCAGCGCGCGGCCGGCGGCCTGCCCAATACGCCTATGACCGTCGTGAAGCAGCTTGGCACCTTCGACGGCGTACCACGCGACCTGCGCGATACGCCGTTCATGCTCGAGGCCGACCTGCACGATGTTGCCGACGGCTCCTACGTAGTGTCCGTTGAACTTCTCGACAACGCCCGGACCCTCGGCACCACCTCCCTCGGCATCGTCGTGCGCACCGGACTGGACGCGTCGATCGCGCGGCTCGAAGCCGCTGCCGCCAAGGCTCCCGAGCCCGTGCGCTCCGACCTGATCTTCCCGGTCGATCGCCTGCGTAACGTGAACCTCAATCGCATTGCGCTGGGCACCTTCAATCCCGCGCGCGATTTCGCTGCCGCCGAATCGTTACTGGTCGCGGTCAATGCGCGAAAAGACCCGTGGTCGGGACGGACCGGCGATCTCAAACAGCATTACCTGCTCGAGGCCGCAGGCGAAGTGATGCCGTATCGCGTGTACGTGCCCAAGGGTTACATGCCGTCGAAGCCGTTGCCGCTCATCATCGCTCTGCACGGCCTTGGCGCCACCGAGGACAGCTTCTTCGACCAGTACGGCAAGCGGCTGCCAGCGCTGGCCGAGGAGCGCGGCTACATCGTGGCGGCACCGCTCGGCTATCGTGTCGATGGCGGCTACGGCGTGTCACTGGGCGGACCGAGCGGGGACCCGGCGGCAGCCCGCGCGCGTACGTTGAGCGAACAGGATGTGATGCAGGTGCTGCAGTCGGTGCGATTGCGTTACAAAGTGGACGATCGCCGCATATACCTGATGGGCCACTCAATGGGCGCGATCGGCACGTGGGCGATCGCGGCCAAGACACCGGACCAATGGACGGCCCTCGGCCTTTTCTCCGGCTTCGGCGTCGCGTCAACGGCCAGGACCATCGGCGGCATTCCACAGTTCGTCGTTCACGGCGATGCCGATCCGACGGTGCCGGTGGGTGGCTCACGCTTGATGGTCGCCGCGCTGAAAGGCGTGGGTGCCGTGGTGCAGTATGTCGAAGTGCCCGGCGGCGATCATTCGAATGTGGTGGAACCCCACTTCGCGGCGATGTTCGATTTCTTCGATAAGCACGCGCAACGGCCGGTGGTGAAGCCGTAGGGGGAAATCTGATGGCTTACGGACCGAGCAGAGCGGCGGGCACCACACCAATGCCCTCGGCCCGGCGGTAAGCGAAGGGTCCCGTGCTGACCACGATGGCGACGATGCGATGGTCCAAACCTTGGGCAATCACATCCACTTCCTGACGACCGCGTTCCGTGCGAAAGTGGTGAACGGTCGCCTCTGCGGCCTGCGCATACACGCGAACGCTTTGCGTCACCACCGATCCGAAGAGCGCACCGAGCAAGGTCCTCGTTCTCGCGAGGGGGGTCGGCGAGATGGTGCTTCGGGGCCTGCGTCAGTTCCGCAATGAGGTTGGCCGAGGGAAGCCACGCGGGGAGCGGATCGAGCACCCACAGTCGGGTGAGAATATCGCGATCAACCTGCGTCGATCGTTTGGCAGGCTTGTCGGCTAGGTCGCCGGTTGCGACCGCGCTCCGCGAGCAACATCGGGTACATGCGGACGCGGAGAATGCGTCCGGCTTGACGAGGCGTTGCGGGACCCTCGGGAGACGCGGATCCGGTGAGGAGGAACTGCGCGGGCCGATCGTCGCGATCGACGGCGCGCCGTACGGCGTCCCACGTCTGGGGTAGTCGTTGCCATTCGTCGAGTAGGACCGGCGGCGACCGGCGCAATACGGCATCGAGGTCGGCCAACGTAAGGTCGCGCTGCAACGGATCGTCGAGCACGATAACCGTACTCGCACGGCGAGCGGCGGTTGCCGTCTTCCCCACGCCTTTTGGGCCGTCGAGCGCGATGGCAGCGGCATCCTGCAGTAGATCGTCGAGCTCGGCATCGACGATGCGGGCCAAGTATGACGGCACGTTTAGGCGCTTGATAAGGGTGGGCGGCTAAAGCCGAGAGACGTCAGTAGCCCGTTCCCGCGCATTACAATGATCTTCAGCGGCACACGCTAGGAGCCATTGGCGGCACCTCGAAGTAGCCCTTGACGGCACTCCGTCGTTGGGTGTTGCGCGTGCACCAGACTGGCGCGGTTACCCACGTACGGCGCTGTTCGATTGCTTCGATAGACACGCGCAACGTCCCGTTGTGAAGCCGTATCGACTTCGGCCGACGCAAGGTCGCTCGGCAACGGTCGTCGAGCTCGATGACCGTCACGTAAATCTCGCCTTCGGCGGCGCCACCGCGACGCCTCGGAAAGCGCGTGCCCGCACCGTCGAAGAAACCGTTCGACTGGCGGACGCGCCGATCGCTCGCCGCTAAAGTTCCGACGCGCGGGGCCGATAATCGCCTGTGAGTGGAGCGCGTAGCGGCGTTCTCTCCACCCGCTTCTCGTCGAGAACCGTCGGCGAGCATGCGTTTACGTGCATGCAGAGGTGCCGCTTGGCTTTGGAATTTCGCCATGCGCTCTCTGCGAGCGCGCCGGAATCGCTCGGGGAGCTTCGGGAGATGCTGGCCAGCCTCGAATCGCAGTTGGCTGCCCTATCGAAGAGAAGGAAACGTGGAGCGTGCCCGCCAACGCGCCGGACGAGACCCTCACCACGGGCTCTGAAGACAAGCAGCGGCTGAGCGCGCGTACCATTGCCGACCTCCGGGTCAGCGTGGACAGCTTGTCGGCACAACTCGCTGAATTCTATGAAAACCGCGAGCAGCTTGTCGCGACTGTGGATGCAGACCGCTCCGCCGAGCGCCACGCACCCGAGCTTGTCAACGCCGGTGTCGATTCGTCATTCGCTTGAGCGCCGCCGCTATTCGTGACCGAACACCCGCGTCAGTTGCAGAGGTTTTCGTGTCGTTTGTTCCTTCGTAGTTCATTTTACAAATTCCGTCGGTTGCCCGTAGCCATGCTGATCATCAGCCCTTTGGTATAGTCCAGGTCGACGACAACGGCGTGATCAAGCTTCACAACCGGTGGGAGTCCGAGATGGCGGGAGTGGCCATGAGTGCGGCCGAAGGCCGCAACTACTTCACACAACTCGCCCCCTGCGCCAACAATCGGCCCATGTTCGGCAAGTCCGAGGATGGCGTCGCGGAGGCTACGGACGACTCTGAGTTCAATTACACGTTCACTTGCAAGATGAAGCCGACCACCGTGCCCATCCGTCTGTATCGCCACGCACCGTCCGCGACCAAATGGGTCCTCGTCGAATTGGGCGCAACTTAGGCATTCCGCTGCAGGAACTCCTCGGGCAGCGTACACGTTGGACGCCCTTGCGTGCTCGCTTTCTCATTTGTTGGCTCCCGGACACCCCATGCGCTTGCTCGCCAAACAACTGAAAGAGGTCGCCGACCCGTCGATCATCATCCCGACCAGCCGCAACATCGCAGAGACGGTCGACCTGAGCGCGGAGGAGAGGGACCGCCTCGTGACGGACGCTGCGAGCCAGCCGGCGCAGATCCTGGCGCTGGACTTGTCACTGCGGTACATCAACGACGAACCAGACCGGCACCGTAGTCTCGCCGCTTCGTGGTCGGGGTTGCGCTTCGCCAGGCAGCGGCACAACAAGTGCGCGAACTACGACACCATTCGCACGGGCACGTGCGCGCCAATCGTCCTTGCGCGCACCTCTACGGCATCGTATTCCCTCCTGTGCCTCGAGGAGACGTCGCTGGCCCGGGAGCATTTCAACAAGCTCGGCGACGCGGCGGTCGAACTGCTCGACTGCGTAAGAACCGACGTGGAAAGTGGTAATCTTCACGTGGCCGCCTAACGTGCTCACGACGTTTCTGAGACGCCTCTTTCGCGAAGTGACCTCGCGGTTGCCGTGGCGTTCGTTGGTGGAACAGCCCGCCGCGATCGGGGCACCGTCGATTACTGTTTCGGCCGAAGTCACGAGCCTGACGCCGACCGCAGGGCCGAGGACCATCGTCGAACTTGCGGAGCTTTCGCTGACGTACGCGCCAAACGATGCCTGGGCGGAGCGACTGGCGGCCGCGTACGAGTTGCAGAGTACTCACGCCACCGAATCGACCAGCCCTGATGCGATCGCACTCTTGCAGCCGCTTGCCGAAGGACCCGATGCGGTCATCCGTCAAATGCCGGCCGCGGCCCGTGAGGCGCTCGCCATCTGCGACGACACCACGCTCTCGCGCCGCGAACTGTCGCGCCGCCTGGAACGCGATCCCGCACTGATGCAGGGATTACTGCGGACCGCCAACAGCGTTGCGATAGGCGGAGGGCGCGCGGCCGTCGTCGGACAGGACGCCGTACTGGATCGCATCGGTGTGGCGGGTGCCCGCGGCGTCGTGCTCGCCAACTGCGTCGACGGATTGCTCAGTCATCCGGGCGGCGAGTTCACCCGCCTCGCCAACGAGACGTGGGCGCACATGATACGCAGTGCACCAATTGCGCGCGCGGCGGCCCCGGCGTTTGCGGCCGACGCCGATGAGGCGTTCACCGTCGCCTTGCTCCACGACGTCGGGAAACTCGTGGTCTTCGATCGCCTCTCCGTCCTGCGCGCGAAGCGCCGACGCGCGGTAACCCTCACGCCCGACTTCGTGCATCAACTGCTCCAAGTGCTGCATGAGCCACTGGGCTCCCTCGGCGCCCTTCAATGGGGCATGGGTGACCGTGCCGCCACCGCCATCGGCACGCACCACCGTGTAGCAGCGTCGCGAGGACGTCATCCGCTCGCCGAAGCCATCTTTTTCGCAGAACGAGCCGACCATGCCGCGCGGCGTCACGAGCCGTTCGATGTGGATCTCGCGTGGAGCGAGGGCAAGCTCACCGGCACCGTCAATCGCGCTAGCTCGGCGTTGCAATCGCTTCCCACGGCTGCGTGACCCCGTCATGACCGATCGCCTGTTCGAGTTGCTGGACCTGATGGACAGCACGGACGTCCGTGCGCGCATTCGCCAGATGCTCAGCGAGCTTGGCTCGGTTGCTGAAGCCGACGCGGGCGCGCTGGAGGAGTCTGTGAGCATAAGCCTGCACGGCATCGCCGACTCGCTTCGCGACGTGTGCGTGGACGATGACACGACCGAAGCCCGTGCGATGCTACCGTGGATATGGCTCGAACTCCAGTTCGAGTGGATGCGCTACAACTTGCAGATCCAATACCAGACGATTCTCCGTGGCACCGCCGAGTCCGTGCTGATGGCGCGTGGGGCGACACTCTCCTACGTCCTCGAGGAGTTGAAATTCCACCTCGATGCCGAGTCGGCGTCCGTCGTCGATAAGATCGCCGCCGACTCTTCAGCGGCCGCGATGTCGTGGAAGCACTGCGCCTTGCCCAGCATCAGATCGGGAAGCACACGGATTCGATTCCTGCGCGTGACAAAATGAGCACGGCCATCAGCACCAGCTTGGAATGGATCGGCGCCGTGGGGTCCGTGCACGGCATGCAGACGGAGAGTCCGCTTCGTGGCTTTCTGCAGACCGACGGCAACATCGTCGCGGTCGTGGATTTTAACCGACTTTCGGGGCGCACAATGCGCTCGCTCGGACAACCGTTGAAGGTGACCTGACGATGAATGTAAACACTGCTGCGACGGTCGATGTCGGCGCGACCGTGACCACGCGCGATGTCTTCGAGGTGGCGCACGGGCATCGCGCAGCGACCGTCGGGGATGAAGCGCGTGCGCGTATGCACGCGTCGCACACGGCATTGGCGCGGATGGTCGAGGAGCGTCGGCGCATTTATGGCGTGACCACGGGATACGGCCCACTGGCCTCGCATCCCATCTCGCCCGAACACGCCGGTGAGCTGCAGCGGAACCTCGTGTACCACCTCTGCACCGGCGTCGGCAAGCCGTTGTCGCGTCTACACACGCGCGCCATGATGGTCGCGCGAGCGGCAAGTCTTGCCCGTGGCTATTCCGGCGTGAGTGAAACGCTGTTCCGCACGCTGCTGGACTGCCTCGATCGCGACGTGGTGCCCGTGGTGCCGGAGATGGGGACGGTGGGCGCCAGCGGTGATCTCACGCCACTGGCCCACGTTGCGCTGGCGATGCTCGGTGAGGGCGAGATGTGGTATCGCGGTGAACGCATGCCGGCGGCGCAGGCGCTGCATGCGGCCGGCATCCGGCCGATCACGCTGGGCCACAAGGAAGGGATCGCCCTCGTCAATGGCACCTCGTGCATGACGGGTATCGCCGCCATCAATGCCGAGCGCGCCCAACGTGCCGCCGACCTCGCGCTTCGCTTGTCGGTGCTGTTTGCCGAGTGCCTCGGCGGACGTCTCGAAGCCTGGGATCCTCGCTTCGCGGTGGCACGCCCCCACGCCGGGCAGGTGACCGCGCACGCCGCACTCGCGCGATGGAGTGCCGGGAGCGCACGCCTGCGTGCCAACGTGCAGCCCCCCGAGCGTCTCGACGAGTCAGAGGCCCGCGATGGCTGGCTACCCGAAGGCGAGCTGCCGCAGGATCCATACACGATCCGCTGCGTGCCGCAGCTGGTCGGCGCCGTGCTGGACGTGCTCACATTCCACGACAATATCGTCGCGACAGAATTGCAGAGTGCCACCGACAATCCGCTCGTCTTCGCGGACGACGAGGCAATCCTGCACGGCGGCAATTTCTATGGACAGCACGTCGCCTTCGCTTCGGATACGCTGCTGCTGGGTGTCGCGAAGCTCGCCATTCATGCCGAGCGTTGCATCGCACGCATCACCGATCGCGCACAGAATCAGGGGCTGCCGTCATTTCTTCATGGCGGTCCGGATGGCGTGAACTCCGGATTCATGGGCGCACAGGTAACCGCCAGTTCTCTCATCGCGGAACTCCGCACCCGCGCCGTGCCGGCGTCGATCCAGTCGGTGCCCACCAACGCCAACAATCAGGACGTCGTGACGATGGGCACCATCGCCGCGCGCAAGACGGCGGACGTGCTGGACCTCGTGTATCTCGTGCTCAGCATCCACGCGTTGGCGCTCGCCCAGGCGGCCGAACTGCGTGGCGGTCAGGAGTTGGCAGGCTTCGCGCCCGCCAGCCGCGCGCTGGTGAGTTGGATTCGTGAGACGGCCGCCCCGCTCGTCAACGACCGGCCGTTGTCGCCCGACATCGAGCGCCTAGCGGCGCGACTCGAAACGGTCGAGTGGGGAAGTGAACGCTGGACGGAGGCTGAGTCGACGCCTACGGACGCGGACGAACTGGAATTGGTGTTTTAACGGGCCGACGGCGATCAACCTCGCCCTTCGCCGTCCGTTGCCACGCGTCGGTACCGATCCGCGTCACGACGCCGAGTCGTTCTCCGAGCGCCCCAAGCACGGTGCGGACGTCGGCGTCGCTCGGTGCGTTGGCGTCGCTTGTGATCAGCATCTCGATCCCGTCTTCCCCGTTTGAACGCAGCATCACCTCACGGACCGACGGCCAGCGCAGGCGGATCGCGTTTTCGTAGTGCGACGCCTGCACCATTCGCCCGTTCGAGAGCTTGAACGAGTCCGTCGCGCGACCGATAAAGCGGTAGTCACCGTCGTCCATCGTTTCAACGAGGTCGCCGGTGCGTAGCCATGCCTCGCTGTCGCGTCGCTCCAGACCGTCACGCGTCCAGCGTCCGAGGCACGCGTTCGGTCCGCGAAAGGCCAACACGCCATCCGCGTCAACGCGCACATCACACCCGATCGCACGTCCGAGCACGCGCGCGGACCACGTTCCGGGCTCGCCCAGCGCGATGCCGGGAGCCGCTTCGGTCTGTCCGTACCCGACACGCAAGCGAGTCGATTGCAGCTGCGTGGCGAGCAGGGCGGAGACTGGTGCACCACCGACAACCCCGCCGTTCAACCGGCGAAGCAGCACGGCACCTCGCGCCTCCGCGAAGAGTCGCGTGGCGAGCCCCGGTACCAAGTCCATCGAGGTTATCGGATGGGAGTTGGCGAGGTCAAGCAGCAGCTGGAGATCCCGGCCGCCATCGGGATCGCGCACAATCTCGCGCGCGTGGAGCAGCGCCATGAGAAGCCCGAGCACGAGTCCGAAGGCATGATACCATGGCAGCACGCTCAACACGCAGCCGTCGGTCGGTGCGACGAACGGCGCGTGGCTGTCGAGCACGGCGAGCACGTTCGCGTCGGAGAGCGCAATCCATGTCGGCGCACCGCTGGTACCCGAGGTCCGCAGCAACATGCATACATCAGGCGTCACACCGTGAGTGGCGACTCGTAACGGCGGCAAGGACCGGTCCGGCCATCCCGCGTCACCGGGCACGAAGCAGTGCCGCGGACGCACCCCTTGTACGTCGCGAGAATCGAGCACCAGCAACCGCGCATCCAGCATCGCGAGGAGCGCTTCCGCCCCATCTTCGTCAACATCGCGTGGCGCGACCGGTGCCAGGGTATAGCCGTCCCACAACGACGCGATGAGCAGTTGGACGAACGCCGCTCCGGCTGGCAGAGCGCACACCACACGGTCGCCGCGCTCGAGGCCAGCCTCGCGCAGCGCGCGAACCCATTGACGTGAGCCTGCCCACAGCGAGGCCGCCGTCCAGATGTGGTCCGGCAACACCAGCAGAGGCGTTGGCTGTCCCACGAGGCGCGCATGGAGCCGCTCTCGCCATCCAGCGGTAATGGGCTCACGCACGTGGCAGCGATGCCTCCATGCACGTACCGCCACACGCGACTTCGCCGACCGCGACTGCGAGCAGGGGTGAACGCAGCGGTCCACCTGGAGTTCCGGCGACCCATGGGATGTAGCGAGACGAGCGGCGCGGCATGATCGCATGCCAACTTTGCACCCTGCCCGCGCGTCCATCATTCGGCGCCTGCTCCCGATCCCCGTGGGCGACCGCGAATCGCACGGTACACGATAAAGGAGCGGCCGTCGAGCTCAACATGCGTATCGGACGAGGCACGGGGGAGACCATCAGTCCGGACAGAGAAGCAGTAGCCATTGGAGGAACATACTCACGGGTTGGCAAGCCGCGTTGCGTAGGGGAGATCCGTCACTGCGACCCTCGGTGCAATTGGCACGGTCGCCGTCAACGTGAGCAACTGATCTATGAAGCGTCTTTGCGCTTTACGGGAGTCATCGCCCGCGTGGCGCTCAATCCAGTCGGTGAAGAGTTTCCGGCTGGCGTCGGCCTTCACGTTACCGATGACCTTCGGCAACGTCGAGTCAGGACTCTCGGGCGGCTTGACGCGTGACGTGCCCGAGTCGGCGGGCGCTTTCAGGGCGTATACAATTGTGACTACGCCAGCTTGCATGGCCGCGCCGGTGCACATGACGCACGGTTCGAGGCTCGAGACCATGATCAGCGCTTCACCTTCGGCCGTTCTGCCGGCCGCTGACGCAAACGCATTGATCTCAGCGTGCGCGACGAGATTGCCCGTTGCCACCATGGTATTGAAGCCCGCAGAGAGCAGCGATCCATCGGCACGGAGCAGCACGCAACCGATCGGCGCTTCGCCGGTCGACAGCGCCCGCTCGGCCTGCTCGAGCGCGAGAAGCATCCACTCCGAAGCGTTGGCCAGATTCTCAAGCTGATTCGACGTTGTGCTCATGCCTGTTTCCCAACCGGCTTCCTGCTTGACCCGCCCCTATCTGCTGCATCCGCAATTTTTGTGAACTCGTCGTGCAGACTCTGCAATTGGTCATCCGGGAGCTTTTCTAGGGATACCAGATTGTTTCGAGCATCACTTACAGAACGAAGCAGTTCGTCCAACTTCAAGTGAATCGCCGTCGAATCGCGCATCTGAGTACTCTGCAACAGGAACACCATCAGAAATGTGATGATTGTGGTGCTGGTATTGATCATGATCTGCCAGCTCTGCGAATAGTGGTAGAACGGGCCGGCACATGCCCACAGCACCACCGAGGCGAGCGCGGAGAGAAATGCGGGGGTCTTGCCGAGTATCGCTGCGGTGTGTTCGGCGAAGCGTCGAAACCGACTGTGCCCGCGAGTGCTGGGGTTGACCGCCATGATAGCGTACCGCTGAGGGTGTGAGTATCGCTGCCCCGATAGAGCCACTCATTAGACGAAGCCCTCGCGTTTACATCGCTGATGCCCGTTGGACTCGCAGCAACCGTGCCATGTCGGGAGCGTCGCTGACATCGATGGCGGAGGTGTATGGCATCAGTAGCGCCCCAACGTTTTGGGATGACAGCGGTGTACGTGGTTGTTTTGCTTGGGGAACGGAGTCGTTCGGTCTGATTTCGACGAGAACAACGAGGTGGTGGTGGTTCGCCGCGCACCGTCCGTTGGCACGATTCCCATTTCCATCATTCTGCTGTTCTTCGCGTTTCTTCGCGTGCTCCGCGAGCTTCGCGCGAACCAGCTGGCTCTCCGATCGCTCCGTGGCAGCCGCCAGCACCGCCGTGCGCGCGAAGTCCGCGAAGATCGCGAAGGCCCGCGAAGGCCCGCGAAGAAAACGCACCTCTGGATCGCGAAGCAAGGTCTCCCGCTTGACCGGCAGAGCATGCACGAAATGCGACAGACCCGAGTGTGGCCCTGTTCGAGCAAGTCCCGCTCCATCAACTACTTACGCCACCACCTGGTTATTCAGACGCTGATTTCGAGCCCATTCCAGGCGTTCTCCTCTGAAAAACGTCGGGAGACTACCGAGTTGCTGTAGTTTCCGATGCAGCGACTATTTACTTGGTGCGACCCCGGTGTAGTGCCACGACAGCCACAAGGTGTGATTGATCTCATTGGCGCGCCGTGCGGGGAAGGCATTGTAGAGGTTCATGTAACCGATCTCGACCCGCTGTCGCGGCGTGACGGGTAGCCCCACGCCCACCGTCGCGCGGTTTTGCCCCAAAGTGACCAGTTGAGTGGCACCACCCAGCGGCATCAGCAGCTCGTTCCACGCCAAGGCGATCAGGGGCCGCTTGTCCCAGGCAAGCCCAGGCAGATTGATCTGCGCGCGGCCCTGATAGCGAAGGCGGTTCTGGTAGGTCGTCGGGCCAAGCTCGCGATCTTCTTCCGCGGTCACGGACGCTACCGTGGGCAGCAGCGGCCGGATCCACCGCTGCTCGAGGCGATAGCGGTGGCTGAAGGTCACCGGGCCACCCTTGTGCGTGAGCGTGAGCTGTTGCCACGTGCGCTGCTCACGCAGCGGGTTCGGGCTGGGCAGTGCGCCGTACGGCGCGGTGGCAATGTAGGCATAGCCCGCCGCGACACGCACGCCTGGCGCCAGCGTGTACTGCACACCAGGTCGCAGCAGCACCTGTTGAGGACGCGCGCCGAAGTCCATGCTGCGCCACGAGTTGTCAAACCAGAGCGATGTTTTTGCGGTGATCGGTTGGTCTACGAACGTGCCCACCCACATCGCGTCCTGCGAAGCCGACTGCCAGGCTTGCGCCGGCGCGGTGAGGGGCGCCAGCAGTATCGCGGCGACCAACCAGACTTTCGATCGCGAGCGCCAGCGCCCCCCGCCATTCTTCATCGACCTGCTCCTGTGGCCGCCCACTTCCCAACGAGGGGATCGAACGCACGCTGCTCAACAATCTCGTCCGCCGGCTGCTCGTAAAGCTTGCGCCGAGCGAGCTTTCGCTTCTGATTCCGCGTGCCCTTCACCACGAACCCCTGCACCAGTTCACGCATGGTCGACGCCTGTGCGTTCAGTTCCTCAGCCGCACTGGCTGACTCCTCCGCGTTGGCGGCGGCGCGCTGGGTGAGCTCACTCACCTGCTCCACCGCGCGACTGACTTCGACAATCTGATCGCGCTGCGCGATGCACTCGGTGGCGATATCGCTGACTACCGAGCTGACTCGATCCATATCGGTTGTCACGGCGCCGAGATGCTGCCCCACTTGTGTACCCATCTTGACGGAGTTCGAGGCCGTAATGACCGTCTCCTCCAACAACGAGGACGTCTCACTCGCTGCGGCGGCCGCACGAATCGCCAGCTGC
>NZ_JBDNFF010000116.1:0-22895 GCF_041689975.1 Gemmatimonas sp.
GACGTTCTTGAGCGTGACCGCCAGCAGCACCAGTATGATGACATTGCGCAGCGATCCCATCTGGTCGGACGGATCCAGCAGGAAGCCGATGGTCGTGCCAAGAATGGCCGACACGACCTTGTTGCCCGGAATGAGCTGCGGCTGCTCGAACAGCGCGTTCAGAAACGGGATCAGTAGCGTGAACGAAAACACGTCGAACACGGCGGCGAGCAGGTTGAGCGACACGACGCCCACCAGCTTCGAGCGGTGCGGACGCACAAAGCCCCATAACCTTCCCCACAGTTCCTGCGTTACGCTCATCGCGTACCGCTCATCGCTTGGGCGTCAACAGTGCCACGGGCAGGATGCACTCCTCGGGCGTGACGCCGCCGTGCAGGAACGATCCACGGTACCGGCTCTGGTATTCGCGCAGTTTGGTGGGATACACGAAGAACGTGTCGCCGGCCGCCATCAACGTATTGGTGCCGGGTGCACGATGCGGCAGACGCAGATCGTCGGGGTTGGTGAACAACAGCGCCTGCTCCGGGCGTTCGGCGCGCAGATCCTCGCCGAACTTGTAGCGCAGGTTGGCGGTGGCGTCGCGCTTCGCGAACACGGTTGCCGGCGAATTGCAATGCAGCGCGCCGTGATCGCTGGTGATCACCACCGAGATATTTCGGCGCGACGCTTCCTTGAGCAGCGTGAACAGCGCCGACCGCTCGAACCACTGCCTGGTGATGGCCCGCAACGCGATTTCGTCGCGCGCGACCTCGAACAGAATCATCGATTCGCTGCGGCCGTGCGTGAGCATATCCACGAAGTTGAACACGAACGCGTGGATGCCTTCCCCCGCGATCGCGCCCGGCAGATGGCGTTCGAGATCGTCCGAGTCGGCAGCGGTCGTGATTTTATGATAGCGCACGGGCGCCTTGACCTGCAGCTCCTCGAGGTGCGCCACCAGCAAATCGCGCTCGTGCATGTTCAGCGTTTCGTCGTCCTTCTCGCCCCACCAGTCGGGAAAGCGCGCGGCGATCTCGGCGGGGAACAGCCCACTGAAGAGCGCGTTGCGCGCATACGGCGTAGCGGTCGGCAAGATCGAGTAATAGTGCGTGGTCTCCACGTCGTACAATGGCGCCAGCAGCGGCTCCAGCACACGCCACTGATCCACGCGCAAGCAATCGATCACCACGAAGATCGCCTTGCGATCGCGCAGCAGCACCGGCATCACGAACTCGGTCACGACATCCACCGAGAGCGGCGGCCGGTCACCTTCGAGCTCGCGCAGCCAGCGCGGATACTCCGTGCGCATGAATGTGGCGAACTCGCGGTGCATGTCGGGATACAACCCGCGCAACGACTCGTGCAGCCCGAGTTCGCCGGCGTCGGCAAGATCGACGTCCCACTGCATCAGCTCCGCGAAGCGCTCGACCCAGCCGCGCCAATCGAGTCCGGCGTAGCGCTCCGACTCGATGGCACGAAACCGTTCCACGAACGCGCGGGCCAGCGCCTGCGAGCGGATCAGCGGACCTTCGAGGATGCGCGTGATGACCGTGAGCACTTGACGCGGCGTGACCGGCTTCACGAGGTAATCGCGGATGTTCGCGCCGATCGCTTCCTTGAGCGTCGCGTCCTCCTCGCTCTTGGTGACCATCACGACGGGCATGGTCGGCAGCATCTCGCGAATGTCCTTGTAGGCATCCAATCCGCGGGTGCCCGGCATCTGCTCGTCGAGCAGCACCAGATCGTACGGGCGCCGTCGCAAGAGCTCGAGCGCGTCATCGGCGTTCGTCGCCGTGTCGACGTGATAGCCCTTGTCTCCGAGCAGGAGTCGATGCGGCTCGAGAAGCTCCGCTTCGTCGTCCACCCAAAGAATCGTTTTTGCCATCAGCGCCATGCCGTAAGGTACCTGGGCGGCAGGACCACGGTCCAGCGGCGCCCGCCCCCTGCCCCGCACCAGACGCAATCGGACGCGTTACATTCGGATCGTGCACGCTGAATCCCTTCCCTACGCGCTCGAACCGCTCCGCTTCCCCTTCCCTGCTCTCGCGTCGCTCGCCGGACGCTTGCCGCTGGGCGGAGGACGTGAAGTCGCATTGGCGGCGCTCATGACGGCCCGGCTCGCGCTGGGCGTGATGACCGGCGACGCGCTCCATCCCGGCGAGCGGGTTACCCGCGTCGCGGCCGCCAAGGTGTGGCTGGCCTCGCTGGCACTCCCCGCGACCACGCGCGTGCCGTTTGCCCGCTGTGTCGAATCGACCACCGGCACATCGCTCCAGGTGGCCGGTGCGATCCGTAGTCTCGTCGCGGCCGCCGGCACGCACCTCGACGGCGCGTCGGTGCAGGAACTCGAGAAACTCGCGCGCCAACTCGCCGGATCATGACGCGTCCCACCGACATCTCACCGCTTACCCGGGTCGTAGCACGGCTCGACCGGGCCAGTCTCGGTGATGTCGACCCGGGTATCGTGCCCACACGGTTCCCCTCGATCGACCGCGCCATCGGCGGTGGCTTCCGTCGTGGCGACCTGGTCGTAGTCGGAGGAGACGACAGCGCCGGCTGCTCGGCGCTCAGTCTCGCTATCGCCCTCCGCGTATCGCCCCGTGCGCTGTTCCTCACGGGCGAAATGCACGCCGAGCGCGCCTACGAACGCGCACTCGCGATGGCAGCGAAAGTATCGCTGGAATCGCTGCGCCTGGGCGCGGTGACAGAGGAAGAGCGCGCCACGCTCGCCACGGCCGCGGTGACCTTGCGCGACCGCGCACCGGTCATCGAAACGATCACGTCGGGGACGCTGGACGCGATCGATCACGCGGTGGAAGCGACGCCGGACGCATCGCTGGTGTTGGTCGATTCGTTGGAGTGCCTGCTGGATCGTGACTCGGGACGCGACGAGGCACTGGGCTTCGCGGTGCTCTCCCTCAAACGACTCGCGATGCGGCGGAATGTGGCGCTCCTGCTCACCACCCACCTCCCCCAGCTCGACCGCCTCCGACACGACCGTCGCCCCCGCCTCACCGATTTCGGACTCGGCGGTGCGATCGGGACTCACGCCGATCTGGTCCTAGGGTTGTATCGCGAGGAGCTGTACGAAACCGATCACGGTGTCTCGGGAGCGGCCGAGCTGCTGCTGCTGAAGCACCGGGATGGAGCGAAGGGATATGTGGATCTGTACTTCGACAACCGGTACAGTCGGTTCGAGGATGTGTTGGAGGAGTAGGGAGTCGGGAGGGTCTTCACCCGCATTTGCACCCATTGCCCACCGCCCACCACCTCAAACCCCGAGCCAAGAGCCCACAGCCCGAACGCCATGGGCTATTGGCTTGAAGTCATGGGTCTTGGGTACTGGGTAGTGGGGTTTTTCCTGCGAACGACCCACTCCGATTTCACACTCCTCACCCTCTCAGCATTATTTTCCGCGTCATCAGTTCGATGTTACCATCCGCATCAACGGGGCAGGGCGATGGCAGGACATAGCAAATGGAAGACGATCAAGCGTGCGAAGGCCGCGACTGACAGCAAGCGCGGCGCGCTCTTTACGCGGCTGATTCGTGAAATCACCATGGCCGCCAAACTTGGCGGCGGTGATCCGGGCGGCAATCCGCGACTGCGCACGGCCATCGACAACGCGAAAGCGGTATCGATGCCGAAGGACAACATCGACCGCGCGATCAAGAAGGGTACCGGTGAACTCGAAGGCGTGGACTACGTCGAAGTGCTCTACGAAGCGTACGGTCCCGGCGGCGTCGCCATCATGATCCAGGCAGTCACCGACAATCCCACGCGCACCGTGGCCGACGTGCGGCACAAGCTCTCGCGCAACCACGGCAACATGGGATCGAGCAATTCCGTGGCCTATCTCTTCGAGCGGAAGGGACAGATGTCCGTGGGCGCCGAGGGAGTGCACGAGGATACGCTCATCGAGGCCGCGCTCGAAGCCGGCGCCGATGATGTGGTACGTGACGATACCGAGTTCACGATCACAACCAATCCCGGTGCGCTGCACGCGACGAAGGAAGGGCTCGAGTCGAAGAAGTACAAGGTGGCCGACGCCGAACTCGCATGGGTACCCAAGAGCACGGTGAAGGTGGAAGGCCAGGCCGCGGAACAGCTCATGAAGCTGCTCGAGGCGCTCGAAGAGCTCGACGATGTGCAGAAAGTCGATGCGAACTTCGAGATGGACGACGACGCCATGGCCGACGCGTGAGCCCGTCGCTGGTGCTCGGGATCGATCCGGGCACCGCCGTCACGGGGTACGGTGTAGTCGCCTTCGACGGCCGCACCGCCACTCTCGTGGAATGCGGTGTCATTCGCACCACCGCGAAGGACCCACTCCCGCAACGCCTGCTGGAGATTCACGAAGGGGTCGAGGAACTGATCGCGCGTCATCGTCCCGACACCATTTCCGTCGAAGACGTGTTCTACGCCAAGAACGTGCGCACGACGATCGTCCTTGGCCACGCACGCGGCGTGATCCTGCTGGCCGCGCAAAAATCCGCGCTCACGATCGTCGAGTATCCGCCGGCCGAGATCAAGAAAACGATCACCGGCACTGGCGGCGCCACGAAAGAACAGGTGCAGTTCATGGTGGCGCGCCTGCTGCGTCTCAAGTCGGCGCCGCAACCCGCCGACGCCGCCGACGGAGTCGCCGCCGCATTGTGCGCCTGTCTCATGTCATCGGGACCGAAGCTCCCCGAGCTGCCGCCGATGCGCATTCCCCTCGCCAAGCTCGTGAAATGATCGCACTGCTGTCCGGCACGCTCGTGCATCGCGAACTCGATCGTGTGGAGATTCTCACATCGGGCGGTGTGGGCTACGAGTGCCTCATTCCGCTCTCGGTGTTCGAGTCATTGCCGAAGGAAGGGGCCACGGTCACACTGCACACGCACCTCGCCGTGCGCGAAGACGCGTGGCACTTGTACGGCTTCTCCGATCGCTACGACCGCGCGGTGTTTCAGCGGCTGCTCGTGGCCAAAGGCGTTGGCCCCGCGCTCGCACTCGGCATCCTGTCGGCGCTCACGCCGGAACGCGTCGTGCGTGCGCTGCGTGAGAAGGACATCACGACCCTCATGCGCGTACCGCGTGTAGGTCGGAAGAAGGCCGAGCAGATCATTCTCGATCTGGCCGACAAGATGGACACCATCGGCAACGCGCCCACAGCCGTCGGCGTCACTGCAAGTCCCGTGGCCGACGACGCCATTCGCGCCCTCATCGCGCTCGGCTACAACCAGCTCGACGCCGATCGTGCCGTACGCAGCGTGATGGACGGAGGCGCTGTGGGGGATGTCAGTGTGGTGGTGCGAGGGGCGTTGGGTCGGTTGACGGCGAAGGGCAGCTAGGTCGGTTTGCTGCGACCTAGGCTCACGTGAGTTCGGAGTGCTGAGTTGAAGTTCGGAGTTCTGAGTTCAACCCACGACTCCAAACTTTCACTCAAAACTCCAAACCCACGTGACGCTCTCGGACTCGCGCCAATCTTTCTCTATCGCCGATACTGACTCGCATCCCGCTGCGGTTTCCCACAGCTCGGGATCGTGATCGCCTGCCCCGGCCGTCCACCGGGAATCGGATCGACCAGCACACGCGAGCTCTTCTCCGCGTCTTCGCTTGCCAGGTACACGAACATCGCGGTGAGCGTCGCGTTGTGCTTCAGGTCATCGAGGATGATCTTGTCGAACGAATCGCGATTGGTGTGCCAAGTGCTGTTGCTGTAGTCCCAGTTCAGTGCGCCGAGACCGACGGCCGGTGCGCCCCAGCAGCGAAACGACGCGTCGTCCGATCCGGCGCCGATACCCGACGGACCCGAGAGACGGATGTACTGCGTGAGCTGCGACGGCATCTGGTTCATGTACTGCGCGAGACGCGGTCCGTTCTCCGGATGCAGCCCCGGGCCCGTGCTGACCACGCGACCGGTACCGTTGTCCTGATTGAATGCGAACTGCAATCCCTTTATGACTTCGGGGTGATCGGCCGTGAACGAGCCGGAGCCGTTCAAGCCCTGCTCTTCACCGCTCCAGTGACCGACCACGATGGTGCGCGACGGCTTCGGATACACCGTCTTCAGAATGCGCAACGCTTCCATCATCGTGATCGAGCCCGTCGCGTTGTCGGTCGCGCCCGAGTGACCTTCCCAGCTGTCGAAGTGCGCCGAAAGCACCACGTACTCGTCGGGCTTCGTGGCACCCTTGATCTCGGCGATCACGTTGAACACCGGCTTGTCACCGAGCGCTTCGGACTCCGCCATCAGACGGACCTTCGGGCCTTGGCTGTTCTGCGCGAGGCGGAACAGCATGCCGTAGTCTTCGCAGCCCACATCGAAGGTAGGAAGCGCCGCGTTGCGCGGCGATCCGAAAATCTTGTTCACACCGGGATACTGCGAGTAGTTCGATTCGAATACCGCCACCGCACCGGCGGCCTTCACGTCGCTGTAGAACGTCGGCACGCGCTGCGTCGCGCCCTGATATGTGGCCGACAGATCACGCTGCATCGAGTCGAGCGTCGCCTGCGTACTCGGCATCGCGAACTCCGCGATCTGTGCCGCCGGACGACAGGTGAGACGCGGCGCCGACGCCAGTATGATCTTGCCCTTCACACTCGGCAACCACGCCGCGAATTCTTCGGGCGACTGATACGGCTTCACCACCACCGCTTCAGCGTCGACCCATTTGCCGGCCGTGTTGCCGCTCCACGACAGCATGTTGATCTCGAGCGCCTTCACGCGCGGCGCCGTGAGCTGCGCAAACGCCGCGCCACGCTTCCACGAGTTCCACGTGCCGTACTGTTCCTTGCGCGCAGAAACTCCAAACTGCTTGTACGTAGCAAGCAGCCAATCCTGCGCGCGATTCATGTTCGGCGAGCCCGTGAGACGCGGGCCGACCGAATCGAGCAGCTGCTGCGCCAACGTTCCGGCCTGCGAACGCTGCATGCCCTCTTCCCACAGCTTCAGGATAACGGGGTCCGTGGGCGCATCCTTCCGGACATACGACGGCGCCGGGTCGACCGGCAGCGCCTGAATGTTCTTGGCCACCGATGCCGGGCCGCGACCGGGCTGCGCGGCGGCCGATACCGTAGCGGATGCCGTTGCCGCGAGCAGAAAAGCGAAAACAGAGTAGGAACGCATCGAAATTCTGGTATGTGGTAGAAAATGTGGTGGTGAGCGGTGCGTCAGGCCCGCGGACTCAACCCGTCCACGAGTGACGTGCGGTATGCCTTCCACGCCGGCACGAAGCCGATCATGAGGCCGGCACCCATAACGACTGCGAGATACGTCCACTCCGTGGAGCGGAGTGGATGCAAAGCGAGATGCAAGCCGAAACGTTGTTCGATCGGCCCCTGCGCCACGAACAAGCCGATGTACACGGCGGCCACGCCGATGACGCAGCCGAGCAGCGCGAGCAGACCACTCTCGAGCACGAGCAGCGAGATGATCATGCGCGGACCGGCGCCCACCGCGCGAAGAATCGCCATCTCGCGACGACGCGCTTCGAGCGACGAGTACAGCGCCACCAGCATACCGGTCAAACCGATCGCCACCGCAAAGATCGCGATCACCCGCAGCCCCACTTCCGCGCTGCCGATATTCTGCCACAGCTCGCCGAGCGCCACACCAGGAATGACCGCCGTAAGCGGCTCCACCAGATCGGTGTTCATTTCGCGCTGCAGCATCAGTGCTTCGAATCGATTCCTGGTCCCGACAAAGAACGCCGTGATCTGATCGTCACCGTGATCGTGCGCCGGCTCGGACGCCACGAGTTCAGCCGCCACGGGTTCGCTCACCGCCGCCGCCGCCTTCTGTTCTTCCGCCGCCCGCTTCACCTCCGGCATCGCGCCAGGAGGCGGCTCCGCCCCCGGCATCACCAGCGGCGTCCCCACTGGGATCCCCGGAGGCGGCTCTGCCCCCGGCATCACCATCGGCGTTCCCGTCGGCGGCGCCATCGCCACCGCCCGCGCTTTATTCGCCGCCACAATCGCCGCCGCCTTCGCGCTCTTCGCGCGCAGTTTCTCGGCCGCCAAAGGCGCCGCCAGCGCCGTTACCCCCTGCCCCCTCCCTCCTGAAACCCTCCCCCCTGCACCCTCCGCCGACGCCATCGACGACCCAGCAATCCCAGCAACCGCAGTCTCAGGTGCATGCATCGCCTCGATCCCCTCCAGCGTCACGTACACTGACCGATCGATCGGCGTGAACGTGCGCCCGAGAATCCCGACCACATGGAACGGGTGCGCCTCATGACTCGACGTGCCGATATCTCGGAGCCCGTGCACCACGACCACTGGCGTGCCGATCGTGTAGCCGAGCTTCTCCGCCACATCACTGCCGATCACGACTTCCGTGTCGGAAGCTGCGGCGCGTCCAGACACGAACACGATCCGTCCATCTTTTCGGAAGCGATAGCGCTCGTAGAACTCGGGCGTCGTGCCGACCACGCGGAAGCCGCGATGACTATCGCCGAGGGAGTAGGGCACGACCCACTTCACCGCCGGGTGCGCCTTCCAGCGCTCCATCGTGGACAATTTGACCGAGCCCGACGGCGAGCCGATACCGAACACCGCGCTCAACAACACCTGTAGCGTGCCGCCGCGTGCGCCCACGATCAAATCGACACCGCGAATCGTGCCGGCGAAGCTGTCGCGCACGCCGGCGCGTACGTTTTCGATACCGACCAACAGCGTGACGCTCAGCGCAATCGAGGCCACCGTCAGCGACGTGGTCAGGAGACGGCTGCGCAACGACGTGAGGGCCAGACGCAACAACATCATGCGTCCGCTCCGACCGTCGCCGCACGATTGATCTCCATCAATTCCACGGTGCGCGAGAACAGCGGCATCAGTGTATGGTCGTGGCTCACAAACACGAGCGTAGCGTTGACCTTCGCGCATGACGCGAACAGCAGCTCGAGAAACTGCTCACGCCGGTCGGTGTCGAGCGCACTGGTGGGCTCGTCGGCAATGACGACCTCGGGGCTACCCATCAACGCGCGGGCCGCGGCAACCCGCTGTTGCTGCCCTACACTCAGTTCCGAAATCGGCGAATCGAGGTACTGGCCGATATCGAGCTGCGACGCGATGTCGCGCACCGCGTCATCGAGAGAACGGCCGCCGAGACGCTCACGACGCGCGGGCTCGAGCCGAACGGGGAGCAGGATGTTCTCCCGCACCGGGAGATACGGGATGAGGTTGAACATCTGGAACACGTAGCCCAGATGCCGCGCCCGAAACGCATCGCGCGCGCCGCCCGACATCGTCGAAAAGTCCTGACCGAGCACGCGCACGCTGCCGCTGGTCGCCTGCAGTACGCCTGCGAGAAGACCGAGGAGCGTGGTTTTGCCACTGCCACTCGGCCCATGCAGAAACACCGTCTCGCCGCGGGCGATCGTCAGCGAGGCGATCGCCAGGACGTCGCGTCCTTTCTTGTAGGAAAAGCGCACTGCAGACAGCTCGACCGCCGGCGTCCCGTTGGGAACAGCACCGGTAGGAACTGCCCCTGTGGCTCCTTGGCTCATTTCGACGAGTAGGGTTCGACCTTGAGTCCTTCCAATTGATAGCCCACCGTGCCGTACGGGCTCTCCACCGAGGAAATCTTGAGGCGGCCCGACATCCAGACGGCATCGAACAGATTGAGCTTGATCGCCTTCTTGCCACTCATCTCGACCATGACGATCTGATTCGGCGGCGGCGGTGGCGTGTGCACGCAGGCGCCATAATACGGCACCAGCAGGAACTCGGCACCATCTTCCTGGAAGTCGTCGAGCGGTACGACGAAGCCCGGAATCCGGACCAACTTGCCCTCGAGCTTTTTTAGCGTGTCGGTCGACTTGCCGTTCGTGTAGTCGAGGCCGGCCAGCACACGCCAATCGATATTCACCGCCTCTTCCACAAGTGCCTTGGGAGCGGTCGGCTCCGCGGATTCAGGCGCAGCGGGAGCGGCTGCGGTGCGAGCCGGGGGCGTGGTGCGCAACGGGCGGGCGGGCGCAGATAGCGCAGGCGTCGTGAACGCCGTCGTGGCGAAGAGTACGACGGAGATTCCGGCTAGCGACAGAACAGGCGAACGACGAGACATGGCGAATCCTGGGAACAGGACGGACGGGAACCCACGCGACGGCGTCGCGGGTCACTTCCGGAATTTACGCAATCCGAGCGGGAACGCTGAACCATGCGGAGACTGGAAAGCCGCCGCCCTCTGCCAGTATACCCCTTGGTCGACGGCTCGTGCCTGGTTGGCACGGTATATTCCTGTTCATGAGCCGCGCTGAAATCACCACGCCGGAAGCCCACGCCGACGAGAGTGTCGTCGAACTGTCCCTTCGCCCCCAGCGCCTGGTCGAGTTCATCGGCCAGAAAAAGGTCAAGGACAGCCTCGGCATCGCCATCGCCGCCGCGCGCGCCCGGAAGGAGCCGCTCGACCACACGCTCTTTTTCGGCCCCCCAGGACTCGGGAAGACTACGCTGGCCGACCTCATGGCCCGCGAACTGGGAGTGAATCTCACCACGACGTCCGGTCCCGCGCTCGAAAAGCCGGCCGATCTCGTCGGTCCCCTCACCAATCTGCGTGAGGGCGACGTGCTGTTCATCGACGAAATTCACCGGATGCGCCCGATCATCGAGGAGTTCCTCTATCCCGCGATGGAGGACTACCGGATCGACATTCGGCTGTCCGATGGCCCCAAGGCGCAGACAGTCTCGATGAACATCGAGAAGTTCACACTCGTCGGCGCCACGACACGGCTGGGTATGCTCACGGCGCCACTGCGCGCCCGCTTCGGCATCGTGCAGCAGCTGGGCTTTTATCCGGTGGACGAGCTCGAAGTGATCGTGCGTCGCACGGGCGAAGTGCTGAAAGTGGAGATGGACCCGAGAGGCGCGCATGAGATTGCGAAGCGCTCGCGTGGCACCCCGCGCGTGGCTAACCGATTGTTGCGTCGCGTGCGCGATTACGCGCAGGTGTGCGCCGACGGTCGCATCACACTCGAGGTCGCGCAGGCCGCGCTCGAGCTGAACAACGTGGACCATTTCGGATTGGACGACATGGATGCACGTCTGCTGAAAACGATCATTGAGAAGTTCGACGGCGGTCCGGTCGGGCTCGGGACGATTGCCGCCGCCATCGGCGAGGATTCTGAAACGATTGAAGAGGTGTACGAACCGTTCCTGGTTCAGCATGGCTTTTTGCAGCGTACATCGCGCGGACGCGTGGCCACGGCGCACGCGTATCGCCATCTAGGCTATGTTCCTCCCAATGGTGCTTTCGAACAACCCACCCTGTTCTAAGCTATCGACAATGATCACAATGTTTGGCCGCTCGGTGCGAGCCATGCGGCGTGCACTCGGGGTGCTTCTGTCGTCCGCCGTCGCCTCGCTCGCTCTGTCGGCCCAGCCGATGGCAACGTCGCCGTTCCAACCGGCGGTACCGCGACTCTCGAGCCCCCAGTTCGCCGACTCGGTCGCGGCTGCCGGTGACACGGCCCGCGCCATCGCGATCCTCGACTCGGTCGTCCGCGCCGACAAGCGGAACGCCGCCGCGTGGCATCAGCTTGGCCGTTTGCAGTGGAACATGGCGCGCAGTGCACGCGATCCGAACTACATGAAGGATCAAAAGAAGATCCGTCTCCTGATCGCCGCCGACTCGGCACTGCGATTAGCCGCTCAGCTTGCGCCCGACAGTGCGCGCTTCCACCTCGACCTCAGTCGCTTCAACATCGAGTCGGGCGTGTCCACGACGCGCTTTGCCTCGCGCGGACAGGCCAGCGATGGCTACGACGCCGCAAAGCGCACGGGAGATCGCCTGCGCTTTGCCGATGCGGCCGACATGATGGGCATGGGCGCGTGGCGCCTGTACGAGGGAGTCGCCAATCGGGCCCTCAGCAGCGACCAGCGGAAGGTGCAACTCGGCAGCGCCAACAACTGGGATCGCAGCCAAGCGCGTGACTACATCGACAGCTTCGCCAAGAAGATCGAACCGCCGACCGGGACGGTGGACTACGAAAAGGCGTTGGCGTTCTTCCAGGAATCGGTTGGTGCGGACTCCACCAGTCTGCGCTACAGTCGGCACCTGTTCATGGCATACGCTGAGCGCAATCGCTGGGATGACATGGGGCGCACGGCCGGCACCCGCGCGCGCCAGTTTCCTCTTGACTATCAGGCGCAACTCGCCCTCGGGTTGGCGCAGCATCGGCGCGGCGACGAAACCGCGGCACGGTTGGCCTTCGACAGCGCCTTTGTCTTGATGGACGACGTCGAAAGCGCGCGGCTGACGCGCTTCACACGCATCCTGCGTCCGAATCCCGGCAAAGCGCTCCAGGGCACCGGGGGCGATTCTCTTGGCTACTCCACGCTTCCCGCCGCCCAGCAGCGCGGCCTCGAAGCGATGTATTGGGTAATGAGTGATCCGCTCGCCCTCACAACCGAGAATGAGCATCGTCTCGAGTTTCTCGCGCGCGTGGTATACGCCGACTTCCGGTGGACGGTCGATGAATTGAATCTGCGTGGCGCGGATAGCGATCGCGGAGATATTCATGTGCGCTACGGCCCGCCGGACTACGAGGTCAACATCCCTGGGAGTACGACGAACCCGGACGGTGGGAATGTGCTCACCTGGTCATACCGCAACGGCCTGACGTTCTTTTTCGACAGCCCGCCTGGTTTCAGCAACGCACGAATCGCGTTCGCCGATCGCGATTACGTGGAACGGATCAAGAACTCGGTACCGGTGTCATGGTCGAATGTGCTGGCCACCCGAGCGCTCGATACGATTCCGTTGCGGATCGCGCGCTTCCGCTCGGGCGCCGACTCCAGTGATGCCGTGATCGTTGCGCTCGTTCCCATCGACTCGCTGGTTGCCACCAGCGGCCTCGATCGGGCACCGGTCGACCTCGAAGTTCGGATCTTCGATCAGTTCGTGAAGGTGCGTGGCCTCGAGGTAGAGCAGTCGACCTTCGCCACGAACAGCGCCAACGACCCGCTCGACCGCGTGTGGACCCGTCGCCTCGGCCCCGGTATCAACGTGGTCCGCGTCGAGGCGCTTCAAGCCGACAGCAAGCGCGGTGCGCGCGCGATGGCGCGCCTGACTCCGGCCGTGAACGTGGGCTTCGGGATGAGCGACGTGCTGCTTGGCAGCAAGCCCGAGCTGCGCAGCGGCGTCACTACGCCGTCGCAGTGGCGAGACGTTGCCATGACCCCGAACGTGGGCAGCATCGCGCAGGGCACTTCGCTCGGACTGCTCTGGGAGATGTATGATCTCGTGCCGCGCGATGGAATGACGAAGTATCGCGTGGCCATCACGGTGGAGCGGGAAGACCGGAAGGGTGCCATCGGGTTCGCGGTGCGCGTGCTCGACAATGTCGGACGTGCGGTAGGCCGCACGCAGCAGCAGTCGCGCGATCGTTTCACGATCTCGTTCGACCGACAGGGCAGCGCGCTTCCCGTACTGGTGGAGTATCTCTCGCTCGACATGACGCAGGCGCCGACGGGCGGCTACCGACTGCATGTCGAGGTGACGGACCTGTCGAACCAGAAGAAAACGGCGCGTAACACCGAATTCCGCATTCGCTGAACGAAAAAACCCGTCGTACTGTTGCGCGGCGGCGACGATTCGGTTGTCTTTCTGCGCTTCCATGACCTCAATGCCTGACTCCGCCAGCGCGTCGCCCCACAAGGGCAGTCGCACGTCCGACTACGACTATGAACTCCCCGAGGAGCGCATCGCGCAGCGTCCGGTCGAGCCGCGCGACGCGAGTCGTTTGCTCGTGCTCGATCGGCGCGACGGCAGCATCGCGCATCGCACGTTCCGCGACATCGCGGAGTTGATACCCGCCGGTGACACGCTCGTGGTGAACACCACCAAGGTGTTCCGCGCGCGGCTCCTGGGACAGCGGGAGAGTGGCGGTCCGGCGGAGATTCTGTTGCTGCGACCGATCAACGACGACCACTACGAAGCGATGATCCACCCGGGCGGCAAGCTCCGTCCGGGACGCGTGGTCACGATCGCCCCCGACTTCCGCGTCGAGATCGTCGACTCGACACCGCGGCACACGCGCATCGTGCGCTTGCACACCAACGGCGACGTGGCCGGCACGATCGAGAAGTACGGGCATGTGCCGCTACCGCCGTATATCGACCGCGCCGATGAAACGAGTGATACCGCTCGGTATCAGACGGTCTACGCCGATCAGGTCGGCTCGGTCGCGGCCCCCACGGCCGGCCTGCACTTCACGCCCGACCTCCTCGACACGCTCCGCACGCGCGGCGTGGAGATGGCGCAGGTGCTGCTGCATGTCGGTGCCGGCACCTTCAGGCCCGTGAGCGACGAGGATCCCTCGCAGCACGTGATGCACGAGGAGTGGTGCGAAGTCACCACCGACACGGCGCAGCAGCTCAACGCGGTGCGCGCACGCGGCAACCGCATCTGGGCGATCGGCACGACCAGCGTGCGCACACTCGAAACCGCCACCGACGTGCATGGCGTGATTCACCCGCACAGCGGCGACACGAACATCTTCCTGCGTCCGCCGGCCACGCTACATGGCCTCGACCACCTGGTCACGAACTTCCACCTACCCAAGTCCACGCTCATCATGCTCGTGGCGGCCTTCGCCGGCTACGACCTCACGATGCACGCGTACCGCACGGCGGTGGCCGAGAATTATCGGTTCTACTCGTACGGCGACGCCATGTGCATCATCTGAAGTACGCTCGCTTCGTTTGACGGATCGTCGGTGAGTTTGGAGTCGTGAGTTGAAGTTCGGAGTTGTGAGTACGACCAACTCACGACTCGAAACTTGAACTCACAACTCGAGACCCACGTAGTGACTATTAGATTGCCAATGTGACCTTCTCCTTTCGTCTCGACTCCACCGACGGCCTCGCCCGCGCCGGTCAATTCACGACGCCCCATGGCGTGATGAATACGCCGCAGTTCATGCCGGTCGGCACGCTCGCCTCGGTCAAGTCGCTCGACCCCGAGGATCTGCAGCGCCTCGGCGCGACGATGATTCTGGCCAATGCCTATCACCTGCGCCTGCGTCCCGGCGACGAGATGATCCGCACCATGGGCGGCCTCCACCGCTTCATGCACTGGGATGGCCCGATCCTCACCGATTCCGGTGGCTTTCAGGTGTTCTCGCTGGAGGGACTGCGCAAGATCACCGAACAGGGGGTCGAGTTCCGGAGCCACCTCGATGGGTCGCTGCAGCAATTCACTCCCGAATCGGTCATGCGGATCGAGCGCAACCTGGGCGCCGACGTGATCATGCAGTTCGACCATGTGGTCCCGGGACAGACCGAAGCGGGGCTGGCGCGGGAGGCCATGGAACGCAGCATCCGCTGGCTCGAGCGGTGCCGCGTGGAGTTCGATCGGCTGCTTCGGGAAGACCCCGACGCCCCGACAGCAGTACAGGCGCTCTTCCCCATCGTGCAGGGCGGCATTCACGCCGACCTGCGACGGGAATCGGCCGCGGCCATCCGGAACGCCGCCGACTGGGTCGGTCTGGGAATCGGCGGACTGTCGGTGGGTGAGGCCAAGCCCGACATGTACGCGATGCTGGACGTGGTCAACGAGGCGCTTCCCACGGACCGCCCCCGCTACCTCATGGGCGTCGGCTTTCCGGAGGATCTGGTGGAAGGCGTGGCCCGCGGGGTCGACCTGTTCGACTGCGTGGCTCCCACACGGATGGGACGGACCGGCGCGTTTTTTACGACCACGGGCCGCCGGAGCATCAAGAACGCCGCCTGGCGCCTCGACCCGTCCCCGCTGGACGATACGTGCACCTGTTCCGCCTGTACCCGGTTCTCGAAGGCCTATATCCGGCACCTGTTCGTGTCGGAAGAGATCCTCGGACTGCGCCTCCTGAGCCTTCATAATGTACATTTCCTTGTTGCGCTGATGCGCGACGCACGAGTCGCTGTTCTGGCCGGCACGTTCCAGGGCTGGAGCCGTGACTGGCTCGCCCGCTATCACTCACGATCGACGTCTTCATGAGCTCCTCAGTCCTTGCCAGCTTCGCCGCCCTGCAGTTGGGTGGCAGCAGTCAGATCGCTTCCATGATTTTCATGTATGGCGCAATCTTCGCGATCTTCTACTTCGTGCTTATCCGGCCGCAGCAGCGCCAGCGGAAGGCGCACAACGCGCTCGTCCAGGCGCTTAAAAAGGGCGATGAGATCGTCACCGCCGGTGGCCTCGTGGGCGAAGTCGTGTTTATTGCGACGCTCGGCAAGGACGGCGCGGTAAGCATGGAAGATCGCATTACGATCAAGACGGGCGAGTCGAAGGTGATCGTCGAGCGTGGCCGCATTTCGCGCGTCGGCTCCTCCACCCCGGCGGTCTGAGGTATCCGTGTCGTTGCTCGATATTCACGTCCTGGGTTCGCCGATCCTCCGCCAGGACACGGAACGCGTCGAGCAGATCACGCCGGACTTGCGGCGGCTGGTGGACGACATGTTCGACACGATGGACAAGGCGAAAGGGGTCGGTCTCGCCGCGCCGCAGGTGGGGCGTCGTGAACGGCTGGCTGTGATCGAGGTGGATGAGACACGTCTGGTCGTCATCAACCCCGAGCTCATTCTGAAGGAAGGCTCGGTGCGCGGCGAAGAAGGCTGTCTGTCGATCCCCGAAGTGTACGCCGATGTCGACCGGTTCTTGCGCGTGATCGTGCGTGCCCAGGACATCGACGGGGTCTGGTACGAAGTCGAAGGCACCGAACTGCTGGGACGGTGCCTGCAGCACGAAGTCGATCACCTGCACGGCCGCTTGTTCACCGACCGTCTCAGTCTGCTCAAGCGTCGCGCCGCGATGCGCGAGTGGGAGTACGAAAAGGCGAAGTACCCGAAGCTCCTGCGCGTGCTCCCCGTCGGCGATCTGCCGAAAGAGCGCGTCGCTACCACACCCGCCACGAAGACATAACCGGAGACCGCCCCACCCGTGCGAATTCTCTTCTGGGGCACTCCCGATTTCGCCGTTCCGTCGCTCCGCGCGCTGATTGGCGAAGGGCATGACGTGGTCGGTGTCGTCACGCAGCCCGACAAACCGCGCGGCCGTTCGCGCACTCAGCTCGATCCGTCGCCCGTCAAGCGCGTCGCGCTCGACGAAGGCATTCCGGTGCTGCAGCCCGAGAAGCCGCGCGGCGACGACTTCCTGGACGCCATGCGGGCGCTGGCGCCCGATATCTCGGTGGTGGTCGCCTACGGATGCATTCTGCCCAAGGCCGCCATCGATCTGCCGGCCCTCGGGACGCTCAACATTCACGGTTCCATCCTCCCCGCCCTGCGCGGCGCCGCACCCATTCAGGCGGCGATTCTCGACGGCATGACTGAAACGGGCATCACGATCATGCAGATGGTGCCTGCGCTCGACGCCGGCGATATGCTGCACGTGCTGCGCACCCCGATCGCATCCGACGAAACCTATGGCGAACTGCACGACCGGCTGTCGGAGCTCGGCGCGCTGGCCATCGTGCAGGCGCTCACCATGATCGACGCGCAGATCGTACGACCGGTGGCGCAGGACGACGCGCAGTCGACCTACGCCTCGAAGATCGATCGCGATATGGCCCGTCTCGACTTCACCTGGTCGGCGGAACGCGTCTCGCGCGCCACGCGCGCCTTCGATCCGCGACCGGGAGCGTTTGCCAGTCTGCGCGGCGTGGAGACGAAACTGTTCAGCGTGCGCGTGGTCGGCGATGGTACGAACGACGATCTCGACGAGCCCACGCTGGCGAGTCCACCGGGCACGGTGCGCTCGGCCGACGACAACGGGCTGCTCGTCCGCTGCGGCGAAGGCGCCGTGCGATTCATGGATGTACAGCCCAGCGGCAAGCCGCGTATGACCGCCGCGTCATTGGCGCGCGGCCGCGGCGTGTCGGTGGGCGACCTGCTCGAGCCGGCGTGAGAACCCGATGATGGCCATGGTCAAGAACAAGCCGCACAGCATGCCGGGCGTGACCGAGTCACGCGCCGCCGCGGCTATGGTACTGGCCGACCTGCGCAACGGCGCCATGCTCGACGCGGCGTTCGAACGCTACGTCGCACCGCTGGAGGCGCGCGACCGTCGCTGGGTGCAGGAGTTGCTCTGGGGCATGCTGCGCACGCGCAACCGTCTCGATGCGATACTGGCCGAGCGCGTGCGCGGCGGTATCGCCAAAATCGATGTCGACGTGGCCGATCTGTTGCGCCTTGGTGCGTACCAGCTGCTCAGCATGGGCAGCGTGCCGGCCTACGCCGCGATCGGACAGACCGTCGAACTCACCAAGCGTCGGCATGGCATCGGTGCCAGCAAGCTGGCAAACGCTGTGTTGCGTCGTATCGATCGCGAGCGCGACACGATCGAGCCGCCGGTACCGGCGGAACCGCTGGAAGCGCTGGCGCAACAGTATTCACATCCGCGATGGGTGATCGCGCGATGGGTCGATCGCTGGGGAATGGCAGACACCGAGCGCCTGCTGGCCGTGAACAACGAACCGGCATCGATCACCGTGCGCCCGTATGGTGTGAGTCGCGAGCAGCTCGACGACATGCTCACCGGCGCCGGCGTGACCACGCATGAGGTACCGCTGGTGCCCGACTCGATCCGGCTCGGGCCCGGCGTCGCCCTCACCGAACTCGGCGCGTTCAAGCAGGGCGCCTTCTTCGTGCAGGATCCGGCTGCCACACTCGTGGCGCAATACGCGTACGTGCCGGAAGGCGGAGTGGTGATCGACCTCTGCGCAGCGCCCGGTGGCAAGGCGCTCGAACTCTCACGTCGCGCACGACTGGTCTTCGCAGCCGACGCCAAGATGGCGCGCCTGGAACGCATGCTCACGGGCTTCGGTCGTCTCGATGCCACCAACCTCATCCCGATCGTCTGCGATGCGCGTCATCCGGCCATCGGCGAGGCAGATGTGGTGGTGATCGACGTCCCATGCACCGGCACGGGCACCTTCCGTCGACATCCCGACGCGCGCTGGCGTCTGCGCGTATCCGATTTCGCGGTGTTACCGGCGCTGCAGCGCGAGATTCTGCTAGCCGCCGCCGCCATCGTGAAACCAGGCGGCTTGCTGGTGTACAGCACCTGCTCGCTCGAACTGGAAGAGAACGACGATCAGATCGAGTCGTTCCTCGCGACGCACAACGACTTCACATTGGAACCACCGCCAGCGGGCACGGTACCGGAATCGGTGCTGGACAACGGACTCCTCCGCGTGTTGCCACAGCAGCACGGCACCGACGGCGCCTTCGCAGCGCGGTTGCGGAGAACGGCGTAATGTCCGCGGCGAAGAAGTCCGGCACGCGCACGTCGATGTCGAAGACGACGCGCACGTGGCTCATTCGCGGCGCGATCGCGGCCGTCGCTGGTCTGACTATCGGTGGCGCCGGCGGCGTGGTCACCGTACGCACACTCGAGCCCGGGCGCGCCAACGCGGTGGACTCCGTGCAGGCAGTGCTCGACAGCATTGCGCGTGGCGCGGTCCCGGAGCCGACCGCAGCCGAACGCGATCAGGCATCGAAACGACAGGCCGATAGCGCGGCGCGGGCGAGTCAGTCGGCTGACAGCGCGGCAAAGGAGGACGTGCTGCTGCCCGTCCCCGATGTAGTAGGACTCGAAGAAGGCCCTGCCCGCGACATGCTGCTCGCATCCGGGCTGCTCGTGGGCGACGTACAGTTTCGCGCCAGCAGCAGTCCGGCCGGGATCGTGCTCGCCACGACGCCGCCCGCCGGCAGCCTGCTGGCATCGAGCGGCACGGTCTCACTCGTGATCAGCGATGGACGTTCCCCCGCCGACACGCTCTCTACCCCTCAGCTCCATCCGGCGCCATGACCGTTCGTATTGCACCCTCCGTACTCAGCGCCGACTTCCGCAGACTCGGCGAAGAGATTGCCATGTGCGACGCCGGTGGTGCCGACTGGATTCACGTGGACGTGATGGACGGGCGGTTCGTGCCGAGCCTCTCGTTCGGCGTGAAGGTGATCGAAGCGGCGCGTCGGTCCAGCACGAAGGTCATCGACGTGCATCTCATGGTCTTCGAGCCCGAGAACTACTTCGACGACTACGTGAAGGCCGGCGCCGATGTGCTCACCATTCACGCCGAAGCCGCGCCGCATCTCGACCGTCAACTCGCGCGCATCAAGTCACTCGGCTGCAAGGCAGGCGTCGCACTCAACCCGGCCACCCCGTTGTCCATGATCGAAGAAGTCGCGCACATGGTGGATCTGGTGCTCATCATGAGCGTCAATCCGGGCTATGGCGGACAGACGTTCATCGAGTATTCGATCGACAAGATCGCGCGCGCCCGTCTCCTGCTCGATCAGGCCCAGAGTAGCGCCGCGCTGCAGGTAGACGGCGGAATTTCGCGCGACACGATCTATCGGTGCTGGGACGCCGGCGCCGATACGTTCGTGGCCGGCAACGCGATTTTCGGCGCCAAGGATCCGCAGGCGGAGATCGCCGTGCTTCGTAACCTTTGTGTGGAGCAGGTATGACCGCCAAACAACAGTGGCTCGTGGTATTGGGCATTGTGGCCATCCTGGTTGGCGGCGCGTTCACGGCATCGCACTTCCTGAAAGACGAGCTCACCAGCATTTCCGTGGGCTCCGACGCGCCGGGCTTCGCCGCCAAGACGCTCACGGGCACGCTGACCATGAAGACGCTCACGAACTATCGCGGCGAGGTCGTGCTGCTGAACATCTGGGCCACGTGGTGCATTCCGTGCCGCACCGAGATGCCCAGCATCGAAGCCGTGCATCAGGCGCTTGGACCGAAGGGGCTTAAAGTGGTCGCCGTCAGCATCGATGATGAAGGCGCTGAGCAGAAGATCCGGGACTTCGCGAAGGAGTTCAAACTCACCTTCGAGATGCTGCACGATCCCGACGGGTCGATTCAGGGGATCTATCGCACCACCGGCGTTCCCGAAACGTTCGTGATCGGGCGCGACGGCGTGATTCGCAAGAAGTGGATCGGCGCGGAAGACTGGAATTCGGAAGGCAATCAGCGACTCCTCCTGTCGCTGCTGGCCGAACCGAAACCGTAGTGAGTGCAACCGTCGCCCCGCGCCGCGTGCTCGGCATCGAGACGTCGTGCGACGAAACCTCGGCGGCGGTGGTGTACGGGACGCCCACCGACATGCGACTCGAATCGCTGGTGATTTTTTCGCAGGACGTGCATCGTCTGTTCGGTGGTGTCGTACCCGAGATCGCGAGCCGGCAACACCTCACCGGTATCGTGCCGGCGGTACGCACGGCCTTGGCCGATGCCAACGTCTCACTGAGTGATCTCGACGCGATCGCGGTCACGCACGCACCGGGACTGGTGGGCGCACTGCTGGTGGGCACGAGCTACGCCAAGGCACTCGGGTTCACGCACAACACGCCCGTCGTTCCGGTGCATCATCTCGAAGGCCACCTCTTCGCGACGCTACTCGAGCACCCCGAGGCCACACCGCCGTTTACCGCGCTACTCGTGAGCGGCGGACACACGTTGCTGCTCGACGTCGAGGCGTGGGGCCGCTATCGCCTGCTCGGTCAGACGCGCGACGATGCCGCTGGTGAAGCGTTCGACAAGGTCGCCAAGCTGCTTGGGCTGCCCTATCCCGGCGGTCGGCCGCTCGAGGAGCTGGCGCGCGCGGCGGAGTCGCCGACGCAAACACATCCGCATCGCTTCGCGCGACCGATGCTGCGGAAATCGTCCGAGCCGGGCGATGACGACTATTACGACTGCTCGTTCAGCGGACTCAAAACCGCCGCGCTGTACGCCGTGCGCAATGCGGAAAAAGCCGGGGTGCTCAACGAGCAACGCGCCAGCATTGCGCGAGGCTTTCAGGACGCGCTCATCGATACGCTCGCGGAAAAGGTAGCGCGGGCGGTGCGGCGCCATCGCCGCACGCGGGTAGTACTGGGTGGCGGCGTGGCGTGCAATCGCGCGCTGCAAGAGGCGATTCGCGAGCGCGTAGCACCCCGCGGCACCGTCTTCGCACCAATGCCACGGCTAGCCACCGACAACGCCGCCATGATCGCCGCCGCTGGGCTTTTCCGATTCGAGGCCGGCGAGCGGGCCGATCCCACCATGACCGCGCAAGCGTCCCTACCGATTCCCGGTATCTTTTCATAAGCGCCGTCTCCGTACTCCCCCGTACTCCCGACTCCCTACTCCGTACTCCGTACTCGATTGTCGCCCATCATCCACCACCCCACGGTCTTCAAGTTCGGCTTCCTCGAACTGACCGGATTCGGACTCGCCGTCCTCATGGCGTTCGTGATCGCGCAGATCGTCTGTCAGCGCGAGTTCTGGCGCCGCGGACACAACGCCGAAGCGGACGCAATGCCGGACATCGTGCTCGCGGCGCTGATCGGCACGCTGATCGGGGCGAAGACGTATTACGTGGCACTCACGGGCGACCCCTCGGCCTTCTTCAGCCGCGGCGGCTTCGTGTTCTGGGGCGGCTTCATCGGTTCCGTCGCGCTCTGCTATGCGACGATCAAGTACAAGAAGCTGAGCTTCCTCAAGATCGCCGACGTGGCCGGAATCGGCATCGCCGCCGGCTACTCGGTCGGCCGCACGGGATGCTGGGCCGTGGGCGACGATTATGGCCGTCCGTTCAACGGGTTCTTCGCGACGCAGTTTCCCGAGGGCGCCCCGCCAAGCACGGCGGCGGTGATGTCACAGCAGTTCGGTGTGCAGTTCCCGGCCGGCACCAACCCGACGGATGTGATCGCGGTATACCCCACGCAGCTGTACGAGACGATCATGGGGTTCGTGATGTTCGCGATTCTGTGGCGTTTCCGAAAGCACGCGCATTTGCCTGGCTGGCTGTTCGGCATGTACTGCATCCTGGCTGGCATCGAACGGTTCATCGTGGAGTTCTTCCGCGCGAAGGATGACCGGCTGGTTATGGGGTTCTCGACCGCGCAGATCATCGGTATCGCGATCCTGGCCATTGGAGTCGCGCTGATGGCCGCACGGAGTA
>NZ_JBDNFF010000117.1:0-4143 GCF_041689975.1 Gemmatimonas sp.
TACCCATCGAGGCGCGCCAACGCTCGCCCCTCCGTGACCGACTGCCCCGGTCGCACCACGAGCTGCGTCACGGTTCCGGCCACTTCGGCGCGCAGGTTCACGGCGGCATCGGAGCGAATCTGCCCTGTAGTGGTTACCCTCAGCACGCGGTCACCGTCGCGGGCTTCTTCCGCCATCACCGGCAGCGCCAGTGCCGGACGACCGGCTTCCTCGGCCGCTTCCTGCGCGGCGGTGGAGGTGGCGCTGGCGGAATCGGTTGTGGCCGCGGCATCGCCTTTGTTGCAGGCGACTAGCACCAGCGCGACGAGCGCAGGCGCAACGCGCTGCCAGTCCCACGACCAACGAGGAACGTGACGAGGGCGGAGCGGAGTGGGCATCGGTGGGGCAGTAGCGAAGCCAGCGCACGCGGGTTCGCGGTGCTGGACGATGGCACGCAATTGGTGTCGCCCCGGCGGCCAACGGTGGCCGACGGGTCTTATGACAAGTGTGGAGGCCGGGGCCGAATCGCGCGATGGCGAAATGCTGCTCGCCACGTCATTTCAATACTCAGTGATCGACCGGTAGCCCGCTCCTATGGCCGATCGAACGATGATCTGGGCGACCACAGCCGTGATGCAGATCGGGCGCGGCGCTCCAACCACGCGAAACAGGCAAGAACCGTGAGCGCAACGGCGATCAATGTACGAAGCGATGATCGCTATATGCGCTGCACGACGAGGCGCCGCCCGTCACGAACAACTCTTTCCACGCTCGCACGATTCTCCTGCAGACGGAGCGCTTCGGCGTCCGACCGAGGAAGATTCCCATTGGCGGGCTGGAGCGGGTTCCGCATCCGTGGCTGCCACACCAACTCGCCCGCAGGACTCATGGTGACCGGCGATCTCGGCGTGGACGCCGCCTGTCCCTCGAACCAACCTCGCATGTCCCGCAGTGCGAGCGTGGTGGCCGAGTCTTGCGAAATCCCGGCCTCAACGAAGGTCATCCACAATTGTCGGCCGATCTCGCACACGTCGGCGACCCGAACATCAACCCGACGCTCCACGGTCAGGTACGAAAGCACCGCGAACGTGTCAACAAGCGCCACCGTAACGCCTGCACGTCATCGCGTGCCCTCGGACGACGCCCGCAGGAACGCGCCGACAGTCTCCCTGATGCTCTTTTTTGAATTGACGGGAAGCGATTAGCAACGGACCGTAGGCTTCACAGCAAAGCACACCATACGACGTGAGACAGGCCTAGGCCCGTAGCTCTCGGTAGAAATGCGAGGACCCCGTTTTACGCAACAATCGCAAGCATTTGGCTCGCACATCAGGCTTCGTATACTCCTGCAAATCGCTGTCATGTTGGACAGCGGTTTCGTTGTACCGATTTTCTGCCGTACTTTCGCAGCGCCCTCGCGACATCGCCCAAAAAAACCGATTGAGCGCGCCCATCGGCGAGACAGATCAAAACAGGTACTTGGGCCAAAAATCTTGGCAGGTCACCGCGTAGTTGCCCGATGCCAAAGTCTTGTGACTGATGCCAGTACTCGCGAATCAGGGAGTCAGGCTCAACGCTAACTGCAAAAGCGCTTGCGAGTCCCAGCTTCGACAGCTCCGCCATCATTGGCTCCTTTAACCGCTTGCACGCAGGGCATTCCGTCAGAAACCCATAAATCCACAACACGCGGTCTCGCCTGTGCAGCAAGTCAAATGAATCAGCTGCCCCCGTCCGAAGGCCCATCGTTGCAACGGCAGTTCCCTCCCACAATCGTACGTGGCGAAATGGTACTACGTCCCGTGAGCGTGGCCGAACCCAGAGCCAGCTCGCAAGAAGCAGCAATGAGACGGCTACGCTGTTGGTGGCTAACTTGACATTCCGGCTACTTAGCATCAAATGACCAAAACGAGAGACTCGCGCCAGACCCTGTGCTTCTTAGCACTGCAATGCCGTCTCGATTCGCGCTGATCCAACTCATCGGTGTCGGGGTTTCCCATGACTCCAGATACGTGCCCGACTTGATGCTGTAGAGGTCAATCAGACGGCCGCGTCCCTTCCCAATACCGTGATAGGCCACCATGGCGGTGTCCCCGACGACGGCCACAGCGATCGCGGTCGACGTTGTGCTTCTAAGCGAATCCAGAGGTGGCGCTTTGATTGCGTTGTTAGTCCACAAGACGCGACTCGAGTCGACCAGCGCGACACCATTTGACGTCTGCCTCGCTAAGAAGCACTTCCCTCGTCCGGCGGCGGTCAGCACTGACTGCGTTTCTCGGACAAATTCACCTAAGTCGAAGCTGCCACTGCCGACCTTCTGAATCGGCGGCGCGACTTTCCACGGAAACGGAACCGCTCGCGAAGTCAAGTATGTCGGAGCAATGAGCGTAAGCGGATTTATCAAGTCCAGTTGGTAGCCCAGTAAGGCCCCGCCGCCGAGGCCACAGACGGATCTAAGATTCGCCCCAGTTCCTATCGTCCGCTCACTTAGCAACCGACCACCATCGGAGAGTTCGATCACCTTTCCGTTCCCCGGATCAAACACCAAAACGTGGCCACCCGGACCTTCAATAATTTCAGACGGCGTTCGCATCTCTCCCGGACCGCTTCCGCTGACGCCAAATGCCCACGACATTCGACCACTGGATCTAGACAGTGCGACAACTCTCGCGGCGGCCGGATCAAGAACAACCACGTCGTTTTCGAGCAACAAGATCTTACTTGGAATTGCGAACAGCGTATCGTCGGAGTCCACCGCCCTTCGCCACACTTCGCGTAGTGCGGACCGTCGAATGCTTCTTCCATCCTCGAGAATACGATCGGATTGGGAAGAGCAGGCTGTCGTGGCGGCGACGATCACAGCCGACGCGAAGGCGAATTCCCGGACTGCGTTCAATCGCATAATCAGGCGCTATGCACGTATCGAAACTTGCAGAATAGAGTACACCTCGTAACGCCATTTACGGTTGTACACGACTCGACGGCACAGCCGCACGACACGTTTCCATGCGTGCTGCATGCGGGACCACTGCCATCACCGCCGCTCCCGTCTTCTGGCAGCTCATCACCACGTAACGGCGAGCCGGTCAGGACGAGACTTGCAACAAGGACGAAGGCCGAAAGCGTCATAAAGCGAAATTGTCGGATCATGAGAGAGGAGTGTTAAAGATGAGGTTGAGAGGCCCACGATCACGGAGTGCGATTCTTGCAGATCATGATGCAGGTCTGACCACCCCCGCCGGGTACTGGCTTGCAGCTGTTGACATCCACAGTGCACGTCGCGGGGCAGGCGACGCTTCCGGTCGAGCATGGCGCGTCACCGCCGTTTGATCCATCGTCTGTAGGGAGCTCCTGTGCGCCAAGCACAGAAAGAGCAACTAGCATGAAGCTGGATGTCAGCAGGACAAATGATCGACGCACAATTCTGCTCCTGAAGAATGTGAATGGTGAACGATTTCGAATAGCCGTGATCCGATTTCGTGGACGACCGACGTGACATGACTTCGCGGCGGAGATGACACACGACATTGAACAAGACGGGCGCGCCAGGCAATCGTCGTTGCAGCGAGGCGGAGTTCACGGTGGAAGCGTTGCGCTGGCCTGCGACTTACGATGGCGACAGGCGAGCAATCACGCTACAACAGAAAAGTGTGAATCGCCGAATTCTTTTTTCGCCGTTACTCGATCACGCGCAGCCGCGTGTACGGTTCCCAGGCCTGCAGCGCACAGCGCTTCACCCAATCGGATCCCTTGGCGCGAACCTCGGTCCATGAGCGGCCTGTGCTGCTCTTCACCAGCCGATAGCAGGCCGCTGGATACTCACCACGATGCAAGGCGACGTCGCACAGCGACGCACCGTTCTCCGCCGCCTCTACCATTGCACACACGGGGCACCAGTTCTTCAACAGTCTGAAAGGCGGAAGCTGCCGGCGCTCCAACTCACGTGACAGCGTGGTTCGCGACGTCACGGCAAGCGCGCGGCAGGCATCGGTGACACGCACGCGCAGTCGAAAATCGGACAGGATCGGCACCAGCGGCGCGAGTCGACTCGTCATCTCCGCCCAGCATGCTGAGACCGCGGTGCTCGCTTCGATCGGTGACGGGTGCATTCGGTCGCTCCGGAGCAAATAGGAAAAACGAACTGAAACGCACACCATTCACGTGCGA
>NZ_JBDNFF010000118.1:0-5223 GCF_041689975.1 Gemmatimonas sp.
ATCGGTGGATCCGGGCAGCATGTGATAGCCACGCACTCCTTCATACGCACCGAGCAGCTTACGCACCAGTTCGGGCATGCTGCTGAGCGCCGCCGTCTCGCCCTCCATCATGTGTTTGTAGAAGTCGGGCGGACGCCGCACGGTCTGACAGGCATTGTTCACGATGAAGTCGAGACGATCGTGCGTTGCCATCAGGTGATGACAGAACGTTTCGACGCTCGGCGTATGGCGAAGGTCGAGCCCGAAAATTTCGAGGCGATGCGCCCACTGCTCGAAGTCGGGCTCGGCGGCATAGCGCGTCGCGGAGTCCCGCGGGAAACGGGTGGTCACGATGAGATGCGCGCCCGAACGGAGCAGCTTGATACCGGCCTGATAGCCGATCTTCACGCGGCCGCCGGTGAGCAGCGCCGTGCGTCCCGACAGGTCGGCTAACTCACCGCGCTTGCGGTAGTTGAACGCGGCGCACGTGGGGCACAGCTGATCGTAAAAGTGGTGCAACACCGTGAATTTGCGCTTACACACGTAGCAGTGTTGGTCTTCCAGCGCCTCGCGGAAGTCGGGCTCGGTCTCGACCGTGGTCTGGTCGTCCGACGCTGGCAACAAATAGTTGGGCGTGGTAAACACCGTTTGCCGACGCAGACGGCGAATGCCGGTTTCCTGCAGCTGCGACTCGGCTTCGTGCACGCGAATCGTCTTTTCGACCCGCTTCTTTCGCTTGGTCGCCTTGACCATCTGGCGCCGCAGGATCGCGTCCGGGCGCGAGACCTCGCCGGCTGCCTTGAGCAGGCGGGTGCGCTCATCTTCGGAGAGATCGAGCAGCTCGGCCCGATTCACGGCGAACTGTTCGAGCAACTGCGTCGCGGCGCGAACGCGCTCGGTTAGACTGAGACTGGCTTCCACGGGGTCAGGACTATGAGACATAGCCCTGAAAGATAATCGATTATTCGTCGTGAAAGGCCGGTCCCGGGTGTGTTGGCAGCCGCCAGTAGTACCAATGGGTGACCCGGTCCCACCCCTCGGCTTTCTCGTTTTCCACCCCCCAGACGCACGCCCCAGAGGGAAACGTCGCCTCCCGGAACCGCGCGTCGAGGGCCGCGAGGTGCTCCTGGGCGGCGCTGGGCAGGGGGGCGTCGCTGATGGCCCGCCGGACGTCCAGGTCGTTGAGGTAATCGTCGTAGGTGAGCGCGTAGCTATGCTCTACGTCGTCTACCGTACGGGCCCATTGCTCCAGGAGTTGGTCGGCACTGATCATCGGCGGGTCAGGGTCGGGGGGAGCGGCGGGCCTGACGGCGGAAGTAGGCCTCCCCGTCGTTGGGTTTGAAAAAGGTGCGGATCGTGCGGTCGGCGTTCGCGGCCAGGAACGCCCCGCTGCCCCGGTCGAAGCGGGAGATCACGCGGTCGGTTGGCCGCACCACCTCGAGGATGTCCCCGCCCACGGGGGCATCACGCAGCTGCTGCGCCAGCTGCAGGTATTGGGCCTGCGAGACGGCACCGAACTCCCGTCCGTGCTTTTCGTAGTGCTCGACCAAGCGGGCGGTGGAGCGGAAGCCGATGGCGCTGGCGGAGGACGTCGGCGGCCGTGGCGCTGGGACCGCCGTCGGTGGTGCGGACGACCTCGTGGAAGCGGGGGCCGTCGTGGCCGACGTCCCCTGGTTGGCGGCGAACTTCCAGAGGGCGAACGCACAGACCAGCAGCAACACGATGGAGCGAAGCGCACGATTCATGCGCCCATGCTACCGCCGCATCGCCCCAGCCACAACTCGTGCGCATATTCCACGGTATGAGCGTCGTCCAAGATCTGCTGTCGTTACTCGAGCTCGAGAAGCTCGAGGTCAATATCTATCGCGGGCACAACCGCGATCTCGGCACCGGCCGCGTGTTCGGTGGGCAGGTATTCGCGCAGGCGCTGGTGGCCGCGCGTCGTACCGTTGACGAGCCGCGCGAGGCGCACTCGGTGCATGGCTACTTCCTGCGCGCCGGAGACCTCAAAGCGCCGATCGTCTTTTTCGTAGACCGCCCGCGCGACGGGGGCAGCTTCACCAGCCGGCGGGTCACCGCGATCCAGCATGGCGAAGCGATCTTCCATCTGTCGGCCAGTTTTCACGTGGCCATCGACGGCCTCGAGCATCAAAGCCAGATGCCCGACGTGCCGCCGCCTGAAGATCTCATGCCCGAGCTCGACCAGATCCGCGAGCGCGCCGAAGTGCTACCGCCCGAGCTGCGTACGGTGCTCACGCAGGATCGGCCGATCGACTTCCGCTCTTTTACGTCACACGTGCCGGGAACGGACGAGTCGCGCGGGTCGAAGCGCTTCGTGTGGTTCCGCGTGATCGACACGCTGCCAGACGATACGATCACGCATCAGGCGATTCTGGCGTACGCGTCGGATTACGGATTCTTGCCCACGGCATTGTTGCCACATCAAGTGTCATATCGCGATCCCCGACTGCAGCTGGCATCGTTGGACCACACGATTTGGATGCATCGTCCGTTCCGCGCCGATGAATGGTTGCTGTACAGCATGGACAGCACGGCGGCCGCTGGGGCACGCGGTTTCGTACGCGGCGAGATTTTTACGCAAGACGGTACGCTGGTGGCATCGGTGGCGCAGGAAGGGTTGATCAGGCTCCGGGATCTCTGAGCTTCCGGATCTCCGCGCGCAGCCGTTCGTTCTCGCGCTCCAGCGAGGCGATTTCGCGGTCGGCGCCGGTGAGCGCACGTGGTGGCACGGCCGATGTGGTGCGTTCATCGGTAAAGTAGACGCCGCTGAACATGCTTGTCTTACACGACCCGCTGTGTGACGCGCCCTCGCGGTCGGTGTACTCCACTTCGTAGATCCGATCGCCCTTCTCGCCGAACCACCCGCGCCCGAACGGTTGCCACGTGACGCCATTCACGGTGCCGCCGCGCTCGGCGACATACTGGTTGATGCGGCTGCGGTCCCATCGGTCGGCGAGTAGCCGAAAGGCGATGGCGAAGAGCGCGATGATGACGATGAAGCCAATATTGCCAGTGTCCATTCTCTAGCGCTCAGCCATGAAGTTCACGATGCGATCGCGAAAGCTCGCGGTCTGACTCGGTGCCACGATGCGGCCGGCGAGCACGTGGCCATCTTCGCCCTGTACTGGCGTGACCAGAACGCGCTGTGACTTCACACGGCCTTCGGTATCGAGTGCGTCGAGCCAGCGCGTCGTGCGTTTGGCGTCGACCACCTCATCAGCCTCGTTGTAGAAGGCGAGTGTGGGCACGTCGTAGCTCGTGAGCGCGGCCTCGCGCACGTGCTCGACCAATGCTTGCATGGGGAAGAGCGCTGTTGACGGATAGCGTGTCGTCCAGAACCGCTTCTGTTCGTCGTTCTTGGCCGTCCACTCGCGCTCGGGAATGAAACGCGGCAGGACGACCTCCGCCCACGGCAGCGTGAGCAGGCCGGCGGCGGGATCCTTGGGGCCGAAGTTGGGCGAGATAAGTACCAGGGCCTGCAGACCTTGGCGCACTGGCTTCGGGAGCGTGGCGAGCCACACGCCGAGCGTTCCACCAGTACTGGTGCCGATCACGAGCACCGAGTCACCGAGCCATCGGCCGACATCGACCGCAAAGGCGGCATCGCGTAGCCAGTCGCGCACTTCTACGCTGCGCAGCGAGTCGCCCGGCAAGCCGTGGCCGTACAGTCGTGTCTCATACAGGTTGGCGCCGAGGGCACGTGCAACGTCTTCGCTGAGTGGAGCGGTTTCCTGTCGAGTGGCGGAGAAGCCGTGCAAATACACCACGCTCCACGGTGTGCGCTTGGGCGACACACTGTCGGCGAACACGATGCGCTTCGCCACGTCGACATCGGTCACGCCGCTGGCGCGCTCTTGCCTCGCGAACCATGCGGGAAGATCGCGCAAGCTGTCTGGCAGTGGTTCCGCAACCACGTTGCGGGTTGCGGGAGACCCGGGTTGCTCCGACCAATCAACGCTCGGCCGCGGGCCGGAGATAAAAATGACGCCGAGCGCGAAGAGCAGCGCGGCGGCGCGCAAAGCAATCCTCCTGCGGCGCGCATCGCGTGGCTCCATCATACCGCGTCCGACGAGCTCGAGAAGTTGAAATCGCGTACCTTGATGGGCGGCATGGCGACGCCGGGCCCACCTTCACCGCCGGCCGTACGCACTGCTACGCCCACGCCCTCGAGATTGTTCAGCATGAACAACGGCGAATCGTTGAAGCGGAAGTTCTTGATGGAGCGCGCAATCTTGCCGTTCTCGATCAGGAACGTGCCGTCGCGCGTGAGGCCGGTGTACATGAGCGTGCGCGCGTCGAGCGGACGCAGATACCACAAGCGTGTGACGAGTACACCGCGCGTGGTGCTGGCGATCATCGACTCGATGGTGTCGCTGCCGCTGGCCATGCGCAGCGACTGGGCACCACCGGTGGCCGTCTTGCCCTGCTTATTGGCCCAGAATCGGTTGTACGCGAGCTGATTGAGCACGCCATTCTGCACCCACGTCTGCTTGCCCGTGGGCATGCCTTCGCCATCGAACGGCGAGCCAAGAATGAGCGCGTCGCCGGGATCGGAAATCAGTGAGACGCGTTCGTCCGCGATCTTCTCGCCAAGGCGCGAGCCACCACCGGCCTTCGAGAAGGCGGAGCGTCCTTCGTCGGCCGAGCGTGCCTGGAAGGCGCCGCCCATCAGGCTCACGAGGTTGGCGGTCGCTTCCGGCTCGAAGATCACCGTGTAGCGACCAGGCTCGATGCCCACTGGATTGCGCGAACGCCGCGCCTTGTCGATGGCGCGGTCGGCCACCGACTGGAAGTCGATCGCGCCCCAGTCGGTGCTCTCGCTACCCACCCAACCGGAGCCGGTGCCGTCGGTGGTGCGCGCGGTGAGTGTGTAGTTCGCGCTCGTGCCGCGGTGATAGGCGAACAGCCCGGCGCTGTTGCCGATCGCGCTGGCGCTCGCGTTGCAAATGATGAAGCCGGCCACGGTGAGATCCTTGGCCGCGCGTGCGGGCGCGAGAGCAGTCATGGCGGCTTTGGCGCGATCCTCAGCCGAAAGATCGGCGGTGCGATCGGACCACGCGTTGACCGGCGCGTACGTCTGCGGCGGCAGTTCGCCAAGATACTCGGGGTCCTCCGGTGCGAGTCGCGCCAGCGCTTCCGACTGCTGCACCGCGCGCTGCAATCCTTCGTCGCTGCGATCGTTGGTGACCACACTGGCTTTGCGTTTGCCGAACACGCTTTGTA
>NZ_JBDNFF010000119.1:0-5865 GCF_041689975.1 Gemmatimonas sp.
GTGAGCATCAATTCGTCGTCGCTCTGTGACGAGGCTTGGCACGAGTACGCGCAGCGTGTGTCGAAGGAGTTGGGGGTGCCGGTGGGCGATCCTCTGCGTGGCGGGCTCGATGCGATCGCGCAGTCGGTATTGGGGGAGTGACATTCCTCAAAAGCTGAAATGATCACACAGAGGTCAGGAGAAAAAGAGATAAGGAGAAAAGAGATCTTCTGCTCTCTTTTTCTCCTTTCCTCCTATTCTCTGTGTGATCTGTTCCGAGCAACCAACCTCAATCGATCGCCCACTGGTGACGGCGGCGGCGAGAGATGACGCCAAGTCCTGCGAGGCCGGCAGCGAGCAGCATGTACGTCGACGGTTCGGGCACCACTTGTTGGAGCGTGATCGAGGTGACGCGCAAGCCGAAGTTGGCACGGTCGAATGGTTGAGGGATTGGATTAGCTGGGGGTGCAAACACAGCGAAATTGCCTGAGAGGGCTAGGGACCTCAGATCGGGGATTGCCGATTCGCTGGTAAGGGTGTTAGCGAAGAAATCGGCTAGGAAGAAGCTGAACTGGAAGGACAGCGCCCGCGCGTCCCTTACCTCCAGAACTGAAGAAGGTACCAAACGACGACGACGCGCTGGAAACAGCCTTTTACACGGTTCCGGTTCCCCCCCCTCGATAAACGCCGTCCCGCCCGTTGCGGGCGTGTCTATCGACAGCAGAACGCTGAAAAACGTGTTCGCACCAAGCACTGGGTTGATCGCACTTTGGAGCGCTTCGTCGCCACTGCTGGCATCGGTGAAGACGCCTTGAATCGTGTAGTTGGTCAGCTGTGCCTTGGCCGTCTCGGCACAAAGCAGGGCGCTCATTGCCACAGCCGCGGTAACCGCGCTCCGACGGCGCAAGCCAAGACCAGACAAGAAAGGCATTTTTCGCTATCTGCGTGGAGGAATCTTCCGTGCCGCTGCATCCGCAGCGCGGAATCGGAAGCTCACTCGGGACATAGTGAAGTATGCGGTTCGTTCGCGCGCGTGGTTAGCCTCAATACTCTTCACTTAACGATCCGCACGCGGTAGTTCGCATAGCGCGTATTGTGTCGTCGTCGTGGGCGCAGCGGGTAGTTACTCATCTTCCGTTTGACGCCGCGGGGCACGACGCGCCCGCGGCTGGAGCGCACGGACTCCTCGCGCCGCTCGTCCAGAAGCACCTGGTGCCAGCGCGCCACGTCCTGAGGGGGGAAGAGCCGCCACGTGGGGCAGCGTGCGGCGGGTGACGCGGAGCGCCTGCGTGAAGGACAGCGTGTCGGGATCGCGCGGGTGGGGATGGGCGCCGAGCGCCGCCTCGTGCATCAGCGCGCGAATCGCGAAGTGCGCGAGGAGAAAGCCCCACGCCTCTAGCCGCACCAGCTCCGGGGTCTTGCTCCGCAGCACGCGCCGGGCGCCGCGCAGAGGCGTCTTGAACTCGTCGAACGCGGTCTCAATCTCCCAGCGCTCGTGATAGAGTGCGGCCAGCTCGACGGCGGGCGCGTGGATCGTCGTGATGAGGCGGTAGCGCGTCGCCGCCTCGGCGAGGCCGGGCAGCGTGTGCTCGATGACGCGCACCGGGACCGGCGTGCGGTCCACGCTCCGGCAATGGCTGTTCCAGCGGCGCGCACTGCGATACGAGCCATCGGCGTAGCGCGTCTCCACCGGCAACGTCAGGGTGGCCTTCACGCGCCAGAGCAGCGCGGCCCCGGTCGCCGCCGCCTGCTGCCACAGATCAACGCCGACGAAGCCGCGATCCGCCAGACAGAGCATCTCCGGCGTGAGCGTGGAGACCACGGCGGCGGCGAGCGTCACTTCTCCCGTCGCATACGCGCCGAGCTGCGCGCTGCAAAGGACATGGGTCCCGGTCTCGACCAAGCCGACGAGGCGCAGCTGCGGGAAGGCCCTCGTGGCGTTCGCCCCGCGCGCGCTGGCCGGGCGGCCAAAGGTGTCGCGATTCGCGGCCGTATCGGCGACATCGAGCGTCGTGCCATCAAGGCTCGTCACGCGCCAGTCGCGATACCACGCGCCGGGCGTCTCGCGCGTCGCCACCGGCTGCACCACGGCGCGATAGAGCGCCTCCAGCGGCGCGGCACCCAAGCGCGTCCGCGCCTGCGAAATCCCCGACGGGCCCGCCGGCTCGGCGACCGCGCCCGGCTCGCCGAGCCAACGCACCCCTTCGAGCAGGCAGCGCAGCACCTCGCGTGTCGACACGTCCGCGTACAGCGCGAGCGCCATCGCGTAGTAGACCATCACGTGCGCCGGCAGATCGCGCTCGCGCTGGCTCATGCGCTCCGTCTCGAACAGCACCGGCTCGACGGTGTGCAAAGGGAACCGCGCCGTCAACACGCTCAGACTGATGTGATCGGTCAGTCGGGTCCCTGGGGGAAGACCTGCGGCGGTACGCGCCATCGCCTGCTCCGAGGTGGGGGTCGGAGCATCAATCCACCTGGTCCAGTTCATTAAGTGAAGAGTAAGGTGCTTTTTCTGGGCTTGCCGTCGAGTGTGCTCCGATGGTCCGAGCGATCCTCGAGGTGCTGCTCAGCCTTTTGTTCGCGCTCTCGGATGGGACGCGAAGGTCCCGGCGCATGAGGGTGGTACGAAAGAGCGGACGGCGCCCACTCTCCCACGACGTCGATGTCCTGCGTACTGCGTCAAGGAAATTCCCGCGCTCGCCGCTCCCGATTCAGTCCACTCGATTCGCGCTTGGTCGTGCGGTGCCTACCCCCCGCGTTGAGAGATGGCCGCTGGCAGCGGACGAATACGGTGTGCGTCGTACGCCACATCGTCGCGCCACATCGCAGACAAATTGCCGGCCAGTCGACGCGCGAGCGCAACCACCGCAATGCGTTTGCCGCGGACTTCGAGCGCAGGATCGTCCACGCCGCCTCGACCAGCAGCCAGCGCAGGCGCCCGTTGCCGGCTTTCGTAATACGACCGAGCTGGCGTTTTTCCCCCGAACGGCGCGCGCTGGGCACCACGCAGAGAGAGGCCTCGAGTTCGTGAGCCGTGCGAAACCGTGTGAGGTCGTCGATCGTGGCCACGAAGGCGCACGCGGTGACCGGGCCCACGCCGGGCGCCGTGGTGAGGAGCGCCGCGATCGGCTCCTCGTTCACGAAGCCGGCGATGCGCGCATCCGCGACCGCGATCTGTGCCGTGAGCGGCGCGAACACCGCGAAGCGCGGGGCCAACTCCGACGTCAACGTCGGCGAGAGGTCGAGCTCCGCCATTCGTGTGGGCACCCACGCGCTCGAGCTGGTGGGGACGCGTAAGCCATCGCGGCGCACCAGCGCCTTCGCGAGCGCGATATACCGCGTCCGTGTGCGCACGAGCGCATCCCGTACGGCCAACTCGGCGCGCACGTGACGGCGCGCCTCGGAGAGGCGATTCGCGGGACGTCAGGCGCCCGTTTCGCACGCGTCCATCAACGTCCGCGTATCGCGTTTATCGGTCTTTGTGTGGCGCGAACGATTGGCGTACATCGGCGCGTAGTTCGGATCCGCGACGATCACCTCGTGGCCGAGCGACTCCAGGTGGCGGGCCACGCACTCGCTCTCGGTGCTCGCCTCGAGCACAATACGAGCCTGCGGCAGCTCTCCGAATACGGCCGTGAACCGCTCTCGACTCGTCGCAATCCGGCGGTCGGTGATCGACCCGTCGTCCGCCTTGATGGACAGCTGACTCTCGCGCTTTTGGACATCGAGGCCTATTATCGCGACGGTGACTGGCCTCACAGTGTGCGCCCCGTCGGTAGACGGTGAGCGCGTGGACAGTGATGGGGCGATGCGTGTCTCCACGATACCGCGGAGGACGAGCCACCGCTTGACAACCAACTGTCCCGTCATCCCGCTTTCGGAGGAAGTCATGCGCGCTCGTCGATGGTTGTGGACTATCATAGCGGGGAGGGCGCCCGCGATGCCGCGGGTGGCGTTCCTTGTCGCGCTCGCCGGGGTCCTGATGGCCACGCCGGCCGGCCGCGCCCTGTGGGCGCAGGGGGCGACCGGCACCGTGCGCGGCACCGTCACCGACTCCACCACCGGCCGCCCCCTGTCCGGGGTACAGATGACCGTCACCGGCGCCCCCGCGCGCGCGGTCACCTCGGAGACGGGTGCCTACCAGCTCGCTGGCGTCCCCGCCGGGCGGGTCACCGTGCGCGCGCAGCGCCTCGGGTACGCCGCTTTACAGCGCACGGTTGACCTGACCGCGGGGAGCACCGTCACGGTGGACATCCGCCTGCGCCCCGTGGCCGCCGTCCTCAGTACTGTCGTGGCCACCGGCTATGGCAGCAGCCGGCGCGCCACCGTCAGTAACGCCATCGCCAGCGTGGACAGCAGCGCCTTCGATGCCATCCCCGTCGTGAGCCTCGACAACGCCCTGCAGGGGCGGATCGCCGGCGTCCAGGTGATGCAGAACAGCGGCGAGCCTGGCGGCGGCGTGTCGGTGCGTATCCGCGGCCCCGCCTCGCTGAACGCCGGCAGCCAGCCGCTTTACGTGATCGACGGCGTCCCCATGCTGCAGGGGTCCTTCGAGCAGATCACCGGCACCAGCGGCCAGCGCATGACTCCCATCTCGGCGATCAACCCGGACGACGTCGCCTCCATTGACGTACTCAAGGACGCCGCCGCCGCCGCCATCTATGGCTCCCGCGGCTCCAACGGCGTGATCGTCATCACCACCAAGCGTGGCGCCGGCGGCAACCGCTTCCGCTTCAACATGAGCGCCTTCACCGCCTCGCAGGAGGTGGAGCGCACCGTCGATCTGCTCAACGCGTCCGAGTACGTGGCCGTGATGAACGAGGCGCGTACCAACCAAGGGCTCGCCCCCCGCTTCGCCGCCGGCACCGACAGCATCAACACCGACTGGCAGTCCGCCGTCTTCCGCCAGGCGCCCATGAGCGAGGTCAACATGAGCGTGAGCGGCGGCACCGACCGCCTCCGCATGTTCCTCAGCGGCAGCGACACGCGGCAGACCGGCATCGTCATCGGCTCCGACTACCAGCGGCAGGCGCTGCGCCCCAACACCGACGCGCAGGCCACCAGCAAGCTCACCATCACCTCCAACATCGGGCTCACCCGCGAGTCCAACGACCGCGTCCCCGGCGACCAGAACATCGACGGCATCGTCACCAACGCGATGGCCATGCAGCCCTTCTCGCCGATACGCGGCAACTCCTTCGGCTTCGCCGGCATCGCCAACGGCCTCATTTACTCCAACCCGGTGGCTACCGCCACCTACAGCTCGCTCAACGTGACCACGCTGCGCGCCTTGGGGAACACGGAGGCGCGCTATAACGTCACCGACAAGATCAACGTGTCCGCGCGCCTCGGCAGCGACATCTACTCCCTCGACGAGCTCCGCTGGCGTTCGCCCAAGGTGGACCGCGCCGTGAGCACCAGCGTGGGCGGCGAGGGGGCCAACGGACGCACCCGCGCCTACCGCTTCCTGGCCGAAACGTTCGGCAACTGGGACCTCATCGACTCCGACAACCAGACGCTGCGCCTCACCGCCGGCGCCAGTCAGGAGCGCAACTCCACCAACTTCAGCTACGTCGCCGGCACCGGCTTTCCCACCGGCTTCGAGCGCTACGTCGGCAACGCGGCCCTGGTCTCCGTCTTCGACGGCAGCCAGACCGAGAACACCTTGGTGTCGTACTTCACCCGCGCCAACTGGACCTGGCGTGAACGCTACGTTCTCATGGCCAGCCTGCGGCGCGACGGGTCGTCCCGTTTCGGCGAAAACAGCCGCTACGGCAACTTCGCAGCCCTGTCCGGCGCCTGGACCGTCTCCGACGAGGGGTGGGCCAGCGGGCTCTCCCGCCTCATGACCCTCAAGCTCCGCGCCAGCCGCGGCGGTACCGGCAA
>NZ_JBDNFF010000120.1:0-43932 GCF_041689975.1 Gemmatimonas sp.
CGGTGTGGGACCGGCGCCCTTGAGCTGCAGCTCCCACCGCTCGCCGGCGGCGTTCACGACTTCTCCGAGCGACATGGCCCGCCCGTCGCCCAACTGACCGGCCCAATTGCCGAATTGATGCCCGCCATAGCAGGCGGCGTACGGTGCCATCCCGGGAAGGAGCTCGTTTCCGCTGAACACCCGCGCGAAGCTGGGCGCTAGCACGTCCTGTTCGGCGATACCCAGCAGCTCCGACACTTCGCGCGCGTGGGCGACCAGGCGGGGGTCGGCCACGGGTGTGGGTGCGACCGCGCTCCACGCGGCGCCGAGCACCTGCCGGCGCCGGTTCGTCTGGTCCGGGTCTCCCGGCAGTTCGTTCACGAAGCGATTGTCGAAGCGGAGATTCTGCACGTGTGTAAGATAGGCCACCGCGCCGGTCACGGTACACCGGAAGCGGGCACTTCGGGCACCCATTTCGTGTATATCCTCCACTATGCCTGACTACATCAAGCCTCCTGCAGACGAGCTGGCTCGGACGCTTACGCGCGAGCAGTTCACGGTGACCCAACAGTCGGGAACCGAGCCGCCATTCCGCAATGAATTCTGGGATCACCACGAAGACGGCATCTACGTCGATATCGTGAGTGGCGAACCGCTGTTCTCGTCTCTCGACAAATTCGACTCCGGTTGCGGCTGGCCGAGTTTCACCAAGCCGGTGGCGCCGCAGGTGCTGGAGACGGTAGACAGCACACACGGCATGCGTCGAGTGGAAGTGCGATCGAAAGACGCCGACTCGCACCTCGGTCATGTGTTTCCCGACGGGCCCAGCGATGCTGGTGGGCTCCGCTACTGCATCAACTCCGCTTCATTGCGTTTCATTCCGCTCGAGCAGCTCGAAGCGGAAGGGTATGGCGAGTTCCGCCGGTTGTTCGCATGAACGCGAAGGAGACCGAAGTCGCGATTCTGGCCGGCGGATGCTTCTGGGGAGTGGAGGAGATTCTGCGTGCCGTACCCGGTGTGCTTGAAACCGACGTAGGCTACACCGGCGGCTGGCTCGAGCATCCGGTGTACGACGACACTCACGAAAGCGCGTCGGGACACGCCGAAGCGGTGCGGATCGTGTTCGATCCAACGGTGCTGAGTTTCGAGTCGCTGCTCGAGAACTGGTTCTTCCGATTGCACGATCCGACCACGCTGAACCGACAGGGCAACGACGTCGGTACGCAGTATCGCTCATCGATCTTCTATACGACGCCCGAGCAGCGTGAGACGGCAGAGTTGGTGAAGGCGCGCATGGCGCAGTCGGGGTTGTGGAAGCGACCGATCACGACCGAGATCGCGCCTGAAACCACTTGGTGGACGGCCGAAGGGGAGCACCAGGATTTTCTGCAGAAGAATCCGTACGGGTACAACTGTCACTACATGCGGTAAAAGCCGAGAGCGAAGAGTAAACTGCAACAACAACAGCCGGAACACGGATGACGCCGATCGACAGGAAACAACACGGATAAGCCAAGAGCGTTTTGCTTATCCGTGTTGTTTCGGTGAAATCGGTGGCATCCGTGTTCTGGCTGTTCGCTTTTGCGGCCTCCGCACACACGAGGGGCATGGACGCCACGGGACGGAATCGCCACATTAGCCCACCATATGATCTCCACGGGCAACCGATGGTCGTTCCCCTCCTCCTGCTGATCCTCTCCATGTCCAGGACACTGCACCGACGCGCCGCTTCGCTCATGGCGCTCACGTACCTGTGTGCACCAGTTGCCGGCCAAGCGCAGAACGCGCCTGCGGCTACACCCGTGGCGCAGGAATTCGACAAGTTGCATTTCCGGTCGATCGGACCCGCCACGATGTCGGGGCGCGTATCTGATCTCGCGATCTACGAGGCCAATCCGGCTATCTGGTACGTTGGCACGGCCCACGGTGGCGTGTGGAAGACCACCAGCAACGGAGCCCTCTTCACGCCGCTCTTTCAGGATCAGGGACTGATCGCAATCGGTGATGTGGCCGTGTCGCAGATCAACCCTGATCTGGTGTGGGTGGGCACCGGCGAATCGAACAATCGCCAGAGCACGTCGTGGGGTAGCGGCATCTACAAGTCGACCGACGGTGGCAAGACGTTCGCGTTGATGGGACTGCCACAGTCGAAGCACATCAATCGCGTCGTGATGCACCCCACCAACAACGACGTGGTGCTGGTGGCGGCCACGGGGCCGCTGTTCGGTTCCGGTGGTGAGCGCGGTGTGTACAAGACCACCGACGGCGGCAAGAGTTGGAAGCAGGTACTCAAGGTGGACGACGAGACGGGTGCGAACGAGCTCGTGATGTCGGCGACCGATCCGAACATCCTGTTTGCATCTACGTATCAGCGTCGTCGCACGGCCTGTTGCATGAATGGCGGTGGCCCCGGTAGCGCGCTGTGGAAGTCGACCGACGGCGGCGAGACGTGGATCAAGGTGACCGGCACGGGATTCCCCACTGGTCCCTTGGGGCGCATCGCGGTGGACGTGTTCCGTCAGAGTGCGAACATCGTGTACGCTACGGTGGAAGGTCCGGCGCCGAGTGCGCAGCGTGCGGCGGCCGCCACGGAGAACATGGAAGCGGCACCGGCGGCACCGGCAGCACCGCCGACGCGTGGTGTCGTGGCGGGCGTGTCGGGGCTGTACAAGTCGACCGACGGCGGCGCCACGTGGACCAAACAGAGCAACACCAATGCGCGTCCGATGTACTTCAGCCAGCTGCGCATCGATCCGGTGAATCCGGAGCGGATCTACATGGGTGGCGTGGGCCTGCACCTCTCGGTGGATGGCGGACGCACGTTCGAAACCGATGCGGCCCTCGTGACGCACGACGACGTACACGGCATCTGGATCGATCCGAAGAATCCGGATCATGTGATCCTCGGCAACGACGGTGGTCTGGCCACGTCGTACGACATGGCTCGCACGTGGCAATTCATCGAAAACGTGCCGGTGGGATTGTTCTACCACGTGGCTTTCGACATGGAGACGCCGTACAACGTGTGCGGCGGCATGCAGGACAACTACAACTGGTGTGGACCGAGCGCGTCGCGCATGAACCGCGGCATCTTCAACTACGACTGGTTCCAGATTCTTGGCGGCGACGGCTTCGTGGCCATTCCCGACCTGCGTGACTCGCGCATCGTGTACACCGAGTCGCAGGACGGCAACATGGTCCGTCGGAACAAGGTGACGGGTGAGTCGAAGTCGATCCGCCCCACTCTGCAGAACGTCGTGAACGCGACGGCGGGCGAAGCGTATCGCTTTCATTGGGACACGCCGCTGATGCTCTCACCGAACGATCCCGGTGTGCTGCTCGCGGCGGCCAATCGCGTCTTTCGCAGCACCGATCGCGGTGATTCGTGGACGGTGATCAGCCCCGATCTCACGAAGAACGAGAAGCGCGACAGTCTCGTGACGATGGGCCTCAAGGGCAGCGACATTGCCATCTCGCGCAATGACGGCATTTCTCAGTGGCCGACCATCGTGGCGCTGGCGGAGTCGCCGAAGCAGAAGGGCGTGTTCTACACCGGCACCGACGATGGTACCGTGAGCTTGTCGAAGGACAACGGCATCACATGGCAGAATATCACGAAGAATCTGCCGGGCTTCCCGGCGGGTCACGCGTTCGTGTCGGAAGTGGTGCCGTCGCGCTTCGAGTCGGGCACGGTGTACATCACTGTCGACAATCATCGCTTGAACGACTACGAGCCGTACATCTGGGCGAGCACCGACTTCGGGGCCACGTTCAAGTCACTCACCGCGACGCTCAAGGGCGAAGTGGTGAAGACGCTCACCGAAGACACGCGCAATCCCGACGTGCTGTACATCGGCACGGAAACGGGCATCTTCCTCACGCTCGATCGCGGCAAGACGTGGAAGCGCTTGAAGGCGAACTTCCCGACGGTGCGTGTGGATGAACTCACGATTCATCCGCGCGACAACGCGCTGCTGGTGGCCACGCACGGTCGCGCGCTCTGGATTCTCGATCACCTCGAGCCCATTCAGGAGTTCAACGCGGCGCAAAAGCTCGATGCCGCGCTGTTCACGCCGGGTCCGTCGCTGCAGTGGAAGGCCAAGGACGATCGGAACGACGAGTTCTGGGGACATCAGTTCTTCACCGGTGAAAACCCGCCCACGGAAACGGTGCTGCAGCTGCATCTGAAGAAGGCAGTCACGAATCCGCTGCTGCGCATCAGCGACGCGAATGGTGCGCTGGTGCGTGAACTGGCCCTTCCGGCGGCGAAGAACGTGGCCGGCCTGCAGACCGTGTGTTGGGATCAGCGCGTGGAGCCGATCCGTGATGCGGTCGCTGGCGGCGGCGCACCGGCAGGCGGTCCGCCGGGTGGCGGTGGTAGTGGGTTCCGTGGCCCGATCGCGGGCTTGCCGACGCCGTTGCCAACGGTCGGCTATCGGCCGGAGAATCCGTGCGCGGCGACCGGTGGTGCCGGCGGCGGTGGATTCGGTCGTGGTGGTGGTGGAGCCAATCAGGGGCCGCAGGTGTTGCCTGGCATGTACACGGTGGCGCTGGTGGTCGATGGAAAGTTGGTGGACTCGAAGAAGCTCACGATCGTCATGGATCCGTTGGTGCAGTTCACGCTGGCGGAGCGGGTGGCTTACAACGGCCTGGCTATCGAGCTGCACGCGGCGCAACAAGCAGGCGCAGCGGCGGCGGCTCCCATGACTGCCCTGCTGGCGGAAGTGCGGAAGGCGGCGGCCAAGATGGATTCCACGCCGACACTCGCCGACAGCGTGAAGACGCAATTCGCGGCCTTCCGCAAGGATTTCGACGTGGTTCGCGCCAAGCTCGGCGTTGGGGCACCGGCCGGTGGACTCGGCGGATTTGGTGGCGGTGGTGGCGGCGCGGGCTTCGGTGGCACCGATGCCAACGTCATGGCGCGTCTGGCTTCGGTCAAGAGCGGCATGCTGGGTGTGTGGGAAACGCCGAGCGACGCGGTGCAGAAGCAGGCCACTTCCGCCAAGGCGGCGGTGGAGGCTGCCGTGGCCGAGTCCATGATATTCATGGTTCGGGCACGAACTATAAGTGTGATACTCGCGGCGAACGGCATCACGCTGACAGTGCCGGCCAACTGACCGTTCGGTACAAAACTGATTGAAGACACGAGGGGCCGGCCCGCGACGGACCGACCCCTCGTGACCTATCAAACTGCGAACGCCTTACGGGCGCTTGGCCACCAACTCGATCTCCACCTGCGCGTTCAGCGGCAAGCCGGCCACGGCCACCGTCGTGCGGGCCGGGAACGGGGCCGAGAAACGGGTGGCATAAGCTGCGTTCATGGCTGCAAAGTTGGCCATGTCGGTGAGGTACACGTTGCACTTGATCACGTCGTCCATTGAGAGGCCGGCGTCTTCCACGACCGCCTGCAGGTTGTCGAACACGCGGTGCGTCTGCGCCGTGACGTCGCCGTCGATGAGTCTGGACGTGACCGGGTCGATGGGCGTCTGGCCGGAGCAATACAGCAGGTCGCCGGCCCAGACGGCGTGCGAGTAGGGGCCGATGGCGGCGGGGCCGCGCGGGCTGAAGGCAGCGGAACGGGTCATGGCGGTTCGGGCGAGTGGTGGGCTGATGGAATCCATGGGGTGTGGCGATGCCAGATTGTATCGACCGGCGCAAGACCGGTCTACGAGGTGCCGATACTCCGGGTAATGCCAGCTAACGCCCAGCACCTGCAAAGCGCACCCTCCGACCCTGAGGAATTGCCCGTTCGCGCGCGGATGAGTCGGATTCTCGACGGCAGCGACTTCCCGGCGTTGTCGAAGCAGATCATCGAAACGATCTCGGCGCTGGATGACGATGCCAGCTCGCTGCAGCGTCTGGCCAATGTGGTGCTACGCGAATACAGCCTCACGCTGAGTGTGGTGCGCACGGCCAACAGCGCGCACTATCGGCGCTCGGGACGGTCCATTCAGAGCGCTACGCACGCGATGATGATGCTGGGCGCGAAAACCGTCCGTCAGCTGGCCAGCAGCTTGCTGCTGTTCGAGAACTTTCATCGACGCTCGCCCGCGCTGAAGGAGCTGATGCTGCAATCGCTGCTCACGGCAAATCACGCACGCGAGGTGGCGAAGAGTCTGGGCATGCAGGAGCCTGAGGAAGCGCACCTGTGCGGCATGTTCCGCAACCTGGGTGAAGTACTCATCGCCTGTCACTTCGGCGAAGACTACGCGCGCATCCAGACCATGATGCACGACGAAGGCAAGTCGGAAACGGGCGCCACCAAAGTCGTACTTGGCTTCGGCTATGCCGATCTGGGCGCCGAGGTGTCGCGACATTGGGGCATGCCGGAAACGGTGGTGCAGGGGATGCGCGCGCGGGCGTCCACGTCGGTGTCCCTGTCGGCGGCCGTGACCGCGTTCAGTCACGATCTCACGGTAGCGCTCTACAGCCAGGATCACGCGCCGGAGGGCGTGGGTATGGCGCTGGAAGCGGTGATAGAACAGCACCGTGCGAAGATCAAGCTCAGTCGGGAGCTGCTGCGCGAAGTGATTGCGTCGGCGCTGAACGAAACGCGCGAACTGTTCTCGAGCTTGCACATTCCCAGCGATCGTCAGCGCTTCAAACAGCTTTCCGAATCCGCACGCTCAGCGATCGGTGTGGCCGCGTTCGAAACCGGCGAGTGGATGGCGGTCACGCCGGAGCTCAGTGAAGACACTGCGGTGCAGTTACGCGATCGATTGCGTCAGGAGCTCGAAAGTGCGGCCGACGCGCAGTCGGGCACCGCGCTGGGTGAGGTGTTGCTGCTGGCGCTCGAAGGCGCGTTGCGCGGCGGCCCGTTCGATCGCGTGATCGTCTGCATTCTCGATACCGATCGCGGCCGATTGGTGGCGCGCTCGGGGCTTGGCGAAGGGATCGATGCGTTGCTTCCGCACTTCGATTTTCCGATGAACATTCGCGGTGGTCCGGTGGTTACGGCGACGCAGCAGCGCGCGCCGATTTATCTGCCCAATGATCGCGCCATGAACGCCACCGAAGCCCGGTGGGCGGGCACACTGCGCGTCGCGCAGTTCGGCGTGTTTCCCATCGTGGTCGCGGGAAAGATCGTGGGGTGTCTGTACGTGGATCGCGCGATGGACGGTGCGATGGCGGCTATCAGCCCTGATCGCGCGACGCTGCGTTACGTGAAGTTGCTGAGTGACATCGTGGTCACCGCCATCGCCGCGCGGCGCCGGTTGTCGGCGGTGAATGCCGTGGCTGCGCCTGCGCGGGATACGCCGGCGGGCTCGGTGTGTGCGGCGGCGGTTTCCGCGCCGGTGGCAGAGACGGCTGCACGATCAGGGGCGGACCGCGTGGCGCTGGTGTTGCAGCTGCTGCAGGGCACGTCGAGCGAGCAGGTGTCGCAGGAGAGCGGTGTGCCGGTGGCGCAGCTCGAGACCTGGCGGGCGGAAGTACTGGCGGCAGCGGCGGCGCGGTTGCAGTAGGGGAGCGCGCGCTCCTACCGCGCGCCCTTGTACCGCCGCGCCGCCAGCACCCCGGCAATGAATCCACCCAGATGTGATTGCCAACTGATCCCTACCTGACCTGGGGCAATGCCGAGCACGAGCCCGCCCCACAGGACGGCCACGAGAATGCTGAGCGAGATGCTCATGAAGCTGCGCGCATACCAGCCACCGAGCAGCAGAAAGCCGAAGTAGCCGAACACGACGCCGCTGGCGCCGATGTGCACGGAGCCGGGCGCACCGAGCAGCCACGCCATCAGTCCTGAGCCCAGCATCGCGAACAGCGTGACGGGCAGGAAGTGACGCGCGTCGCGCAGCATGACCAGCCAGCCCATGGCCAGGAACGGAATGGTGTTGGCAATGAGATGCTGCATGTTGGCATGCAGAAACGGCGCGAAGAAAATACCACGAAAGCCCGTGAGCGTTCGCGGAATCACGCCATACTGCATCAGTGCACCACCGGCGAGGCCGTTCACGACGAACGCGGTCCACGTGGCACCGACTGTGGCGGTCAGCGTGGTGACTTGCGCCTTGAAGGTGCGGGTCACGCGCTTCGCACTCTGGACAATCGGTGACTTGGGCATGTCGCGTGTCATACCGGAGACCCGACAAGTTTGCCGATCAGTGCCGTGCACACCATCGCGAGCGCGCCCCAGAACGTGACGCGTGCAGCGCCGCGTAACAGCGAGGCGCCGCCAAGTTGAGCCGCGAGCATGCCGAGCGCACCGAGGGCCACGATGGTAGAGCCGAACACGAGCGGCGTGAGAATCGCCGTGGGTGCCAGGAACACGAAGAGCACGGGAAGCCCGGCGCCCACGGCAAAGGCGGCGGCCGATGCCAGCGCCGCTTGAATGGGACGCGCGCGCGTGTGGTCGAAAATGCCCAGCTCGTCGCGCGCGTGCGCACCGAGGGCGTCGTATGCGGTGAGTTCGACGGCCACTTTCTTCGCCAGCTCCGGGCTGAGTCCGCGCGACACGTAGATGCCGGCCAATTCGGCGAGTTCGTGCTCGGGCTGCGTGGCCAGTTCCATCTTTTCCCGCGCCAGATCCGCCGTTTCCGTATCAGACTGCGAGCTCACCGACACGTATTCGCCGGCGGCCATCGATAGGGCACCGGCTACCAGTCCGGCCAGTGCCGCCACCACCACCGACGCGCGATCCGGCTGTGCGGCGGCGACGCCGACCACGAGGCTACTGGTCGAGATCAGTCCATCGTTCGCACCAAGCACAGCGGCGCGCAGCCAGCCGATGTTCGCGCTCTTGTGCGTTTCCTTATGGAGAGCAGCAGACATGGGCGGACCTGAGAGAGACACGATGAGATTGGCCCAACAGCAACAGCAACAGCTGGAACACGGATAGGACTGATCAACGGAAACTACACGGATAAGCAAACGGCGCTTTGTGCTTATCCGTGCAGTTCCGCGTCATCCGTTGTCATCCGTGTTCTTGCCTTTGAGCGGTGCCGAATAGCGCCCTAGATAATGTTTCGCTCCACCAGCGGGGCATTCGCGGCCAGCCTCTCAAGTCCAAGTGGCGCAAGATCCAGCGTGTGATACGCCCCCGTGGCCATCAGCTCGGCCATGCCACGCCCGATCGCCGGCGCCTGCTGCAGGCCGTGTCCCGAAAAGCCGGTCGTCACGAAGGCGTTGCTGATGCCGGGCAGTCGGCCAACGAGTCCGTTCTGGTCGAAGGTGTTGTACTCGTAGTAGCCCGCCCATGAGCCGGTCACCCGCAGGGCGTCGAACTGCGGCACCCGCTCCGCCAAGCGCGGCCACAGCCACTCGTCGAACAGGCCGTGGTCCACCTGATCGAGTGGGGCATTGTCGAGATCGACGCCACGCGGCGGCGCCCCGCAGAGGAACTGTCCGGTGTCGCCATCGGGACGGAACCAGAAACCGCTGGGGTCGATCACCAGCGGACACCCCGCCAGCGGCGCGCTGGCCTGCAACGAGAACACGTCGCGCTTGCGGGCGCGAACCGGAAGTTCGAAGCCAAGTGCCGCCGCCACGGGTGACGACCAGGCGCCGGCGGCAATGAGGACCGCATCGGCGTCGATGCGCTCGCCCTGCGCCGTGATCACCGACTGCACGGCGCCATTCCGCATGTCGAAGTCGATCGCCTCGGCCTCGACGAAGCGCGCACCGTTCGCGATGGCGTGCTGTCTAAAGGCCTGCAACGCGCGGTATCCGTCGAACCAGCCTTCTCCACTGAGCGCCGACGACAGCCCCAATGCCCCAAGGGCAATTTGCTCGGTGGAAAGCCATGGGAAGCGCTCGCCGAGCTCACGGGGCGAGAGCAGGGCCACCGCTGCGCCGCACTGCGTCTGCAGCGCCTGATTCTCCGTGAGCACTGGCACGCCTGCGTCGGTGGCGAGGAACAGGTATCCAGGCTCCACGAGACCGATCGTCGGCGCGTCGTGACCGACGGCCAGCTGCCGGCCGATGTCGCGATAAAACAACAGACTCTGTTGCGAGATCCGGATGTTGATCTCGGTGGAGAACTGCTGCCTGATGGCGCAGGCCGACAGCGCACTCGAGGCCCGGGTGTAGGACGTGTCTCGCTCGAGGATGGTGGCATGAATGCCGTAGCGCGTGGCGAGAAACGAGGCGGTGGCCGCGCCCATTACTCCACCACCGATGATCACGACTTTCATCAAGGGGTCCGTCTGCTGGTTCCGCAATGCGTCTCGAGACATAGAATCCCAAGATGCTGCCGTACCATTCTGCCGAACAAGTCCACGCGGCCCTGCCGTGGTATTTGCTGGTGTCTGCCTTACGCGACGCCTTCGCGGCCGGGGCCACCGTGCCGCGCCGTCATACACACGCGCTGAGCGAACGGGACTCGCTGTTGCTGATGCCGGCGTGGAGCGATGAGGCCCTTGGTGTGAAGGTCGTGACGGTGATGCCCGACTCCCACTCGGCCCGCACGGTGCAGGCGCTGTACCTCCTGCTCGATCGACACACCGGTGAACCGCGGGCGGTGCTCGATGGCGAGGCGCTCACCGTGCGTCGGACGGCCGCTACCTCGGTGTTGGCCGCCAGGTATCTGGCGCGCCAGGGCGCGAGCGACCTGTTGGTGATCGGCACGGGCACGTTGGCGCCGTACATGGTGCGCGCCTACTGCGCGATGCGCCCGGCAATCGCGCACGTGCGGATCTGGGGACGTTCGGCCTCACGCGCCGCCGCCTTGGCGACCACGTTGGCCGGCGAAGGACTACCGGTACAATCATGTGGTGACGAGCCCGATGCCTTGGCCAACGCCGTCGCGGCCTCGCAGATCGTGTGCGCCGCGACCACGTCACGCACGCCGCTGGTGCAGGGCGCCTGGCTGTCGCCCGGTACGCACGTGGATCTGGTGGGGGGCTTCACGCCGACCATGCGTGAGGCTGATGACGACGTGGTGCGCATGAGTCGCATTGTGGTGGACAGCTATGACGGGGCGCTGACCGAAGCCGGCGATCTGGTGGATCCGCTGGCGCGCGGGGTGATTGAGCGCGGGCAAGTGGTGGCCGAGCTGCGTGAGCTGGTAGCGGGTACTCACGTGGGGCGCACAGATAGTGCGCAGATCACGCTGTTCAAGTCGGTTGGACTCGCGCTGGAAGATCTCGCGGCAGCGACGCTGGTGTGCGGCGCGTAACAGGCATGGTATGACATTCACCACACTCCCACCGATCATGACTTTCTTCTCATCCGCCCGTCGCGCTGCGCTGCTCGGTGCGGTACTCGCTGCGCTTCCCCATGGCGCAGCATTGCACGCGCAAAGCGCCGTCGACGTGCTCATCACCGGTGCGATGGTCTACGACGGCACGGGAGCGCCAGGGCGTGTGACGAACGTGGGCATTCGCGGCGATCGGATCGCCTTTGTCGGTGCCATTCCTGCCGGTACCACCGCCGCACGACGCCTCGATGCCACGGGGCTGATCGTGTCGCCGGGGTTCATCGATCCGCACACGCACGCGCTGGAAGGTTTGCCGCGACTGAACGCCGAGCGTCGGTTGAGCGCGTCGTCGCTCATGCAGGGTGTCACTACCGTCACGATTGGCCCCGACGGGCGTGGGCCGTTCGATGTGAAGCGTGTCTTCGACGAATCGGAGAAGCTGGGTCTTGGCACGAACGCCTATGCTACGGTGGGTTTCGGCACCGTGCGCGCGAACGTGATGGGTGCGTCGTCGGCGCCGGCGTCGAAGGCACAGATCGACTCCATGCGCGCGCTGATCACGAAGGCCATGAAGGAAGGCGCCTTCGGTGTAGGCTCGGGATTGTTCTACGCGCCGCAAAGTTATGCCAGCACCGAGGAAGCGATCGCCGTGATCTCCGCCGCGAAGCCGTTCGGCGGTGTATACGACACGCATCAGCGTGACGAATCGTCGTACACGATCGGCGTGCTGGCGTCGGTGCGCGAGACAATCCGCATTGGCTGCGAGTCGGGGCTGACGGCGAACGTGGGACACATCAAGACGTTGGGTGTCGATGTGTGGGGGAAGGCCGACAGTGTGCTCGGCATCATGCGCGAGGCGCGCGCCAATGGATGCGTGGTCACAGCGGATCAGTATCCGTGGACGGCAAGCGGCACGGGCCTGAGTGCGGCGTTGCTCCCACGCTGGGCGCAGGCCGGCGGCAATGATTCGCTCAAGCTGCGCATTGCCGATGCGGCGCTGCGCGAGAAGATGCTGGTGGAGATGCGCGACAATCTGCGTCGCCGTGGTGGTGACAGCACGTTGCTGCTCACGGGTGGCAGCGCGGCGGCCAAGCCGTACATCGGTCTCACGCTCAAGCAGGCCGCCGAGCAGCGGAAACTGCCGGCGGTGGAGACGGCGCTGGCGATGATCAACGAAGGGCTCGATATGAGTGTGGCATCGTTCAACATGACCGAGGCCGACATCGAGACGTTCATGAAGGATCCGTACGTGATGACCAGCTCCGACGGGTCAGGCGGGCACCCGCGGCTCTATGGCACGTACCCGCGCAAGATCCGTCGTTACGTGCTCGACAAGCCGGTGATCACGATGGAGCGCATGGTGCGGGCGTCGTCGGGGCAGGTGGCGGAGACGTATCGCATTCCTGATCGCGGCGTGCTGCGCGCGGGAGCGTTCGCCGATGTGATCGTGTTCGACCCCAAGACCATCCGCGATGAAGCCACTTACCTCGATCCGACTAAACTGTCGAGCGGGATGGTGTGGGTGTTCGTGAACGGGCAGGCGGCGGTGCAGGACACACAGATGGCGAATGTTTTTGCGGGACGTGCGCTACGTCGGTGAATCGTTTCATGAGCGCACGCTTCTCCAACGTCTCGACCGCCTGTTTCGTATAGTTTGCAGTTCGTCCCGCTCGCATTGCGTGGTGGCAGGCTGTGTCGCACAGGCGATGCTGCCTGCCGCTGTGTTTTGGTCAGCAAGATCCCCTCGGAGGAAAGATGGTCCCTCGCTTCGCCGCGCATCTGATGCTCACGGCTTCACTGGTGTTCGGCCTCGCCGGCACTGCGGCACTTCACGCGCAGGATACGGCCCCGGGCCGCGTCATGGGTGTCGTGTCCGACTCGGTCTCCGGACAGCCGCTGCAGTCGGTCCAGCTCTTTCTATCGCGTGGCACCACGCGTCTCGAAGCGCGCACCAATACAGACGGTCGCTTCACGTTTTCCGCCGTGCCCGCCGGCTCGTATGGCCTCGAGGCTATTCGACTTGGCTATCGCCGTGTCGTCCGCGCGGGCATCGTCGTGTCGGCCGGGGCGACGCTGACGTATGACGTCACGATGAACGTGGCCGCGCTCAACCTGCAGGCCATGGTGACCACCGGTGTGGTGGACCCCGCCTCCGGCACCCGCGTGCCGTTCTCCGTCGGCCGTGTCTCGGCGGAAGACGCGCCGGTGCCCGCAACGAACGCCCTGGAGACGATTCAGGGCAAGATCGCCGGTGTGAGTGTGATCCCCAGCGGACAGGCCGGTAGCGGTACGAACATTCAGCTGCGGACGCCGACATCGATCAGCAAGAGCACCTCGCCACTGGTGGTGGTTGACGGTGTCATCCAGTCCGCGTCGTTCGACGCTGCCAGCGCCGATCTCCAGTCGATGGACATCGAGAGCATAGAAGTCGTGAAGGGCGCGGCCGCCGCCTCACTGTACGGATCCCGCGCAGGGTCCGGTGTGATCCAGATTCGTACACGCCGCGGTACCGGCCTGGCCGAGGGTACCACAAAGTTCACGCTGCGCACGGAGTACGGAAACAACGAACTCGCTCGCAAAGTGAATTGGGCGCAGCAGCATTCATTCCTGTCGAATGAGCAGGGCGAGTTCCTGAACGTCGCAGGCCAAGTGGTTCCCCGCGAGCTGCGCGTGCCGGATCCCATCTACGCGCGCTTTCAGGACAACCCCTTCAAGGCGGGGACGTTCTACGATCAGGTGGATCGCTTTTTCAATCCCGGCGACTTCGCGCGCAACTCGCTGAACATCGCGCAGAACGGTGGCAAGACCAACTGGTTCTTCTCCTACGTGAATCAGAAGGAAGACGGCGTCGTCCTCAACAGCGGCCGCTACGATCAGAACGACTTCCGACTGAATCTCGATCATCGTCCGCGCAGTGATCTCAGCATCGGTGTCAGCGCGTACCATAGTCGCTCGACGCGCCTGAACCTGTACGACGATACGTTTTTCGACCTCATCAATCAGGCGCCCGATGTAGACCTGCGTCAGCCCGATCCGGACGGCACGCCGTTCATTTTCCAGCCCGATTTCGAAGGACGGGAAGAGAATCCGCTGTACGTGCTGTCCACCGAAACGCGCAATCGGAATCGCGCCCGTACGCAGGGGGCCATGGAAGCGCGCTACGCACCGCGGTCGTGGCTCACCGTGGACGGTAACCTCTCCTACGATCGCTCCGATCGTTCCACCGACTTCTTCCTCGACCAAGGTGTGAAGACGGAAGGTTTCGGTAATGGTGGTCCGGGTGAAATCTCGCGCTTCAACGGTGTGACCAATGCGTTCAACGCGTCGCTATCAGCCAACCTGCTCAAGCGCGTCGGCAGCGTCACGTTGCGCAGCACGGTCCGCGGTCTGATGGAACGCGAGACGAACGACCTCGTGAATGCGAGTGGTCAGATCTTCTCGACCCCGGGCGTGAACAGCCTGAATAACGCGACCGTGCGCTTCGTCAATTCGACGAGCGAGACGATCCGGACCAACTCGTTCTTCGCCAGCGCGGCCGCGGACTATCGCGGAAAGCTCATCGTGGACGGTCTCGCACGTATGGACGGCAGTTCGTTGTTCGGTCCCGAGGAGCAGCAGAACTGGTACTATCGCGGTTCCGCCGCGTACCGCCTCTCCGAAGAAACGTGGTTTCCGCTCAAGAACGTCTTCAACGAGTTCAAGCTGCGCGCGTCGCAGGGTACGGCTGGTGGCCGCCCCGACTTCAACGACCAGTACGAGACCTTCAACTTCATCGAAGGCGGCGGCCTAGTGAAGCAGAACCTCGGCAACAAGTTCCTGAAGCCCGAGTACTCGAAGGAGACCGAAATCGGCATCGACGCCATCGTGAAGAATCGCTACTCCATTCAGCTCTCGTATGCCCGGCAGGTGACCTCCGATCAGCTGTTGCTGATTCCGCTGGCCGGCTATTTCGGCTACGCGAACCAGTGGCAGAACGCCGGTACCGTGACGGGCAACACGCTCGAAGGCACGATCGAAGCGCAGATCGTGCGCAAGCCGAATTTCACGTGGCGTGCCGGGCTCGTGACCGATCGGTCGCGCAACAAGATCACTGAGTTCAATCGCCCCTGCTTCACCACCAACACAGTGGGTTTCCGGTGTGCGGGTGAGACGCTCGGCAACATGTACGGGTTCCGATTCATCGGCGACACCAAAGATCTGCCGGCCGGCGCGCAGTTGCGCGCGAACGAATTCGCGCGCAACGACGAAGGCCTGCTCGTGTACGTCGGTGCCGGTAACGCGTACACCGATGGCGAGACGAAGCGCCTGTGGGGTACGCCGGCGGTGACGATCGGCAGCCAGTCATACCAGTGGGGCATGCCGGTCCGCGCCATCGACTCGACGGGCAACGCGGCCGTGACACGGATCGGCGACGGCAACCCGGATTTCCGTTTTGGCCTGTCGAACACGATCGGCTGGCGCGGCGTGCAGTTGTTCATGCTGTGGGACGCGCAGGTTGGCGGCGACGCGTACAACCAGACCAATCAGCGCATGTACCAGTGGCAGCGCAGTCGCGATGTCGACCAGGCCGGTAAGGTGCAGGAACTCAAGAAGCCCATCGAATACTACGTCTCGCTCTACTCGGCCAACGACCCGACGAGCTACTTCGTCGAGGACGCGAGCTTCGTGAAGCTGCGTGAGGTGTCACTCAAGTACCGCTTGCCGACCAGCTTCGCCCGTGCGCTGGCGCGTCTCGGTGCCGAACAGGCTTCGGTGTCGCTCATTGGTCGTAATCTGGTTACGCTCACCAGCTACAAGGGGTACGACCCCGAAGTAGGCAGTGTGCTCAGCCGCCTCGACAGCTTCTCGTATCCGCGCTATCGCACGGTGACGGGCAGCTTCGAAATCACCTTCTGATCGGCGAGTCTCAACACATGAATTCGACTCTCAAGAACATCGCTCTGCCGATTGGCCTCACCCTCCTCGCGGCGTCCTGTCAGGACCTCGATGTGGTGAACCCGAACCGGCCCGATGCCGAGCGCGCCACGGCGCAGCCGGTGACCACCGAATCTTTCGTTGCCACCTCGTTCCGCACGTGGTGGCCTGTGGCGGGCCACGATGACTATCCGTCGTGGGCATTCAGCACGATGGCGCGCGAGATGACGTCCGGCTTCGCGGACTTCGGACAACTCGAGCTCTCTGCCGAGCCACGTCAGTCGTGGAATAACAGTCCGGTGAACGCGCGTCGGCTGGTGAACGAGCAGCCGTGGTTTCAGTTGTACCGCACCATCTCCGCCGCGAACGATGTGGTGGGTGCGATCGATCGCGGACTCGTAATCGTGGATGCGCCGCGTACGGCACGGGCGAAGGCGATGGGCAAGTTCATGCAGGGTATCTCGTACGGTTATCTCGGTCTGTATTTCGACAAGGCCGCGTTGGTTGACGAGACCACCAAGCTGGACACGCTCACTGGTGTGGCGCCGAAGTTCAGCGACTACAAGGTGGTTACGACGTTCGGCATCACGCAGATCGACGTTGCGATCGCGACGTCGAACGCGCAGCCCACGATCACGTTCCCGGTGGACGGGTGGCTGTATCAGGCGCTCACCAAGGACCAGTTCGTGCGACTCGCGAACTCCTTCGCCGCGCGACTGCTGGTGTACTCGGCCCGCACGCGTGAAGAGCGTGCCGCGGTGAATTGGGCGGAAGTGATTCGGCGCGTCGATGCGGGCATTCAGACGGACTTCGCGCCCTCGGCACAGCCCGATGTCTTCTTCGACGACTGGAAGCGTTTGCTCGCGCGCCTGCGCACGGCGGGACGTCCGTCGGATTTCGGTCGCCCGAGCTACTGGCTCGTGGGCCCGTCTGATTCGACGAACGGATGGCGTAGCTGGGTGGCCACGCAGAACGACAGCCGGCTGCCGTTCCGCATCACCACCAAGGACCGTCGCATTCAGGGTCCGACGGGACCGACATCGGTGGGCAAGTACATGGGCTACAACCTGAACAACATCTTTCAGGCCGCCCGCGGTACATACCGATTCTCGCATTACTACTACAAGCGCAACGGTGTCGACCTCACCTACCAGTCGGGACCGCAGGTCGCAATGACGGTGACCGAGATGGATCTGCTCAAGGCCGAAGCACTCATTCGCCTGGGTCGTGCGGCCGAAGCGGTGCTGCTGATCAACAAGTCGCGCATCGCGAACGGCGAACTGCCTGCCGTGACAGTCGATGGCCCGCCGAACGAGGCGGGTTGCGTGCCGCGCAAGGAGAACGGCGACTGTGGCAGTTTGTGGGACGCGCTTCGCTACGAGAAGGGCATCGAAGGCGCCGGTGTGAGCGGCGTGGTCGCGTTCTTCGACGCCCGCGGCTGGCGTACGCTTCCGGAAGGCACGCCCGTCCACTTCCCGATCCCGGGTCGTGAACTGCAGACGCTCCGGTTACCGCTGTACACATTTGGCGGCCCGGGCGGTCAGGGCAGTGCACCGGCACGTGATCCGGAGCGGTGCCCGCTCGCGTTGGCGCGGTGTGCTCCGTAAGTCGATGGAGCGCTTGTTGACGTGATGCTGAACTGATCACGCGGAAACGCAAAGGGCGCAGAGTTCGCAGAGAATCGTTTTCTCTGCGTCCTCTGCGCCCTCTCAGTTCTCTCTGCGTGATCAGTTCAGCGATCTCGCCAACCCACCACGTCACCCACCGTAGTGCTTCCCGATCTTCCGTCCGTAGTACCCACCGACCGCCGCGAGCAGAATGCTCACGACGAAGGCCGTGAATACGCCGAACGGTACGCCTGCGGCCCAGCCAGCGTAGCCACCGATGGTGGCGCCGAGAAAGGCCAGCAGGCGTGTCATGTGAAACGGACTATGCGCCCAGCAGCTGCGTAACAGTCGCCGTTACGTTGTCGGCGCTGATGCCGAACTTCTCGTACAGCGTGGGGGCCGGTGCACTGGCACCGAAGGTTGAGATGCCGACGATCGCGCCCGTGTCGCCTACCCACTGGTACCACGACATCGGATGCGCCGCCTCCACGGCCACGCGCGGAACGCCGGCGGGCAATACACTCGCACGATAGGACGCGTCCTGCTTGGCGAACAGTTCGAGACTCGGGCAGCTCACCACGCGCGCGTTCACACCATTCGCGGCCAGCTGCTCACGCGCCGCCAGCGCGATCTCAACTTCCGAACCGCTCGCCAGCAACACCACGTTCGGGACGCCATTCGTATCGGCCACCACGTAGGAGCCACGCGGCACACCGGCACGTGCCCGTGCCGGCTCGCCAAAGTACGACAGTTTCTGACGCGTGAGCACGATCGCCGACGGACCGGTGCGATGTGCGATCGCCACGCGCCACGCTTCGCTCACTTCATCGGCATCGGCCGGACGCAGCACCAGCAAGTTCGGAATGCAACGCAACGCGGTGAGCTGCTCGACGGGCTGGTGCGTGGGGCCGTCTTCGCCGAGTCCGATGGAATCGTGCGTGAACACGTAGATCGCCTGCAGGCCCATCAGCGCCGCCAGGCGGATCGCCGGACGCATGTAATCGCTGAACACGAGAAACGTGCCGCCGTACGGGATGATGCCGCCGTGCAACCCCATGCCGTTCATGATCGCGCCCATCGCGTGCTCGCGAACGCCGAAATGAAAGTTGCGACCGGCGGCTGCGGTGGGCGCGTAGTACGTGGCGCCCTTCACGTTGGTGAGGTTCGAACCGGTGAGGTCGGCGCTGCCACCAACCAACTCGGGCGCCGCCAAAGCGATGGCGTTGATGACGACACCACTCGCGGCGCGGCTGGCTACGTTACCGCTCTTCGTATCAAATACAGGAAAGGCGCTGTCGAGCGCGGCGGTCAGCTGGTTCGCGTTGCGACGCAGCAGCTCGGCGGCGAGCTCGGGGTGCGCGGCTTGGTACGCCGCCCACCTGACTTTCCACTCACCGTGCAACGCGGCGCGCGTGGCCACACGCTCGGTCCAATGCGCGCGCGCCTCATCGGGTACGAAGAATGGCTCCGTGCTCGGCCAGCCGTACGCAGCCTTCGTAAGCACGATCTCGGCGGCGCCCAACGGTTCACCGTGCGCCTTGGCTGTGTCCTGTTTGTGGGGAGAGCCGAAGCCGATGTGGGTTTTCGTGATGATCATCGTGGGACGCTGCGCGTCGGCCTTCGCCGCGGCGATGGCGGCGTCGATCTCGTCGAGATCGTTCACGTCATGCACATGCAACACCTGCCAACCGTACGCGGCGAAGCGCTGCTCGGCGTTGTCGCTGCACGAGAGATCGGTGCTGCCGTCGATTGTGATGCCGTTGTCGTCGAAGAAGCCGATCAGCTTGCCGAGCTTGAAGTGACCGGCGTAGCTGGCCGCTTCGTGCGAGATGCCTTCCATGAGGCAGCCGTCACCCGCCACGAAATACGTGTAGTGATCGACGATGTCGTGACCGGGGCGGTTGAACGTGGCCGCGAGATGCGATTCGGCGACGGCGAAACCGACGGCGTTGGCGACGCCCTGTCCAAGCGGACCCGTAGTCGTTTCCACACCCGGCGTGTGGTGCACTTCGGGATGGCCCGGCGTGAGACTCTGCCATTGACGGAAGCGCTTGATCTCGGCCAGTGGGAGGTCGTAGCCCGCCATGTGCAACGTGCCGTACAGCAGCATGGACGCGTGGCCGACCGACAGCACGAAGCGGTCGCGGTCGGCCCACAATGGTGCCGATGGGTCGTGGCGCAGATGACGCGTGTACAGCGCGTACGCCAGCGGCGCGAGCGCCATTGGCGTCCCCGGGTGTCCAGACTCGGCGGCCTGGACCGCGTCCATGGCGAGGGTACGGATCGTATCGATCGCGAGACGCTCGGTCTCGGTTACGGCAGCAGCAGCAGAGGGCACAGCGGACACGGACATCGCTCCGGAATTTCGGTCAGGTGAGGCGCGCCACTGGCGTGGGCGCCGCAGATCTGAAATCTAGCGAATTCCGGGGGCCGAAATCGGACCGTACGATCAGCGCACCAGATACCGCTCGCGGGTGAGATCGAGGTGGTGCGCGAAGTGCCCGGCAATCATCCACGCCAGCGCTCGTGCGGAGACTGGATGTCCACTGGCGACACCGACTTGGCTCCACGCCTGTTCGTCCAGCGACTTCACCAGCGACAGCGTGGCCGCGCGCACGGTCTGAATTTCGGTCAGAATGTCGTTAAGCGGGCGTCCGGCTGTGCGACTTTCCGGCACCCAGGTATCCTGGTCGAACCCCGGAAGCGGTGTTATGTCGCCGCGGGCGATCCGCATCAGGCGGTATGAAAACACCCGCTCCGTGTCGGCCACGTGTACCAGCGACTCGCCCAGCGTCCACTTTCCAGAGCCATACGAGTAGTCGGCCAGCGACGGGTCGACGGCGTCGAGCAGTTCCAGCAGCGCCGTGGGCTGCGCGACCAGTAGCGACCAGAGCTGGTCCGTGCCCGTCGCGGTGAGGGCGTTGGCGGTGGCGTCGATATAGGTCGAGGCGAACGGCGCGTGTTCCGAGAGCGAGGGTCGCGTGATCTTCATGCGGACAATTCCTGTGTGGTTGCGAGAAAGCCAAGGGACGCGAGTACGACCGGCAGCTGCGACGGATCGGGGACAGCGCCCTGTGCGAGACGGGGCGAGCCGCCGCCACGACCACCAACGGCTTGCAGGGCGGCACGGAGTCGCTGTCCCGCATCGATGCCGGTGTCTTCCGCGGTGGCCATCAACACACCGCCCACGACGGCATTGGTCACCAGTATCGCGCAACACCCGAGGGCCACCAGCTGCTGGGCGAGCGGTTCGGAGTCCTTCACCGCGCCAGCGGTTGACACGACGATGCGCCGCACGCCGTCGCCGTCGGGGATACACGCCGTCCACATGGCCGTGGCTTCATAGCACGCCAACTCACCGGCCAGACGTTTCCGCTCACGTTCTCCCTCGGCGAGTCGCTGCTGCTGCTGTTCCACGAGTCCTGGCAGCTCATGTGGTGCGGCCGACAGGGTGCGTGCCGCCTTCGTAAGCAGTTCGGCGTCGAGTCTGGCACGGGACACGGCGCGATGGCCGCACACGAACTCGATGCGCGTGTGGCCCTTGGTCTTCTCGGCGCGACGCAGCAGCATCGCGCCAATCTCGCCGGTGAAGTGGACGTGGGTACCGCCGCAGGCACTGCGGTCTATACCGTCGATGGTCACGATACGCAGCTCGCCCGCACGGTCGCTCGGCTTGCGGAGTCTGGTGGCCTCGGCGGCGTCTTCGAAGGACACGGTGACGCGCCGATTCTGCACGATCAGGGCATTGGCGCGGCGCTCGAGGGATGCGAGCATCGTGGGGTCGAAGTCATCGCAAGCCACGTCGACGGTGTTGCTGTCATCACCGAAGTGCACGCTCAGCGTAAGCCAGCCGAATTCGTCGGCGAGGAAGCCTGAGAGCAGGTGCTGGCCGGTGTGCTGCTGCATGTGATCGAAGCGACGCGTGGTATCGATCTGTCCCACCAACATCGACTCTACGGAAACGCCGATCGGTTCTGCGAGGCAGTGCGCGATCCGCTCTTCCTCGTCGATCACGTCGACCACCGCGATGCCGCCCAAGGTGCCCAGGTCGTGTGGCTGTCCGCCCGAGGTGGGATAGAACGCGGTGCGGTCGAGCACCACGCGACGACCATCGTCGGCGATATCGAGCACCACGGCGGTAAACCGGTCTAGGCGCGCGTCAGTGTAATACAGGCGTTCGGTCATGCGGAGGCGAGTCAGTATATGGGAAGCGTTGTGCAACAAGGAGGGGCGCCGATGGTATCTTGTGCAATATGCTGATTTCGCCAACTCCCCGGATGCTCGGGCGTGTCGCCGCACGTGCGTCGCTGGCGATTCTCGCATCGGCGAGTGCCGGCTGCAGCAGCAGCTTCTTCAGGATGACTCCGGATTCGGGTGTTGGTGCGCCGGCGCCGGGGGGGAGTACGCCGAAGGCGTCGCCCAAGGCATCTCGACCGGCGCGTCACGCAGCAGCGGCACCGACAATGGCGGCGCCAGTTCTGGCGGCACCGGCGGTGGTTGATACGCAGCTCCCTGAGCCGGACCCTGCCCCCTCTGATTCGGCGGGCGTGGCCCGGTTGCGTCAGTTGCTGCAGGTGTGGCATCTGGCGTCGCTCTATCACCCCGCCGTGATCGAACGTGGCGCACCGTGGGATTCCGCGTTCATCCGCGCGGCGACGGTCGTACGTTCTGCGAACGATCCAGAGCAGCTGGCCAGTGCGTATCGTCGCATGCTGTCGGTGCTGCAGGACCCGCTGACGCGCGTCGAACTCACGGACAGCGCGGGGACGACGGCCACGGTCGTGAACGATGCCGTCGGATATGAGCACGGCAGTGAGCGTACGCGTGACAGTGTGCTGATCCTGCGCGTGCCGTTGGGTGCGGCACAGCGTGCGCTGTTGACCGACAGCGCCGCCGCGATGGTGAATCGTTTGCTTTCCACGGCGCCCGGGCGCGTGGTGCTCGACCTGCGTGGATCGGGAGTGCCGCAACACACGACGGTCGACCGCATTGGTGATGATCGCATCGATACCGTGGTCGATCGGTTTGCGATCAGCGCCGGACTTGCGACGCAGTTGAACAGCATGCTCACGATCGCGAGTTCGGAGCGGACGCGTCGTGTAGGTGGCGCGCGGTATGTCGATGGGCAATGGCAGCCCGATGACGCCTGGACGGTTCGCACCGGACGCCCGGTGTTCGCCGGTTCGTCGTCACCACGTCGCGTGATGGTGCTGGCAAATCGTGCCACGGTGCTTCCGCGCGCGCTGTTGTCACTGGTAGCCAGTGGGCGCGCCACGCTGCTTGCTGAAGAGGGCGTGGACGATACCCCGTTGGTGTCGAGTGTGGTGCTGCCGATCACCGATCGCACGGCGGTGCGCATTCGCACGGGTGAGCTGGTGCATGCCGACGGCACTACCGGGCTTGTCGCCGACACGGTGCTGCCGCGTGCGGCACAGCCGCTGGATAGCGCGCCGGTGTTGCGCGCGGCGCTGTCGCTGCTGCGCACACATCGCGTGGTGCGCGTATCTCGTGAGCCCGTGCGTCGTCTGCCAGCGGTGTTGCCGAATTACTACGGCCGCGATCCGTATCCGTTCATGGGCGCTCGATTGTTGGCGGCGGCGCAGCTGTGGAGCGCCATTCGCGTACGTCACGTGCATCGCGACCTCTACGATGAGGATATGGATGCGTTGCTCGTGCGCACGATCCCGAAGCTCGAGGCGGCGCGTGTAGCCAGCGAATACGCGGCGGCATTGACGCCGATGGTATCGGCACTCGATGACGCTCCCGCAAACTTGCGAGGGCAATCGGCCGACACAGTGCGCGGTACGGCATCGGTTCCGTTTCGCCTACGCTGGATCGAGGACCGCGCCATCATCACCGATGTGGTGCGCGATTCGGTCACGAAGGCACTCGGTATCGAAACGGGTATGGAAGTCACGGCCGCTGACGGCTTCCCGATGCCGGCGTGGATCATCGACCATCGTACGGCGGTGTCCGCGCCGAACACGTGGTCGCGCCTGCGCGCGCTGATGCCACAAGTCGCACTTGGCCCAGGCGGCGGTGCACTGTTTCGCTTGCGCGACCTGACCAATCGTGAATGGCAGTTGAACATTCCGCGCAGTGCGGCGTATGTGGCGCCACTGGTGTTGGCGGAACGACCGGGCATGAGCGCCGTGCGTACGTTGCCGGGTGACATCGTATACCTGGATGTAGAGCGCCTGCCGCACGACTCGATCGCGGTGATCCTCGCGCGCTCGCGCGGCGCACGAGCATGGATGCTCGATCTGCGCGGCACGCTCGGCACGGGTCGCGCCGAAGCCATCATCGCCGCCGTACGCAGCGTCCCCGAAGCGGTCACGGCGCGTGAGGTGCGGCGCTACGAGAGCGAACCCTGTGTCACGCCTACGCTGCGTGAGGCGCGACATTTGTGTGCACAAACACGGGAAGCCCGATCGCGCGTGAGTCGCGGCGACACGGCGGGTCATTATGCCGGACGTCTCGTGGCGTTGATCGATGAACGCACCGAAGGCGACATGGAACGACTGGCGATCGCGCTCGATGCCGTGGCGCGCATCACGTTCATCGGCTCGTCGAGCGCGGGTGCTCCCGGAGAGGTTATGGATATCGCGTTGCCCGGTCTGCTATATGTCGCACTTCCCATCGTGGAGCTCCGCCAGTCGGATGACGGTCAGTTGCAGCGCGTAGGGATCACGCCGAGCGTAGAGGTACGACTCACAGTGCGCGGCGTGCGCAGTGGCTTCGATGATGTGATCGAGCGCACGCAGCAGTGGCTTGTGCAGCAGCTCGATCCGCCGTCGCGTCGCCGCCGATGACTCGCCGCCGATAGCCCGTCGCTGTGCCAGACACCACCACTCTTCCCATCGACGAGATCATCCCGTCGTTGCGCGCGGCGCTGGCCACGCGCACGGTCGCGGTGCTCGAAGCGCCCCCGGGCGCCGGTAAGACCACGCGCGTGCCGCTTGCCTTGGTGCACGAGCCATGGCTGGCGGGCGCGAAGCTGGTGATGCTGGAGCCACGGCGGCTCGCGGCACGCGCCGCGGCGTCGTACATGGCGTCGATCCTCGGCGAAGATGTCGGTCAGACGGTGGGCTATCGCGTACGCGGCGAGACGCGCATTTCCAAGCGCACGCGCATTGAAGTGGTCACCGAGGGCGTGCTGGCGCGCATGCTGAGCAGCGATGCGGCACTCGAGGATGTCGGGATGGTAATCTTCGACGAGTATCACGAGCGGTCCCTGCACGCCGACCTGGGGCTGGCGTTGGTGCTCGAAACGCAGCGGCATCTGCGCGAGGAGTTGCGTGTCCTGGTGATGTCGGCGACGCTGGATGGTGTGGCGGTGTCGGCGTTGTTGGCCGACGAGGGCGGGCCGGCGCCTGTGCTACGAAGTGAGGGTCGGATGTTTCCGATCGAGACGCACTATCGCGCACCGCGCCGCGACGAGCGAGTAGAGGTCACCACGGCACGCGTGATTCGCGAAGCGCTCGAGGCCACGGAAGGCGATGTGTTGGTATTCTTGCCGGGTGCGGGCGAACAGCGTCGTGTGGCGGAACGTCTCACCGGCGACGTCATGAGCGGCGTGCGCGTGCACACGTTACATGGCAGCATGCCACTGGCTGAACAGGATGCCGCACTGGCGCTGGCGCGCCCGGGCACGCGGAAGGTGGTGCTGAGCACGAGTGTAGCCGAGACGAGCCTGACGGTGGCCGGTGTGCGCGTGGTGGTGGATTGCGGACTATCGCGCGTTCCGCGCTACGATGCATCGGCTGGGCTGACCCAACTGTATACGGTGCGTGTGAGCCGCGCGTCGGCCGATCAGCGTCGTGGGCGCGCCGGTCGAACGGCACCCGGTGTGAGCTATCGGTTGTGGGATCAGCATGAGGATCACACGCTGCTGCCTAGCACGCGTCCTGAGATCGTAGACGCTGATTTGTCATCGTTGGCACTCGAACTCGCTGACGCAGGGGTCAGCGATCCGACCACGCTGCGTTGGTTGGATGTGCCGCGCGCGGGCCCGTTCGCGCAGGCGCGCTCCCTGTTGGCGCAGCTCGGGGCGCTCGATGCGACCGGTCGTATTACGTCGCACGGTCGTCGCATGGCGGCACTCCCGTTACAGCCGCGATTGGCGCATCTCGCACTCACGGCGGTCGAACGCAACGCTTTGCCACTGGGAGCCGCGATCGCCGCACTACTGGAAGAACGCGATATCGTGCGCTACGACGGCTTGCCGCCGCAATCGGACATGCGACTGCGCACGGAGCTGCTGCGCCGCGACGGAGCGCAGGGGGCGGTGGGCGTGGCGGTCGATCGCGATGGCGTGCGTCGTGTGCGACAGACGGCCGACGACCTCGCACGTCGCACTGCGGCGGATGGTCAGGGTTCCGCCCCGTCGCGCACCTCGCGGGACGATGCCTCATGGGACGATGCCGACACGGGTTCGCTGCTGGCGTTGGCGTATCCCGATCGCGTGGCACAGCGACGCAGTGGCGGCGCGCCGCGCTATGTGCTGCGCAACGGGAGCGGTGCGGTGCTGGCGAAGCATGATGCGCTGCACGACGCGCCGTATCTGGCGATCGCCGATCTCGAAGGCACGTCGCCTGAAGCGCGGATCGTGCGTGCGGCGCCGATCACGCTGGAGGAACTGCGCGAAGATTTTGGCGAACAGTTCGTGCGCGTCCGACTGGTGGAGTGGGACGAGCGCACCAAGTCCGTACGCGCGCGGAAGCGCACGATGCTGGGCGCGATCGTCATCGACGACGTGGTGTGGTCGGACGCCGATGCAGCGGTCGTGCTGCACACGATGCTGGAAGCCATCCGTGCACAGCTGCAGCGTTGCGGTATCGAGGCGTTGCCCTTTTCCCAAGCCGCCACGCGGTTGCGCGAGCGGATGGCGTTCGTGCACGCGCACGACGAGAGCTGGCTGGATGTATCGGTCACGGCGTTGTCGGTCTCACTCGAAGCGTGGGCGGGTCCGTATCTGGACGGTGTTCGTACGTGGGCGCAACTGGCATCGGTCGACTGGCACGAGGCGCTGCACTCGTTGATGCCGTGGGCGCAGCGCTCGGCGTTGGAGCGCTTGGCACCGACACATATCGAGGTGCCGAGTGGGTCGCGGATCGCGCTGGACTACAGCGACGCAATGGCGCCGGTTCTGGCGGTGAAGCTGCAGGAGGTGTTCGGCTGGACGAGCACGCCGATGGTGATGGATGGCCGCGTATCCCTCACCCTGCAGCTTTTGTCGCCGGCGCAGCGGCCGGTGCAGGTTACACGCGACCTCGCCGGATTCTGGCGCAGCTCGTACTTCGAGGTGAGGAAGGAGCTACGCGGGCGTTATCCACGGCATCCCTGGCCTGACGATCCGCTTACTGCAGTCGCGACTCGGCGAGCGAAACCGCGAGGGACGTGAGGGGGTGAGAGTACTGCGGTTTTGGGCTGTGGGCTTGGGGTTCTGGGTTGTGAGTAATGGGTTTTGGGTTCAAGAGACGTCGGATGCGAGCGATCAGAAATGCGCTGGCACCCACTACCCAGAACTCATTGCCCAGCACCCCAAGCCAACAGCCCAACACGCGCCGCCGAGTTTACGCCAACGCCCCGGGAATCAACTGCACAAATTGCTTCATTTCTTCCGGAGTTCCGATGCTGATGCGGCACCAATCGCCGTACGGCTGAAACGCCCGTCCTACCCGGAAGCCGCTGGCGAGGAAGTGCTTCTGCAGCTGTTCGACCGGGCGACCAGCGTGGAAGAATACGAAGTTCGTTTGCGACGGCGCGACGCGACGGCCGGCTTTGGTGAGCGCGGCGGTGAGCAGGGCGCGGCTTTCCCGGTTCCTGGCCTTCACGAACTCCTGGTACTCCGTGTCCTGCACCGACGCCAGAGCTGCGCGCATGCCGAACGTGTTCGGGCTGCCCGTCGCGAATACCGCCATCTTCTTGATGACGTCCGGATGCGCGATCGCGAAGCCGATGCGGAGACCGGCGAGGGCGTGAATCTTGGAGGCTGTGCGTGACACGATGATGTTGTGGCCGGCCGTCACCAGATCCGTCATTGACCGATAGCTCGGATCGTCCACGAAGTCGTGATACGCCTCGTCGACCACCACGAGGCATTTCTTCGCGGTGCTGATCACGAAGTCGCGCATCGTGGCCTGATGGTCGAGCACCGCGGTGGGATTATTCGGGTTGCACACGAACACCAGTTTCGTGTCGGCGCCGATCTTCGCGGTCATGGCGGCGAAGTCGTGATGCAGGTCGGCGTTGAGCGGCACCTTGTGCACGGTTACACCCATCGACGCGGCGTAGTCCGGCAGTTGCTCGAAGGTAGGCCACGGCAGCACCATCTCACCGCCTTGCATCTCCGTGGTCAGCGCGGCGAGTGACAGTACTTCGCTCGAACCTTGCGTGACCAGCACCTGCTCGGGCTTCACCCCCTCGTGTTTCGCATACGCCCCCGTGAGCTCCTTCATGACGGGCGGATCGTAGTGCGGATGCTCGCCCCACGCGTTCATGATCGCGTCTTTGGCCTTGGGGGACATGCCGAACGGATTCTCGTTGTAGCAGAGGCGAATCGGGCCGGCGGCGCGACGCTGCGTGGTGATGTCGCGCTCGAGCTGCTTCAGCACCTCGCCGTACGACGCGCCTCCGAGTGCGCGAGAGGCTTCGAGAGCGGGCAAGAGTCCCGGGAGTGCCACGCTGGCCCCGACACCGATACCGGTCTTGATCAGCCATTGACGACGGGAAACGCTGTCGGACATGCAAACCTCGCGTGGTGCTGGTGGGTGGAGAACGTCGCGCGACGGGTGGTGGTCTGCGACGTGGGTCTACGATACCGCGCGAACTATCTTTCCGCGATGTCTGCTGTTCGATGGCTGTTCACGGCCTTGTCGTTCGCCGCCATGCTGGGGGTGTCGGCATGGGTGGTGGCCTCGCATTGGCCGGCGGGGGGCATGCCTTGGCTGGGCTGGCCGGTGCACGTGGCGGCGCTGGCCACCGTAACGGCCGAGATCGTCACGCGGGCGCTCAAGATCCAGGCGTCGGCGCGGGCGTGTGGGATTCCGCTGCGTTTCGGGACCGCCGTGCGGGTCTGTCTGGCCGGCGACTTCGCCGCCGCCATCACGCCGGCGCGCTCGGGGGCAGAGCCGTCGCGCTTTCTGGTGTTGGCCGAAAGTGGAACCGGCGCCGCCGCGCGGGTGCTTATCCTCTTTCTCGAACTGTTTCTCGAGATGTGGTCGCTGGTGCTGGTGTGCAGCGTGTTGGCCGTGCTGTTCGCCGGGCGTGGCGCCTCTGCAACGGGGCTCCTCAGTTTGGTGGGCGGCTATAGCAGCTTCGTGCTCGGGGTCGGCGCGGCTGGATGGGTGCTCTCGAAACGGAACGCCAACGGGCCGCCGCCAAGGTGGGCGCGTCGCGTGGGGTTGCATGCCGCGCGGTGGCGCGTGGTGCAGCGCACGTTGCGCGCGCTGCGGGGATCGGTGCAGTCGCTGCGCCGCGCCGATCCCGGGCTGATGCTGCTGGCCTTCGCGGGCTCGGTGCTGCACGTGATGTTCAAAGTGGCCACGTTGCCGATCCTGGTGTTCATGGGCGATCCGTCGTTCCCGCTCACAATGGACGCGCTGGCACCCTTGGTGCTCTGGCCGTTGGCGCTCTTTTACGGGGGGGTGGTGGTGCCGGCACCGGGCGGCGGCGGTTTTATCGAAGGCGCCTTTGCGGCCACACTCAGTTCGGCGATCCCGGCCGGTATCTTTGCGGCCACGCTGCTCTGGTGGCGGTTCTACACATTCTATTTCTATCTTCTCGTTGGCGGGGCGGCGGCGGGTGATGCAGCGCTGCGTGCCCTGCGGCGCCCGACCTGATGCGATGACCGCTACGAAACGCCCAACCTCCAGCACCGACGCCGGTTCCGCGGCTGCCTCCCTCGCTGCCGGAACCATGGCTTCGGCCACCCAATGGCAGTTGGTTGCCGGCTTTCTGGTGGTCTACATCGTCTGGGGATCGACGTACCTGGCGATCCACTGGGGTGTGGAATCGATCCCTCCGTTCGGCATGGGAGCGGTTCGATTTCTGTTTGCTGGCTCTATATTGTACGTATGGTGCCGCGCTCATGGCGCGGAAAAGCCGACTGCAAGTCAGTGGAAAGCTTCAGCCGTCATCGGCACGCTGTTGCTCTTCGTCGGCAACGGCGCTGTCTCCTGGGCCAGCCAGCGCGTCCCGTCGGGACTGACGTCGGTCCTCGTGGCCACGGTGCCTCTCTGGCTCGTGCTCTGTGAACTCTGGCAAGGCAAGCGCCCGGACCTCCTCAAAGTGCTGGGGGTCCTCATCGGCCTCGCCGGCGTCGCCCTGCTGGTCATGCCCACCGGCGCCGCCACGGCCACCGTCGACCCCGTCGGCGCCGTCGTGCTCGCGTGCGGCTCCCTCTCCTGGACCATCGGCTCGCTCTATTCGCGCACCGCCCGTCAGTCTGCCTCGCCCGCGCTGGCGATCGCCATGCAGATGCTGGTGGGTGGATCCCTGCTGCTCACGTTGTCGCTCGCGCTTGGCGAGTGGACGCCGGAGCTGCACGTCACCGCGAGGTCGGCGGCCTCGCTACTCTATCTGATCGTGTTCGGATCGCTGATCGGATTCAGCACCTATATGTGGCTGCTAAAGGTGGCGAGCCCGGCGGCGGTGGGGACGTATGCCTACGTGAATCCGGCAGTCGCTGTGATGTTGGGAGTGCTGCTGGCTGGTGAGCGGGTTCCGGCGCGCGCGGTCGCTGCCATGACGGTCATTTTGGGTGGTGTCGCGATGGTCAGCATCGCCGGCGGCGGTGCCCGGCGCATGGTCACGGCCATGTGGCGCGCTCGCCGCTGAATCCTCAACAGGCCGGGCTTCGTACGCAGCGATATACCACCTTCTCCGGAGCGGTCCTGTGCGCACTCACATCAAAATCGTCGGCATCGTCAACCTGATCTACAGCGCGATCGGCATCCTGGCCGCGGCGGGTGTGCTGCTGGGCGGCATCTTCAGTTCGCTGGCCACGCTCAATCCCATCGTCCTGGTCGTGGGCACAGTGACCAGTGCGCTGATCGCCATCGTGATCGGCGCCATCAGTGTTTTCGGATTGCTCGCCGGTTTTGCGCTGCTCAATCACCAGCAGTGGGCGCGCTACGTGATTCTGTTCGTTTCGGCGTTACGCCTGTTCCGGTGGCCGTGGGGCACGCTCTTCGGCGGCTATTCGATCTGGGTGTTGACGCACGACGACACGCGGCAGTTGTTCGCGATGCGCTCGTAGTGGCAAATTGGTTTGAGTTCGCGGAACCGACAGTGTTCGACAGTACGCCGTGGTAAGCGCTCGAGACCATGTGATAAAGGTTGGCTCTGTTCCGTAATTGCGTTGGCTTTACGCTTCAGATCCTGCGGTTCGCGCGTCGGCGCGTCTGCATCCAAGCTCGCCGCGCTCGCGAACTCTTGGCTGTTCACTCCTCTGCCGGAGTCAGTTCCATGCCCCTCGCATCGCTTGCACTTGTGGCTCTATCCCTCCACCCCCCGGCGCTCGTGCGACCGTCTCCCGCGCCTGACTCAAGCCGCCAAATTGCACTCGTCAACTATGCGTTCGATGGGCTGCCTACCGATGCCAGCAGTCTGACGGCCCGAACCGAAGAGTGGACCGTACGAAATGCAGGCCGCGCGCTGCATCATGTCCTGATGTTGCGCCTGCGTGACTCAAGTAGCCTCGCGTCAGTCGAGGCATGGAAGCGTCAGGGAGCATCTGAGCTCTTGGCACCAGCGCCGATTGCGCTCAAGGTGGACGCGATGCTTCCGGGCGCCAGCATCGTTCGACGCGTGCGATTGGAACCCGGACTGTACGTCGTGTTGTGCCTCGTTCCGCAGGGACGTGGTGCCGACGGAGCGATTGTCGATCACGCACATCTCGGCATGCAGCAGACTTTCGTGGTAAGCCCGTGATCGCCTGATCTCGGCGCGGCGGCTACGCTGGGCTGATCATGGCCCCGCAGTTGGCGCAGCATTGCACGGGGTTGAGCTCAGCCGTGTTTCCCACGAGGACGGCCCGCGCCTTCGCCGCGGTCAGCCGCTGGACTCGCTCGTCGATGATGTGCCACGACAGGTAGCGGTCGAGGTACTTGGTCGCCACGCCACGGAACCGGGCGATCCACGCCTTCAAGCGGCCCTGGTAGCTGTTGACGGTCTGGACGTGGTAGATGCCCCGCTTGCGCTGGTTGCGGGCCGTCACGAGGGCGACGTGCTTCACGCCGACCGCCTGCGCCGCCAGCCGCATCGCCGAGGAGCCGTCCGTGCACAGCGTGACGTCGCGGGTCAGCATGGGGCGAAACACCGCGGTCAGGGCCGTAGCGTTCGACGTGCCGGGCAGCACGACGGCCCGCGTGTCCCCCACGCGGGCACGGGCCACCACCACGGGGACCTTGTCCTTGCCCAGGCCTCGCTTCGATCCGTTCTTGGTCCCACGCCGGCGGGGTCGGCGGCCCACGGGCTTCGAGCCCTTGAAGTTGCGGCGGAAGTAGGTCTCGTCCGCCTCGACGATGCCGCCCAGCGGCGGGGCCTCCGTCGGCGTCAGGAAGGCCATCACCTTGTGCCGCCACCGCCAGGCCGTCTTGTGGTTCATGTCGACCCGTGCGGCGGCGCGCCGAGTCGACAGCCCGTCGCGCATCGTGTCGGCGAACGCGCGCCACTTCTGCGGCATGTGCGTCCCGGCCATGGCCGTCCGCGTCAGGTCGTTAAACGTCCGGGCGCAGGGGAGGCAGCGGTAGCGCTGGATGCCCGTTCGTTCACGGCCCCAGCGCTGGACGCGCGCACTCTGACACCGCGGGCAGACGTACCCGTGGTGGAACCGCCGCTCTCGAGCCTTCTGGGTGCCAAGCATACCAGAAAGAGTAGCGGAGCCGGGCGAATTCGCGACCGCCGTGCCACGATACCAACGCAGCTACGGAACAGAGCCTAAAGGTTTCTCTCTCTTCAGAGCGGGTTTGACACGATTGCGGTGGCCTCACGTGGGTAACCCCATATGCGGCAACCATTGCGTGTGCTTCGGAGGGCGTTTTCGCTGCGCTCCGTTGCATGACTTTTGCGCAGACGGATTGATGGTTGATCATTGCGGGGTCGCTGCCTAACGGGTGTAAATTCGCCGCGCGTGAGCACCAAGCGTTTCGAAAGGCGCGGTACAGGAACCCGCATGGCGAGCTCTTTCGCCTGTTGTTGCCGCATGCGGTGAACGGGAGCGGGCTGCGCGAGACAGCGGCCCAAGCGAAGGCGGCCGAGATGGGATCGATGTCGGCCGTGATGCTGTTCAAGGGCATGCAGATCTTGGGGTGGTGGCTGGAGTAGATCGTGGGCCGAGTGGCTGAGCAGGTCCGCGCCGTGCCCCCACCCTCGGGAGTAGAAGACTCGACGTGATCGACAGCACCACCATCCAACGATCGGCGAGCACGGGAACAGATTGGCGTCTGCACGACACAGTCGACCTGTGCACGCTCCGTTGTGACTGACGGCAGTGCACGGACGCGAGCGCCGCCGATCTGCCCGAGCGTGCCCGCATTGAACACCGCGACGTCCTGCATAATCGCAGTCAGCGCGAGGCGAATCGCGATGCGCCGAGCAGCATCGCGATTCGCCTTCTACCCTCGGCGCGACGTCGCGCTGGTGTGCACCTGGTTGAGCCGAGGGTCGACGCACGTTGCGGAGTCATCGGCACGTAGCACGCCGCCGCCTAAGCCGCGTGTCTCTATCCAGTTGGAGCCTGCCCGCGAGAGACTCGCTGTATTGCTTTCGCAAGTTCCTCCTGGCTCGGCGGTCTGCTCAGCCGCCACCCATCAATGTAAATCGTCGGCGTTGCTCTGACTCTGAGTCGAAGACCAAGAAGCCTGTTGCGCTCGATTCGTGACGTTTCGATTTTTAGGGTATCGGTGCAGTGGGAGAACGCTGCAGTGTCACGGACGCCTACAGATCGCGCTAACGAGGTAAATGACTCGAGCCCGTATCGCGCCTGTCTGGAGAAGAGCGTATCCAGCATTTGCCCGTATACCCCATGTGTACGCGTGCACTCGAGCGCGATCGCGGCAGGGATCGCAAATCGGTGTCCGGCGATCGGGAAGTGTACGTGTTCAACGGATAGTGTGATCGGGTTCCTTTGTACTTCTTCTCGAAGGTGTGCGTGCAGTATCGCACAGAAGGGACACTCTAAATCGTTAAACACTACGATACTGACCAGTCCACCTCGTCCGCCGACTGGCACGGCGGCACGCCTTAGATCTGCCCACGCCGTATCGCGTTCCGCTGTCAGTGCGGCGAGCGAGCCGCTTGGCGGGAGAGACGAGCGAGGCTGAAAGCGTAGCACAATGGCCGCGGCAACAACGAGAAGTACGCAGACATCAACCAGACGTTTCACGCGGAAGCCCTCGTGGATAGGCGGCTACGCACCACAGTTGGCGAGTAGCAGATTGAAAGGGCAATACCCAGCAGGTGCGGGCTCGCATGAGCGAACCTCGCAGCCCATGTCCTCGCATTCATTCTGTGCAATGACGCATGAGTCGACGCAGATTGGTCCACAAATCCGTTCCGGCACTGGAGCTGCTGCGGTTGCGCGGGAGGTGGCAATCAGGCCTGTGGCAGCTAGGAGGCGTATCCGTTGCGTGATGTTCATGTTGAAATATCCTCGTGTTGTGGGTTGCTACATGCTAGAGTTGTTTGCTCAATGCGAGTTCTGTTCGGCGCGAGTAATTGCTCTGGCGCAAACGTCGTTTCACCTCCGCTAGCGTCGATTTGACCGTTCCTCTGGTGATTCCCAACGACAACGCTATTTGGGCGTGCGGGGCGCGTTGGAGCCAAGCGGTTTCTGCGATCAGTCGTTGCCGCAGCGTTAGCGATTGGCACCGACGAATCTCCTCTGCGATCGATACTCCACGGCCGCAGTCGTCGACTCCGTCCGCATCCTCATCGAGTACCTCGGCAGCGATCGTCAGGGCGGCGATCGCCTGCTGCTCGCGCCGTACTCGCCTAAGCGCATCGAGTCCACATCGACGGCAAACCGTGAACAACCAGGCCTCAGGGCTGCCGGCGGCACGTTCGCCGTCGACCAGCGCGAGCGAGCGAAGCAGGCCTTCATGAAAGACGTCTTCAGCCGCATCTCGGTCGCCTAGCAGCCGGACCAGCATGGGAAGCACTTTTCGTTGAAGAGTGGCGTAGGTTGTCGGAAGCACGGCAATGGAGTCCTCGATGTCGCGAGTCCGGTTAAGTATCGAAACCGTTGACGCATCCCTTCTTCTTAACAAGCTTGTAGAAAGAGACGGCCCCAAAGCTCGGAGGTTCAGTGATCGTTATCACGGCAGTGCTCCGGCAACTGACAATGGTTGCGTTAACAACGGAGCTCTTGATCGTACCGCGAGCGGAAGCGGACTCGCCGCGCAATACTGCCAGTCGGCGTCAGGAGTCGGCATCGCTAGCCGTCAGGCTAACGTCCCAGTCGGCGGCGCTCGTAGCCACCGCGTCCGTTCGCGTGCGACACGCCGGTGGACTACGAGAGGCCCGCTTCGACTCCGCGGGTGTGGTGCTCCTCCTAGACCTGCGAGCGGGTGTCGTCGAGGTGGACGTGCGTGCTGTTGGCGCCCAGCCGCGGAGCGCGCGAATGGTATTGGAGCGCGGAGCGAATGTGGTGGACTTCGTGCTCAGGGATCAGCGGGTCGAACTCTCGACGGTGTCGGTGCTCGGCGATCGCCCGGTGCCGTCTCGACTGCAGGGATATGAGCGCCGCCGTATGCTCGGGGAACCGAATGGTGTCGTCGACCGTAGCGAGATCGAGCGCGTTCGACCGATTGGTGTCTCTGTGCTGCTCGCTCGCCTCCCGGGGGTGCGTGTCATGGACTCACTTGGAATCAAGAAGCCCGTGTCGCGACGCGGCTCGCTGATGCGAGGAGGGCAGATGATGCCGTGTCAGATGCGCGTGATGCTCGACGGTGTGCTCTTGCCCCTAGACTTCAATCTTGATCAGATACCGCCTATGGACGTGCACGGCATCGAGGTGTACGCAGGTGCGGCGCGCCTCCCGCCGCAGTTCGGTAGCTCGCGGGAGAACTCCCAATGTGGCGTTGTCCTGATCTGGACGCGAGGCGGCTGACTTGCGATCCCACCACAGCGCGTTCAGTTGGTGGGCAGACCGATGATGCACGGCGGTCGTCGCGCGATACCCTCGCGCTAGTGGCGTGATCCCGCGATAGTCGATACCGTTCGGGAGTGAACGAACCACCTGCCTTCATCGCATGACCGTCGCGACTCCTGTCAGCCCAGAACTCCGTACGCCGCCTCGCGTCGTGCTGCCGCACTTGTCTCGCGCGCAGCGTACGTCGCTGGCGGCGCTTGCGCCGTGCGTGCTACGCGGGGCGCCGCCAAGCACCGAGTCTGCCGACGAGTTCGTTGCCCGATGTGATGCGCGACTGGAACTGCTTCCCGCGCATCGTCGCGCCCAGTTGGGGTTGGCCCTCGATGTGCTTGCGGGCCGCACGTCCGCGCTCCTGGCTATCGGCAAGCCCACGCGTTTCGCCGCCCTGAGCGCCGCCGATCAGACGCGCTGCTTCGACGGCTGGCTCAATTCGACGTTTGCCCCGCTGCGTTCGGCGTCGCATTCCGTGCGTCGACTGCTCATGGCCGTGCACTACGCGCGTTCGGAGGTCACCCAGGCGATCGGCTATGCGGGGCCGATGCATCTGCGTTCGCCGCGGGTGTCATGGGAAGGTCCGATGTCCGGTGTCAGTCGCGCCGACGAGCCGGTGGCGCGCGGTCACGTGGAGCTGCCCGTGCATATTGCGCCGGCCCCGCTGCCCCGCGGGGTGATTCCCGCCGTGGCCATGCGTGCCGACGTGCATCGCACCGCAGACGTGGTGGTGATTGGCACCGGCGCCGGCGGTGCCGTGACCGCCGCCCGACTGGCCGAGGCCGGCTTCGACGTGGTGGTGCTGGAATCAGGTGCCTATCGTACGCGCGCCGATTTCGACGAACGGGAGGCCGAGCTCACCGAGCAGCTGTATGCCGATGGCGCGCTGCGGACGACCGATGATGCGTCGGTGGCGCTGGTGCAGGGCAACACGGTCGGTGGATCGACCACGGTGAATTGGATGATCATGCTGCGCACGCCGGACTTCGTGCTCGATCAATGGGCGTCGGAGTCGGGCGTGTATGGCATGACGCCGCGGGAAATGGGCCCCGTGTTCGAGCGGGTGGAGCGCGAGGTACACGCTAGCGCGGTCCCGGAGGACGCGCATTCGGCCAACAATCGCCTTCTGCTGGACGGCGCGCGTACTTTGGGATGGAAGGTGTCCACGGCGCAGATCAACGCCACCAACTGCGTGCGGTGCGGCTTTTGTGGCGTGGGCTGTCGGCATGATGCCAAACAATCCACATTGGTGACGTTCGTGCCGCGCGCACTTGCCGCGGGTGCGACGCTGCACGCCGACACGCTCGTCGTTCGTATCGAGGTGCGAGAGCGGGACACGGGTGCGGGCACGCCGCCGCTCAAGCGTGTGCATGCCACGGTGTGCGATCCGTATTCCGGACGTCCGGCACGCTCTCTTACCATCGACGCCCCGATCGTGGTCGTGGCCGGCGGCGCGATCGGTACTCCGGCGCTGCTGCTGCGCTCGGGACTGGGTGGCGGCGGGGTCGGTCAGTGGTTGCGCCTGCACCCCACGACGGCCGTCTGGGGGCGCTACGACCGCGAGATCGTGACCAGCACCGGCATTCCGCTCACCACCATGTGCGACGAGCATCTGCGTTGGCGCGGCACCGACTTCGGCTTCTGGATCGAAACGCCGCCGATGCACCCGTCGTTCACCGCGGCGGCAATGCCGGGGTTCGGCCAATCGCACCATGCATTGATGTCGTCGTTCAATCAGCTCGGCGTCCTGATCGGCCTTACCCGCGACGGGGCCGAGCGTACGCGGTCGAGTGGACGCGTGCGGGTCAACCGTCGCGGCGAGACGTCGATCGCGTATGCGCTGACCGCAGAAGACCGGCGCCGGGTGCGCGCGTCACTGTCGGCCACGGCACAGGTGCATTTTGCGGCGGGCGCCCGTGAAGTCGGTACTATGCATTCCAGGCCGATCGTCGTGCGTTCGGCGGCCGATGTGGGCCGGTTGGAGGAGGGGTCGGTCGGTCCGAATCGTATCGGGCTCTTCTCGGCCCATGTGAACGGCACCTGTCGCATGGGGACCGATCCCGCGACGTCGGGCGCGACGCCGGAAGGCGAGCGGCACGGCGTGCGCGGGCTGTACATTTCCGATGGGTCGTTGCTTCCCACATCGCTCGGTGTGAACCCACAGGAGACGATCATGGCGATCGCGACTGTGCTTGCCGAGCGCATGGCGATGCGACACGCCGGTGTGAACCGCAACTAGCGCGCGTTTTCCTTCTCCCGCTGTACCCGTCCTCCGACCACCAACGCCCGCATGAGTAAAGGAGATAGGAAGCGCCGCCGCGCCCTCGATGCCTACTCGACATTGCAGCGCGCCGCCTCGATGGCGGCCGCGCAGGTCGAGCAAGCAGTGCATCCGTTCGGGCTTTCGGCGTCGCAGTTCGGTGTGCTGGAAACGCTGCAGTCGCGCGGTCCCGTGCATCAGCAGGAGCTGGCCGAGGCGCTGGGACGCAGCAAAGCGCAGATGACCGCGATCATCGACGCGCTCGAAGCGCGTGGTTGGGTGCGTCGGGAGCGGCACGCGACCGACCGGCGTTTCATCTCGGTGTATCTCACTGACATCGGGCGCGAGGTGCTGGCGAGCACCACCCCGGCACGCGGTGATGCGATCGTGGCGATCATGCGCGAACTGAGCGGCGAACAGCGGGCGCGGTTGGCGCGACTCTGCCGGCGGTTGCTGCGTGTGCTCGATCCGGATCAGTCGATTGAGCCGGACAGCGACGCCACCGCAGACGCGCAGGACGATGCCGAAGACGATGACCACGCGGACACGCAGGACGACGAACACGAAGATGATTCCGACGAAGAACCGGCCGCCCCGGCCGTCGCGACCACGCTTCCTTCTCCAACATAATCGATGGCCGGACGCCACTTTCTTCAGATCCCGGGACCCACACCGGTTCCCGACCGACTGCTCCGCGTCATGCACCGAGCGATGGAAGATCATCGCTCGTCTGCATTCCCGGCGCTGACGCGATCGATCCTGTCGCGACTGCCACAGGTTGTGCAGCAGACGAAGGGCGAGCCGTTCGTTTTCCCTGCCACCGGTACGGCGATGTGGGAAGCAGCGCTGGTGAACACGGTGAATCCGGGTGGGCGACTGCTGGCGGTGCGGTTCGGACAGTTCTCGCACCTGTTCATCCAGACGGCCCGCGCGTTGGGCTATCAGGTGGACGTGATCGAGGAGCCGTGGGGTGACGTGGCCGATCCGGCGCGCATCGAAGCGGCGCTGGCCGCTGATACGGCGCACGAGATCCAAGGTGTGCTGCTGGTGCACAATGAAACGGCTACCGGCGTCACGAGCGACGTCGCAGCGGTGCGCGCGGCGATCGATCGCGCGAAGCATCCCGCGTTGCTGTTGGTCGACGGCGTGAGTTCGATTGCCAGTCTCGAGTTCCAGTTCGACGCGTGGGGAGTGGACTGTGCGATCACCGGCACGCAGAAGGGCTTCATGCTTCCGGCGGGACTCGGTATTCTCTACCTGAGCGAGAAGGCGCTGGCGCGTGTCGATTCATGCACCATGCCGCGTGCGTACTTCGATTTGCGCGCGATGCGCGCGAACAACGCCCAAGGGTACTTCCCGAGCACGCCGGCGCTGTCGTTGTTGTTCGGTCTCGACGAAGCGCTCACAATGCTGCTCGAGGAAGGCATGGATGCCGTGGCTGCACGTCACCGCCTCCTGGCCAACGGGGTGCGGGCGGCGGTCAATGCGTGGGGACTACGTCAGTGCGCGAAGCGCCCCGAGATTGCGTCGAACTCGCTGACGGCGGTGATGGTGCCCGAGGGTCATGATGCGCGCCGCGTGATCGAGATCGCGTTCACGCGTTACGACATGTCGCTGGGTTCGGGATTGAACGAACTGGCCGGCAAGGTGTTCCGCATCGGTCACCTCGGTGACACCAACCGCCTCACGCTGGCCGGGGCGTTGGCGGGCGTGGAGATGGCACTGTGTGATGCCGGTATTCCGGTCACGCTCGGCAGCGGCGTGGGTGCCGCGCTTCAGCAGTGGCGCGTGTCGGCATGAGCGCGCTGTCGACAAACTCGAAGGATATCCGCGTGGTGGTCACGCGGAAAATGCCGGCCGCCGTGGAAGCGGAGATCGCGGCGCGTTACGACGCCTTGTTCAACAAGACCGACGTGGCGCTGGCGCCGGATCAACTGAAGCAGGTGCTGCAGCAGGCGGACATCGTGATGACCACGGTGACCGACCGTTGGACCGAAGAGATCTTCAACACGCCGGGCATCCGCACGCGTATGCTGTGTAACGTGGGTGTGGGGGTGAATCACATCAACGTCGCGCCTGCGAAGCGGGCTGGCATCACGATCAGCAACACCCCCGATGTGGTGACCGACGACACGGCGGATATTGCGATTGCGCTGATCCTGATGACGATGCGTCGTTTGGGTGAGGGCGAGCGCCACGTCCGCAGCGGCGCGTGGGGCGGACTGCGTCCGACGTTCATGCTGGGGCGCACGTTGCGCGGGAAGACGTTGGGGATCGTGGGCTACGGTCGCATCGGGCGTGCGGTGGCGCGTCAGGCGGCGGCCGCATTCGACATGAAGATCATCTATCATGCGCCGCGTGATCCGCGCATTGATGATCCGGCCACGGACGGACCCGCTGGCGCCGAACGTATCGAGTCACTGGACGCGTTACTGGCACGGGCCGATGTGGTCTCACTGCATTGCCCCGCTACGCCGGAAACGCGTCATCTGATGAACGCCCGCACGCTCGCGCTGATGCCCGAGCACGCGTACCTCGTGAACACCGCGCGTGGAGATGTGATCGACGAAGGTGCGCTCACGTCGGTGTTGAAGGAGCGGAAAATCGCCGGCGCCGGCCTCGATGTGTACGAGTTCGAGCCCAGCGTCACCGCCGAACTCAAGGAGCTCGAGAATGTCGTGCTGATACCGCACCTCGGCAGCGCCACGATCGAAACGCGCACCAACATGGGCATGCGCGCCCTCAAGAATCTCGACCAGTTCGTGACGACAGGAACCGTCACCGACCAAGTGTAGCCCACGCGGGCGGTACGGAGTGCGCGCCACCCCCCTCCCAGCTTAGCTTGCCCACACAGTGGTCCCCAGGCCCCCGGTACTCCCGGTAGCCCGCCCACGTTCGCCTCCAAACGGCTTCCCCAGCCCCTCACACGTTCGCCACCGTGGTCCATGCCGGTCTCTCCGACGAGTTACACCCCACGCCGCCGCTCCCCCGCATGGTGGGTTCTTTGTTGCACTTCACGGAGATCCGGTCGCGGTTCCTACCGCATCCGCACGATGTCATCGTCTGTCTGCCGCCCGACTACGAGCTGAACAGCGACCGTCGCTACCCCGTGCTGTATCTGCACGACGGGCAGAACGTATTCGATGATCTCGCGATGTCGCCGTTCGGTGTGCAGTGGGGCATCGACACTACCGCACGCGCGCTCATGCATGCGCAGGTCATCGAGCCGATGATCATCGTGGCGATCGGCAATGCGGGGCGCGATCGGATCGACGAGTATACCCCCACGCGCGACAACGTCCATGACGCGGGCGGTCTGGCGGATCGTTACGGGCAGATGCTGGTCTATGAGCTCAAGCCGTGGGTAGATCACAACTGGCGCACGCGTCGCGGCGCGCGCGACACGGGACTGGCCGGCAGCTCGCTGGGCGGATTGCTCACGCTGCATCTGGGGCTTACGCACTCGGCGGTGTTCGGGAAGATCGGATTGTTGTCGCCGAGTGTGTGGTGGGACGACCGTTGGATCGTGCGTCAGTTGGTGGCCAACAACGGCATGCGTCCGGAGCTCAAGATCTGGCTCGACGTGGGGACGGGTGAGGCGCGCATGCTGAAGGGAACGCGGTTGCTGTATCGTATGTTGTTGCGGAAGGGGTGGCAACCCGGTCACGACCTGCTGTACATGGAGGCGGATGGCGCGCTGCATGACGAGCGGGCGTGGGGTGAGCGCTCCGGTCTCTTTCTGCGCTTTCTTTTTCCTGCCATGACGTCGTCGATCGACGCCATAGCAACGTCGATGTCGGCGGGGATGTCATGAGTGTAGTGATCGGCGACTACTTCACGCAGTTCACGCCAAAAGCGTTCACGTTCCTGCGCGGTATCGCGAAGCACAATCGCAAGGAATGGTTCGAGGAGCATCGCGCCGACTACGAACACGAAATCAAGCGGCCGCTGGCGCTGCTGGTGGAAGAGGTCGACGTGCATCTCGCCACGATCGCACCGGAGATCGTGGGGTCACCGAAGAAGTCGGTGTTTCGTATTCACCGCGACGTGCGTTTTTCGAAGAACAAGGCGCCGTACAAGACGCACGCGGCTTGCTGGTTCTTTCATCGCGATGCGGGGCGAGGCGTGGGCACCGAAGCGGTGCACGGTGGAGCGGGATTCTACTTCCACATCGAGCCCGGCAAATCGTTCTGCGGCGGCGGTATTTGGATGCCTCCGAGGTCGGCGGTGAACAAGATTCGCCAATCGCTCACCGACGATCTCGAAGGATTCGAGGAGATCGTGAAAGGACGCGCCTTCCGGCGTCGCTTTGGCGATCTGGATACCGACGGCATGCTGACGCGCTTGCCACGAGGATTCGCCGCCGACCATCCGGCGGCCGCCTGGCTGCGGTATCAGTCGTACACGGCGTGGACGGATGTCACGACTGACGAGGTTACGAGCGCTACGCTGCCACAGACGCTGGCGAAGCATTTTGCGGCGATGACGCCGTTCGTGCGGTGGTTGAATGGGGCGTTGGGGTTGGGTCGGGCTTTGACTCGTTGATTGCGAGATTTTGAACAGCAAACTCCCTAGGGGGCAGGGGGAGGGCTTCAGGAAGCAGGGAGAAGCAACAACGCGCCGTTCACCTGCTTTGTGCCCCCTGAAACCCTCCCCCCTCTCTCTTGGGGAGTTTGCAGTTATCGCCCCCAAAGAGTTCGCAGTTCCCCCCCCGCCGGTACCGCCCACCCCCGCCCGCGGTGAGATTCCACGTTCATGCCGAAAACGCTCAAGCTCGCCCTGGATATCCTGATCGGTGCCGTCGCTCCGGTGGTGATCCTGAAATACGGCACCGCTCCGCTCGGGACGCTCAATGCGTACCTCCTGGCGGCGTTCGTACCGGTGGTATGGGTGATGCTCGACCTGTTCGTGATCACCCGCCGATTCAACTTCATCACCACATTCGTCGGTTTGTCGGCAGTGATGCGTGGGGCACTGGCGTTCTGGTACGTGGACGGCGCGCTGTTCGCGTTCAAGGACAGCACCAGCTATCTGCTGTCGTTCTTCGTGTTCGGCGTGACGGCGCTGATCGGCATTCCTGTGACGCGCTCGATTGCGCTGCAGGGGCTCGGGCCCGATACGCCCGAGCGCGAGAAGCAGATGGATCGACTGCTCGACGAGCCGACTGTGCGGACGGTCATGAAGCGCGCCGGGTTGTTAATCGGTGTGACGAATCTCGGCGCGGGCGCGGTGAACTATGTGATCAACTTCCGCATGGTCGTCGCCCCCTTCAATACGCCGGCATTCAATGATCAGGTCGCGAACGTGAACGCGATCACGCGGCTCGTACTCGTACTCCCCGACATGATTGCGATCTTCTTTGCCTTTTCCATGATGTACAAGGCGATGTACGCGCTGCTCCCGGCCGATGAAGGGACCGGTCGCGATGCGGGCGAGTTCTGGACGCTGCTGGCGCGACGGGACGACGCCTTGGCGCTGGCGAAGGCGGGTAATTCCAGTGGCGCCGCACTCGGTGGTGACGACGCGCAACAGCGGGCGGCGCGTCAGGCGCGGGAAGATTTTGGCCTGAGCTGAGGCACGCTGCTGCGGTGGCCCAAGCTGCTTCCCCGCGGATCGCGCGAACAACAGACGGATGATGTTTCGCGCGACGACGCCCCCGCGTTCGATACAACCCACTGAATCGTCGTCCTTGCTGCTTACTGACCAGGCCGCTAATTAGTGCATAGTGCTGTCATGCGGCATACAACACGTGCTGCTCGTGGAACAGGTTCTGCATGATCTGCGGGTGCTTCTGGCAGCGGACGAGATGTCGGCGCACGGGAGCCCTCATCTCGGCCACAGCATCACGCGAACGTCCGCCTTGTTCTCTGCCACGAACAGTTTCACG
>NZ_JBDNFF010000121.1:0-6344 GCF_041689975.1 Gemmatimonas sp.
CAGCGACCGCGACGGCGTGCGCGATCGCGACGGCGTGCCACTCGCGTTCGACATCCTCATTCCCAGTAGCAGCACGTCACGGCAGCGCTATGCGGTCCTGCTGCAGGAGCAGTATCGGGTGATCGGCGTGAAGGCGACGCCACAGGTGCTCGAGAACAATGCGTGGAACGAAGCCGTGTACGAGCGTCAGGCATTCGACGCCTATCTGGGAGCATTTCAGCCAAGCCCGGGGCTGGTCGGACTACTGCAGACGTGGGCCTCACGCGGGAGCTCCAATACCGGCCGTTACGCGAGTCCCGTGTTCGATGCTCTGCTCGACAGCGCACTCACGACATTCGATCCGACCACGAGTCGCCGCTACTGGGCGCGGGCGTTTCAGCAGATCGACGACGACGTGCCGGCCGTCTGGTTGTATGAACAGCGCTCGCCGGTGGCGATCAGTCGTCGCTTCATCACCACTCCGCTGCGGGCCGATGGCTGGTTCGTCGGTCTCGCCGATTGGCGCGTGGATCCCGCCCAGCGCATCGATCGCGATCGCATCGGGCTGGGGACGCCTCGCTGACCACCATCGCCCGTCGCGTGATCATGCGCGCCGCGCAGGGCGTGGCCGTGGTCTTCGCGGCGGCCACGCTCGCCTTTGTGCTGCTTCAGCTAGCGCCGGGTGACCCCGCCACCGCCCTCGGCGAAGGCATTTCTCCGGAACTGCGCGCCATCATTCGCGCGCAGTACGGGCTCGATGACTCGCTGGCCACGCAGTACGGTCGGTGGCTCTGGTCGCTCGTGCGCGGCGATCTCGGCTGGTCGCGCGATCAGCATCGTCCCGTGGCGGCCGTGCTCTCCGATGCACTGCCGCGGTCGCTCTTTCTCATGGGATGCGCGCTCAGTGTGAGTCTTGTAGGCGGCATGCTGATCGGCGCTTGGCAGGGCGCACGTGCGGGATCGCGCCGCGACCGGATCACGTCGACCGCCTTGCTCGTGCTCTACTCGCTCCCGGAGTTCTGGCTGGCGTTGCTGCTGCTGGCGGTCTTCGCGTATCACCTTCGCTGGCTACCGGTCACCGGCATCACCGGCGAGATGTACGACTACATGGGTGCGGGCGAGCAACTCCTGGACCGCCTGCGCCATCTGGTCTTGCCACTGACATCGCTCTCACTCGTCGGCATATCGGTCTTCGCGCGCTATCAACGCAACGCGATGCAGGAGAGCATGGCGCAGTCCTTCGTGCGCACCGCTCGCGCGAAGGGGCTCACTGAATCGGCCGTGCGCCGTCAGGCGTGGCGCAGCGCGCTGCTGCCGGTGATCACGGTGACCGGTTTGATGCTCCCTGCGCTGATCACCGGCGCCGTGTTCGTGGAGCGCGTGTTCTCCTGGCCCGGCATGGGCTACGCCATGATTCGTGCGATCGAAGCCCGCGATTATCCGGTGGTCTCCGCCGGCGTCATTCTCGGCAGCGCCGTCACGGCATTCGGCGCGGCGCTCGCCGACATCGCACGGGATATCGCCGACCCACGGTTACGCAGCCCGTGAGTCGCCAAGTGCCGCCGGCCGTCGTGCTGATCGCGCTCCTCGTGTCGGTGGTCGTTGCCGGACCGCTGCTGTCGCCGTACGCACCGAACGCGCAGCTCGACATCATCGCGCTCCGCAGCCAGGCCCCCTCGCTCGCGCACCCCTTCGGCACCGATGCCGCAAGTCGCGATGTCTTCAGCCGCGTGCTCGAGGGCGGACGCGTCTCGCTCGCACTCGCCGTCCTGTCGGTGTCGTTGTCGCTCGTCGTGGCCACACTGTATGGTGCGATCTCGACACTGGTCGGTGGCGTCGTCGATACCACGATGCGACGCCTGCTGGATGTCGCGTTGTCGATTCCGCGTCTGCTGGTGCTGCTGGCGGTGGGCGCACTGTGGGGCGCACTGTCGTTTCCCGCCTTGGTCCTGCTGATCGGACTCACGGGGTGGTTCGACACCGCGCGCGTCGTGACCGACGAACTGCACGCCCTCAGCACGCGGGAGTTCACTGTGGCTGCGCGAGCCATGGGGGTGCGTGGCCCGCGACTGCTCTGGCGCCACCTGCTGCCGCACCTGCTGCCGACGCTTGTGATCAACGCCAGCTTCGGGGTCGCCGCCACGATCGCGCTGGAGGCAGGGCTCAGCTATCTCGGCCTCGGCATCCAGGCGCCACAAGCGAGTTGGGGGACGATTCTCCGTGACGGCGCGGGGGTGGTACAGAGCGAATGGTGGCTTTCGCTGTTTCCCGGTCTGGCCACCGTCTTCGCCGTGCTCGCCTGCAATGCCCTCGGCGACGCCTTGCGCGAGCGGTTCGCACCGAATCACGTTCCGAGTCTTGCGACGAGTCTCGCCGCGTCGCTTGCCCCCTCCTCCTCCCGTACCCTGCGCCCGTGACGATTCCTGCCACACGCGACTCGACGACCGCGCCCGATCGTCCGCTGCTCGAGGTGCAGGCGCTGCAGATCGCCTTCCCGATGGCCACCAGCGGAGGAAGCTCCAGCGTGGCGCGCGCTGTCGATGGCGTGTCGTTCACCGTCGCGCGCGGCGAGTCGGTATGCCTGGTTGGCGAGTCCGGATGCGGAAAGTCGCTTACGGCGCTCTCGCTCCTCCGTCTCGTGCCACCACCGGGCCGAATCGAGTCGGGCAGCCGGATCCTGTTCGACGGCAGCGACATGCTGACGCTCGATGCCGAGAAGCTGCGTACCATTCGCGGCCAGCACATGGCGATGATCTTTCAGGAGCCGATGACGGCGCTCAATCCGGTCCTCACCGTCGGCAGCCAGATCGCGGAGGTACTGCGCGTCCACACGAAGCTCTCGCGGCAGGAGACGTGGGGCCGCACCGTGGACATGCTGGCGCAGGTCGGCATCGCCGACGCGGCTGCGCGCGCCAAGCAGTACCCGCATGAACTCTCCGGCGGTATGCGCCAGCGCGTGATGATCGCCATGGCACTCATCATGTCGCCCAAGCTGGTGATCGCCGACGAACCGACCACCGCACTCGACGTCACCATCCAGGCGCAGATCCTCGAGCTGCTGCGCGATCTACGCGCGCGCACCGGGATGGCGTTGCTGCTGATCACGCACGACCTTGGCGTGGTTGCCGAGATGGCCTCGCGCGTGATCGTGATGTACGCCGGCCGCGTGGTCGAGGAAGCGAACGTCGCCGATCTCTTTGCCGCGCCACGCCATCCATACACGGAGGGACTGCTCGCGGCAATCCCGAAGCTCGGCCAGGAGGAGGAGCGACTGCAGACCATCGCGGGTTCCGTCCCGCCGCCCACCGCGCTGCCGAGTGGATGCACGTTCCGCGACCGATGCCCGTATGCGTTCGAACGCTGCGCAAAGGAGGAGCCAGCACTGTTGCAGGTAGGATCGGCCCACCGGGCGCGGTGTCATCTCGTCGAAGAACCGGCGCGGCACGACGTCACGCGTCGGGCCGACACGCATGAGGTGACACGCGCATGATTTCCGCGAAAACGGGCACACCCACGGCGCCGCTGCTCGAAGTGCGCAATCTCACCAAGCACTTTCCCATTCGTACAGGCCTCCTGCAGCGCGTCACCGGTGCCGTGAAAGCGGTGGATGGCGTGTCGTTCGACGTACACTCGGGTGAAACACTGGCCCTCGTGGGTGAATCGGGATGTGGCAAGACGACCACGGGCCGTTCGATTCTTCGTCTGATTGAACCGACGTCCGGAACCGTGCGCTTCGAGGGAACCGACGTGCTGGCGTTGCGGGGCGAAACGCTGCGACGCATGCGGCGGCGCATACAAATCATTTTTCAGGATCCGTACGGCTCGCTCAATCCGCGCATGACGGTGGGCGCCGCGATCAAGGAAGGATTGATCGTGCACGGGCTCGCCGAAGGCAGCGACGCCGATCGTCGTGTATCCACGCTGCTGGATGAAGTGGGGCTGCGCCCCGAGTACGCATCACGCTATCCGCACGAATTTTCCGGCGGTCAGCGACAGCGGATCGGCATCGCGCGCGCCCTGGCGGTCGAGCCGTCGTTCATCGTGTGCGACGAACCGGTGTCGGCACTCGACGTGAGTGTGCAGGCGCAAGTCGTCAACCTGCTACGCGACCTGCAGCGCGACCGGGGCCTCTCCTATCTGTTCATTGCGCACGATCTCGCCGTCGTGGCGCATATGGCTGATCGCGTGGCCGTGATGTATCTGGGCCGCATCGTCGAGCTCGCGCCGCGCCGCACGATCTTCCGCACGCCGCTGATGCCGTACACGCAGGCGCTGCTCTCTGCGGTGCCGGTCCCCGATCCGACGGTCAAGCGCCAACGCATTCTGCTTCCGGGGGATCCGCCCTCTCCGGCGAACCCACCTGGTGGCTGCGTGTTTCATCCGCGCTGCCCGAGTCCGCGCAAGGATGCGGAATGCACACGCGTGGTGCCGCCGCTGGAAGAAAAGTCTCCTGGACACTTCGTGGCCTGCATCAAGCAGCCGCTTCTCCACCTTTCATCGAACGCGTCGTGACGCCTCCCTCACTCCGTACGGACTCGTCCGCACCGAACCCCGCCAGCGATCGCGCGTTCTTCGGTCATCCGCGCGGACTCGGCCTGCTCTTCCTGACCGAGATGTGGGAGCGCTTCTCCTTCTACGGACTGCGCCCGCTGTTGGTGCTGTTCATGGCAGCCGCGCTCGCCGATGGCGGCTTCGGTTTCGACCGTCCCGCCGCATCGGCCATCGTGGGCATCTACGCCGCGTCGGTCTATCTCGCGTCGCTGCCCGGTGGCTGGATCGCCGATCGTTGGCTGGGATTGCGTCGCGCCATCCTGATCGGCGCCGTGCTGATCACATCGGGGCACCTCGCCATCGGCATTTCAGGAATGGCCGGCGCGGGTATGGGCAAGATCTTCTTCTTCCTCGGTCTCGTGCTCATCGTGCTCGGCACCGGACTGCTCAAGCCGAACATTTCGGCCATCGTCGGCGATCTCTACCCCGAGGGTGGTGCGCGACGTGACGCCGGCTTCTCGATCTTCTACATGGGCATCAACACCGGTGCCTTTCTGGGTCAGTTGGTCACTGGATATCTGGGCGAGCGGGTCAGCTGGCACTGGGGTTTTGGCGCCGCTGGCGTGGGCATGCTGTTCGGACTTCTCGTGTTCTGGCTGAAAGCGAAGGACATGCTTGGCACGCTGGGGCAGGACATCGTGCGCGATCCGAATCCCGCGGTGCAAGCGAAACGTGAAGGCACGGTCCGCAATTACACGATCGCCGGTCTCGTTGTCCTCGCGATGGTGTTCGTGCTGGCCGGCACCGGTGTCGTCGCACTCGATCCGCAGGCCATCGGCGGCGCGATGACATTCGTGCTGGTCGGTATCGCCGTCGCCTTTTTCGGCTTTCTGTTCGCGTTCGGTGGGCTCACGCGCGACGAGAAGCGGCGCTCCGGTGTGATCTTCGTGCTCTTCGTGTTCGCCGCGATCTTCTGGGCGGCCTTCGAGCAGGCACCGACATCATTGCAGCTGTTCGCGAAAGACTTCACTGACCGGAATTTCTTCGGATTCGAGATTCCCGCCACCTGGTTTCAGACGGTGAATTCGGCCTTCATCATTCTGTTCTCGCCGGTCATCGCCGCGCTCTGGATCATGCTGGCGAAGCGCAATATCGACCTCTCGAGTCCGGCCAAATTTGCGCTGGGACTCGCCTTGGCCGGTGTCGGATTTCTGATCATGCTCTTCGCCGCGAATCGCGTCGTCGCCAGCGGCGGCTCGGTGCTGGTGTCGCCGTGGTGGCTCATCATCAGCTACTTCTTCCAGACGATGGGCGAGCTGTTCGTGAGTCCGGTGGGCCTGTCGTCGATGACGAAGCTGGCGCCGCGGCGCTACCTCGGACAGATGATGGGCATCTGGTTCCTGGCCACATCGGTCGGCAACCTGGTCGCCGGACTCGTTGGCGGGTACGTGGATCCCACCAAGCTCGAACAGACGCCACTCGTGTTCAGCGGCACGGCGATCGCGCTCTTCGGCGCGACGGTGATCTTGGCACTGATGATCGTCCCGATCCGCCGCATGATGGCTACCGCGAAGTAGTCACCCGAGTCGCGCTGCTGCGCGAGACTCACGTGAGTGCTGGGTCGTGAGTCAACGTTCCGGGTCATGAGTCACCCACAACTCCGAACTTCAACCCAAAACTCGAGACTCACGTGAGTGCTGGGTCATGAGCCAACGTTCCGGGTCATGAATCACCCACAACTCCGAACTTCAACCCAATACTCGAGACTCACGTGAGTGCTGGGTCGTGAGCCAACGTTCCGGGTCATGAGTCACCCACAACTCCGAACTTCAACCCAAAACTCGAGACTCACGTGAGTGCTGGGTCATGAGCCA
>NZ_JBDNFF010000122.1:0-5914 GCF_041689975.1 Gemmatimonas sp.
GGCAGAAGTTTCTTGACAGACCAATCGACGGGTATCGGCCTCACGCCGGTACCCGGTCGTCTTCGCGGAGCCGTCCTCGAGCTCTCCGAACGGATGACGCGCGATGGCGGGACCATCTCGGTGGTGCCCGTTGGGCGAGCAACGGGCTCACAATCCCTCGCGTCGGGTTGATTCCCGCGCGCGTCACCCCTAACCTCCACGTATGGCCACCGTCCATGACTACCACGAGCGGGTCGTGCTCGACCCCGACGTTCGCTTCGGTAAGCCCGTCGTCCGCGGTACGCGAATCACGGTCGGCGACGTCCTCGGGTATTTGGCCAGCGGTATGACAGAGGACGAGGTCCTCGCGGACTTCCCGCAACTCACACACGATGATCTCCGCGCGTGCCTCGCGTTTGCGGCCGACCGAGAGCGCCGTTCGATCAGCGTTTCAGCGACCTGAGCCATCCGCGTCGTCATTGAGAGTCTGCCATGAAGCTCCTCTTTGACGAGAACCTGTCGGCACGACGCGCGCGCGACCTCGCGGATCTCTATCCGCAGTCCAGCCACGTGACCAGTCTCGGATTGGGCGGCGCCGGCGTCGGCATGATTTGGGCGCGCGCCGCCGCCGATGGCTTTGCGTTCGTTACCAAGGATGAAGATTTCCAGCGACTCAGGGTGCTTATGGGCGCGCCTCGCCTCGGCAACTGTGCAACGCCGGACGTGATTCGACTGCTCCGCGGTTGATCCAGCAATGACTCTATGAGCGATCCGAATCTCACTGTCCTCAACGAGCACTTCGATAGGATCTTCGTGATCACGCTCGAGCGCGCGCACGATCGGCATGCGAACATCGCGCGGAGCCTGGCCGGGGTGAACTACGAGATCGTCTATGGCGTCGACAAACGCGACCTCGACTTCGACTCGTTGCGCCGGACCGGCGACTATCTGCCCGAGCGGGCGAAGAAGCTGAATCGATACACCAAGGAGCGCCTGCTGCCGCTTGGCGCCATCGCCTGTTCGCTGTCGCATCGGAACGTGTACCAACGCTTGCTCGACAGTGGGCACGAGCGCGCCCTGGTGTTCGAGGATGACGTGCTGCCGATTCCGCAGAACCTGCCAACGCTTGCCGGCGCGCTCAACGAGCTGCCGACGAATTGGGAGCTGCTTTATCTGGGCTACATCACCAACGAGCGCCCGATCTCTGCCCTTCGCGCGCGGTATCATCGGATGGTCTACTCGATGTGGCACGATCATGTGTACCGGTGGCGCGCGAAGGACGTCGATCGGCTCTTTCCCCGCCCCTTCTCGCCGTCGCTCCATCGCGCCGGGTACCACAACTGCACGCATGCGTACGCACTGACGCGCGGGGCGGCCGAGAAGCTGATTGCATCGCAAACGCCGGTGAACTTCTGCGCCGACAGTGTGATCACGCATCACGTGCTGCGTAAGCAGCTGGAAGCGTTCAGCGTGCGACGCCAGTTGTTTTCGCAGATGGATTTCACGCTCGGGCACCAGCACGCGACGTCGTATGTGTGCAGCGATTGATCATTGCAAGGGGCGACCTCGCGATGCGTGCTGCGGCCGATCGGACCCGCCGGTGTACTCACCTTAACGTTCGCGAGCCTTCGTCGTGATCCGTCTCCTCAGTCTGCTCCTCCTCGCCTGCATCCCGGCCTCCGTCCAGGCACAGGATGCCACGGCATTCGTCGGCGACTGGCGGCTGGTGTCGGTCCTGCAGCCGGACTCTGCGGGCAACACGCGCCCGTTCTGGGGACCGAAGCCGCTCGGCATGATTCGCTACTCTGCCAACGGCGTGATGGCCGCCCAGTTGTACGACGAACGGCGGCCGGAACTCGGCGTTGGGAACTGGAGCGACGTGTCGCCGGAGGCGGCGCGAACTACGCTCGGCGGCTTGGCCTCGTACTACGGAACCTTTACCGTGGATACGGTACAGCACACGATTGCGCATCGGGTCGAAGGGGCCATGGCCCCAGAGTGGATCGGCCGCACGCTCGTGCGGGGATACCGGTTCTTGCCTGGCGACCGCGTCGAGTTGCGTGTCATCACGGGCGCCGATGGACAGCCGACAACGAATGGCCAGGTGCCTGTGTGGGAGCGCGTTCCTGCGGCACGTCGTGGGGCGCCGTGATTTCCGGCCGCTGGGGCCTCGCGATAGTCCTCGTTGTGGCGTGCACCCCGGAGCCAAAGTGACCGAGAAAGATCCGGTGGCCGAGGTGGCCGCTATTACTGGACCTTGACGGGGACGAACACCGGGCCCGGCGGGACTGGGAAAGCGGTTCGCATCAGTGGGTAGGAGGAGCGGACCCTCGATCCGGCGGGTGTCATCGAGCGTTCACTCGGACACTTCGATGCGGTGGAGTACGCGCGACAGATTCGCGACGGTGTGTCCAGCGTGCCATGAGCCGGCTGGCCGGCCATGACCCAGGCAACGGACGAGTCGGTGGTCAAGGAAGCTGTCGAAGCCTCGCTCATGGAGTTGGCGCTTGACTTCGTGGTGGGAAAGTGGGATATTCCCACTATCACTTACGGGAGTTTCGATGACAGAACTGCTCGGCATTGCGACCATGGACAGCAAGGGACGAGCGGCTATTCCACAGCACGTCCGCCGGGAACTTGGGCTGAATGAGGGGGTGCAGCTCCGCATCGAGCGCGACTCGGACGGACGCATCGAGCTCGTTCCGGCGGAGTTGATTCCGCGGGATCAGCTCTACTTCCACGCTCCTGAGATGCGCGCGCGCATCGCCCGGGCCGAGCAGAGCTTCGCAGACGGCACATCGACCCGTACGGACGGGGAGGCGGAGACGCAGGCGCTTCTTGACAGCTTGAAGGCTCCCTAAGACGTGGCCCGAAAGCAGTCGTTCCTCGGCGCAGATTTTTCCGAGCAGTTCAAGGAGGCCTACGCGGGGCTTCAGTCGGCGCAACAGCAGGGTACGGACAAGGTCGTGATGGCGCTGCTGAAGCAGAGACCAACGCCGGGAATGCGGGTCAAGCCGGTAGAACCGGAGAAGCATTACTACGAAGCGCGCATCAACGATGGGGATCGTCTCATCCATCGCATTGAAGCCGGCACGCTCTATTTGGTCGACGTCGTGAAGCACGATGACATTGATCGCTACGGTCGCAAGCTCAAGCGGCGATAAGGCTCCCTCGAAACCGACGCGATGCTTACCGCGCTCGTTGTAGCGGTGAACCTGAGCGGGCTCGCTGGTGGTGTTGCGCACGACTTTAACGACATTCTGACGGTGGTTGTGGGCGCGTCGAATGCAGCGCGCGAGGTCGTTGCACCACTCACCGCTCGCGTGATCGCGTCGATGACGATACCCGGTGTGAGTACAGCCGGCAGAATCTCCGCCGCGCGCGAGCTACCCGATGGATACACCACGTATAGTGGCACGCCACTGCGACCCAACGAGGCCAGCACGGTCGTGATCTCGGCGTCACGCGAGGTCCAATCGGCGCGCAGCAGCAGGGCATTCGCGTCGATGAACGCACGCTCCACCGCGTCGGTGTGCAGCGCCACGCGTTCGTTGACCTGACAGCTCAGGCACCACGCCGCCGTAAAGTCCACGAACACCACGCGACCCGAGTCGCGCGCCGACGCCACGCGAGCCGCCGACCATGGCTCCCATCCTGCTGGCGTAGCGGCGACGCCCACCGGTGTCGCCGGCTGTGATGCGATCGCTACGCCTCCGGCCGCGATCGTGGCGAGCAGCAACACGAGGCCGACCAAACTGCTGCGGGCACGACCGGCGTACTGCGCACGTCCCGCCATCCAACCCGTCAGCGAGACCCCAACGGCGAACAGCAGCGCCAACGCCACCTGGTCGGTTCCGGCCTGGCGTCCCAATACCCACAACAACCACACCACGGTCGCATACAACGGAAATGCCAACAGCTGCTTGAGCGTTTCGAGCCACGGCCCGGGACGCGGCAACTTGCGCAGCAGCGCCGGGCTACTGGCAAACAGGATGTATGGAGCCGCCAGGCCGAGTCCGAGTGACGTGAACACGGCCATGCCGATGGCTGCATGTTGTGTGAGCGCGTAACCCAGTGCTGCACCCATGAATGGAGCCGTGCAAGGAGTTGCGACTACCACAGCCAGCAAACCGGTCAGGAACGAATCGCTGTATCGTTCGCCCGCGGCCACCCCGCCCAGTCGTGTAAGGCTCATGCCCATGGTGAACACCCCACTCAGGTTGAGCGCGAGGGCAAACACGACCAACGCCATCACCGTGACCACCGCTGGTGATTGCAGTTGAAAGCCCCATCCAAGCTGTGCGCCGCCCGCACGCAGTGCCAACAGCACCCCGGCGAGCGCCCAGAACGTGGTGAGTACGCCGGCGGTGAACACCATCGCGTGACGACGCCCAACGGCACCGCCGTCACTGTCGCCGCCACGTTCGACGAACGCGAGGATCTTGATGGACAGCACCGGAAACACACACGGCATCAGATTGAGAACCAACCCGCCCACGAACGCGAGGAGCAGCGCCAGCGCCACGCCCATGTCAGCGGCTGCCGTCACGCTATTCACGGCGGCGACGCCGGTGCTGACTCCGGTTGACGTGGGCAAGGGTGCACCGCCGCTCGTGACGGCATCGGCTCCATCGAGCAGCGCCAGCAGGCGCGACGCCATCGCCGGCGACTGTGATCGTAACGAAAGCGTGAGTTGCACGCCGCGTGTCGGTGCATCGACATCGTTCAGCAGAACGCCAGTGAACGTGGTCGTCGAGTCGCTCAGATGTTTGTCGGCGGTGAGCGACACCACCACCGTGTCGCCGATCCAGGCCGCGCGTTGTACGGCTTCGTGCGCGAGCGTCCCGGTGGAATCGGGGATCAGGTACGGCTTACGGAGAACGCTCTTGCCTAGCGGCGGCTGCGGCATCACGTGTGGCACAGGGAACCGCAACGCCGACACGGACACGCCTGCGGGCAACGTCCACTGAGCGGCAAGCGGCAAGCGGCAACCCCGCATCGCCCGGATTCGTCCAGTAGGTGTGCCATCCTTTCTCCATCATGATGCGCAGCGCCACCGTGGTCGTGGCGCCGGGACGAAGTCCGTTCGACTCCGCCACGAGACTCAGTTCACTGTTCGGAGTCAGGTCCTGTTTCTCGATTGGCTGCGCACGCAGCGAACCGGCACTCGATATCGTCAGAAGCGACAGAACGCCAACGGCGAGAGCGCGACCGAGCATGGGGTTTCCGGGAACGTGGGACGGTGGGCGGTGTGGTCGGCTGCGGTAGAAATCCTGCCGATCTTGCCGCACGTACTCTACATGAGGCGCGAGAGTTCCCGTCGCGGCCACGCCACAGGATCGCGTCACGTCCCATCCGCCGTTACGCGTACGTTACGAAGGGTACGGCGAGTTTCACGAGGGCGATCGCTGGTACGCTGAGTGGAACAAACGTACCATTGCGCTGTTGGCCGAGTAATGCAGCGCCGCCCTTTCAACCCTCTCTTGGAGTCCTCGTGAATCGAAACTGTCGTGTGCTCTTGTCTGCGGTGTTGATGCTGGCCTGCAACAACGCCGAGCCTCCAATGGCCCCGATTGCACAGGAAGTCGGTGCCGATATGGCGCCTCCATCGGGACCGGCAACCAACAGCACCTTGCGCCGCACGGGCTACAGCGTGACCGGCACGGTCGCGCTGGTGGCGTCGAACGGAGTGGCTCAGCTTACGCTCTCCTCCGATTTTTCCGTAGCCCAGACGCCGGGCCCCGTCCTGTACCTCAACACCACGAACAATCCCAACAGCGGTCAGCCGCTACGAATCGGCGCACTGCGCTCACGCACCGGAGCCCAGACGTACACGTTCCAGATTCCACCCGGTGTGCGGTATACCTGGGTGATCATCTGGTGCGACCCGTTCAATGTCGGCATGTCCGAAGCCCCGATCGCGGCCACGCCGTAA
>NZ_JBDNFF010000123.1:0-2181 GCF_041689975.1 Gemmatimonas sp.
GCGGCGTCGCGGTCGATCACCAGTGTTCGGATCCGGTCGATGACGTCGAAGCGCTCCTGCTGGAGCTTGGACCGTTTGGCAACGTCGAGGACCGAGCCATACGGCTTTCCGAGCTGCCAGTCGGCGGTGTGGACGAATGTGACAGGCATGGGCAATGCGGACAGATTGTGAAAATTGACAGGGGCGTTGCAGAGTGCACCGGGACGAAGACACCCATTCTCCCCTTGCTACGATTCAGCGAGCGCCAACACGATCCGATCTCCCTCGCGCATCAGATGTTTGGCCTTCAATACCTCTTTGAGCACATGCGACATGCGTTCGCGAAATGGTGCCGTGATCCTGCTCACCCGAAAGATCTCAGCTAGATCCGCGAGCATGCCTTCGTCCGACATGCTCATGCCCTTCCGTGTCAGGAACAGCATGGCATTGCGTACCTCCTCTGGTGCAATCTCGTCGTAGGTACGATCGCAGTCGTCCGACGATCGCCGGAACGCGATCCACGTCGCACGATCCTGATTCTCCGCCCAGACAAAACGCCCGAGCTTCGAGCTCTTGATTTGCGCACGCGGTACGCACGACAACACGGCGAGTTGTCGGGATTCCACAACGCGTTGGAGGCCGAATTGCGCAGCCACCAGCTTTGCCAGCCGAGTTGCCTCGACGGGAGCTTCGACGACCAGCACCGCATCGATTGCGCGCTTGACCGCGGCGCGATCGGCAACGGGGTTGTCAAACTCGAGCACTTTCCGATCGCCGCGTAATTGCGACACGCGATACGGCGTGAAGTCGAGATCTTCCGGATCTCGGACGTGCGTGCGAGCAACCCGCGCGATGTTGGGCACTGATGCTACCACTGGCACTACCATGGCCTTGATAAGTTCAGCGGAGCGTGGGGATGCCTCCGTGCTTGCCAGATCGGCGTCAACGAACGTGAGCTCGACTTCGGACGCCTCACTCAGTGTCGAGATCCCGGATGGTGGAATATCCGAAGCAGTCGTGTACAAGACGCCGAGCGATACGATGCCATTTCCTTCGGCCTTTGTGATGAGATCGGCCTCCAGACGACTCTTTGTGGCGTGCGCGACCGCCAAGATCTCGGAAACAACGCGCTCGCGCTCGAGTAGCCATTCGGGCAACCACACCCTCACAATCGCCGGCCAGCCCATGAGGCCTCGCAGGACGCTCGTGGGCAACGCATCGCGGTCCTGCACGGTGCGCCGCGCCGCGTACGCTGGCCCGTCGAGCAAAATGGCCACTAAACGATTTCCTGGATCGTCGGCCAAGGAGACCGCTAGATCGACCTTGAACGATGAGAGTCCAACGTCACTCTCGACATGCAGCCCGGCTGCCCGGAGTGCTGTCGCGATCTCCTCTCGGTGCCGATCTACGCCGACCATGGCATGCGCAGAAATATTCCCTGCCGATGCGTACCCGTCACGCGCCAGCTCGAGGTAGCTCCGAAGATGGCGTACACCGACGGCGCCGACTCCGACTCTCGACAAGTCGATATCCTCCGGATCGATCGACGAAAACACAATCACCTGCTGACGAGCGCGGGTCACCGCGACATTCCAGCGACGTTCGCCACCAGCGCGATTGAGCGGGCCGAAGTTCATCGTGAACTGTCCGGCCGCGTCACGCGCGAAGCCGACCGAGATCAGGATCACATCTCGCTCATCACCCTGCACGTTCTCGAGATTCTTGACGAACAGGCGTTTGGCGGGATCATCGCTCGTCAGCACGGCATCGAGCGTGGGATCGGACAGCGCTCGCTGCTCCAAAATGCCCGAGACCAGTTCGCACTGCTCGAGATTGAGTGTGACGACACCTACCGATGCCTCGGCAAGAATGGGATCGCGAAGCCGCAGCTGAATCACGTCCGCGATCGCTTCCGCCTCCTGACGATTCGTGCGCGTGGCACCGCGATCGAATACGCCCTGTTGCACACGGTGCCAGGACACACCTCTCCCACGCGCGCCGGCTGAGGCTGCGGGAAACGAAGAGAGTCGCCCCTCATAGTAGAAGCTGTTGCTGAAGGCGATAAGCGATTCGTCTTGGCTCCGATAGTGCCAGGAGAGCCAGAGGCGAGGCAACCCGGACCCGACACATTCGGAGAGAATGCTCTCGAGATCCTCCGCCGTGCCCTCTGGCGGTGCGGCACTTGCTGCTTGCTCAGTATCC
>NZ_JBDNFF010000124.1:0-3505 GCF_041689975.1 Gemmatimonas sp.
CACATGGGCCTCGTTGTGGGTGAGGGTGACCAGGTTGACCAGTCCGTTTGCAGCCGCGTACCGGGTCATCTTTAGGATCGCGGCCGTGTCACCCTCTGCTTGCACGTCGCGAGCCTTCCGAGGCCAGCAACCAGGTCGGTTGGCGGGGTCCTTGGTCGACCGGTAGCGCAGATACACCTCCCCTGCGGTGAGCCAGGTAGTGGCATGTACCTCGGTCTGCCATGGACCATTAGGGCTGGGGAAGAGGGACGGTTCCTCAGCGCGCCTCATTGCTTCTTCACCCGATCGAATGCTGAGTGAGCCGATGGCGAGGCGAGGAGAGAGACGCGTAGGGGGGGCTTCCATGATCATCACAGGATCACCCCTGCTCTACAGGGTGTGTTGGTAACTCCCTGTGCTTGACAAGCACAGGACAAGGCCGAGTCGATGGCAGACACCTGTGGCGCGGCGACACACGGCCCCACCCAACGAGTCGACGCACCCTCCACGTTGCGCATATGAGGGTGTGGTAGCGGTTCTGGACACCCAGATCGTCGGGACTCGGTCACATCGCTCAGGTTGGAGTCACCAAAGCCGAGATTCAAGTCAGTTGACTCGCCATGTCGTGGCTGAGACCCGCCAGGGGCGATCTGGATTTCTTGGGAAAGCGGACGAGGGCCGACGCGCCCTCGCCGCCTGCCTCGCGGCCGTCAGCCCTCATCGTGCGCCAGGTCTTCGACAAAGGCCCGGAGGTCGGCTGCCTTGATCCGACGTCGACGGCCGATCCTCACGGACGGCAGCCGTCCGTCGGCCATGAACTCGTAGACGCTTGTCCGACCGACCGCCAGAAGATCCGCTGCTTCTGCCGCCGTGTAGAGGTAGCGCTCAGGCGGGCCGGCGCCGTTTTCGTGCTCTCGGTGTGTGTTCATGCCCCAAAGGTGCACGCCTCGTGAAGGGAACAAGGCTCTACTTGGGTTCTACGCATCTACCGGGGGAGGAACAGCGATGCTCGATGACATTGAGATCGAGTTGGCGGGCATGAAAGCTGGCCAGGGGCTCCGACTGGAGCGGCCGACTGACTTCAAGGGGTGGATGAGGCCGCTCGCCGTTGTTCGCAACGGTGAATTCATCGAGTGGGCGGGGGGGACGCAGCGCTACGACGGTTCATTGGAAGGCCTGCTCGAACGCTTCGTTCGCCTCTGCGAGGACACCGACGGCCAACTCATCGCGCGGTACGCACAGCGGTTCGGGGTCCTGGAGATCTGCTCAGCACACGGACTGCCGTCGAGTCACCTTCCCCAGCGCTACTCGCCGTGGGCCACCGAGGCCTCGTTCTGCCTTCCCGGCCGATCCTCGACGGGAACCCGCCGTGAGCCTCTGGAGGCTTGGAGGTCCTATTCGAAGATGGCCCAAGCCATTCTGAACATTGCCGCTCGACTCCATCAGTCTCAGAAGGGGGCAGTACCGGCCCGAGAAGTAGATCGGCGTAGGCGGAATCAGCGCGAAGGCGTTCCGCCGGAGATGTGGAAGCCGCTGACGGGGCTCGCTCCGTCCCTGATCCCGTCGGTCCTTGAGAATCAGCGCGAGGACCCCCTGATCTTCGAACTCGCCGATGGGTCGACCCGGCCCCACACCGTCAAGCCTGCGGAGGCGGAACGGATCAAGCTTGAGGTGTCGGATCGGAACCTGTCTGAGCAGCGACGACTGCTCGCCTTCGTGGTCGAACAGTGGCTCACGATCGGGGATGTCCGACTCAGGTACGTGTGGGAGGACAGACCGCACTTCGACATGGCTGGCGGGACCTTGTTCGGTGCCCTCGGCATTCAGGTTGCGTTGGCCGTCGCTCGTAGCGAAGGCTTGGCGATCTGCAGTGAATGCGGCCTGGTGTACGTCCCGAAGCGGCGGAGTCGAGGAGACGGTCCGACGCGATGCCCGGAGAAGGCCTGTCGTATCGATGCGGCAAAGCGGGACTCGGCGCGCAAACGGCGGGCCGCAGAGCGAGCGAAGAACGCGACGAAGAGCGAGAGGGAATCGACGTGACGAAGGCGAGGCGTGCGCACGGGGAAGGGTCGATTTACAAGCGAGAGTCAGATGGCCGCTGGGTCGCTCAGATCCCGTACGTTGACCAAAGCGGCCGAACGCGCCGCAAGTGGATCTACGGGTCCACCGAACGAGAGGTCCTGCGAAAGAAGAAGGCCGTCGAGCGAGGGATTGCCGAAGGGCGCCCCGTGCCGAGCGAACGTCAGACCGTCGAGTCATACCTGGCCTGGTACGTCGCGAACGTGCTCGGCAAGTCAGGGATCAAGCCGTCCACTGCCGAGCAGTACGAGTGGACCCTGAACCACTACGTCGTGCCAGCGCTGGGCGGCGTCAAGCTGGCCAATCTCGGTCCCAGTCACATCGAGAGGATGCAGGCGGACATGATCACAAGGGGGCTCAGCGCCAGCACTGTGAGATCTGCGCGGGCGGTCCTATCCCGTGCGCTGGGCTACGCCGAGCAGACCGAGCGCGTGAGCCGCAACATGGTGAAGCTCGTCCCGGCACCACCGAAACGCGCTTCGCGCACTGATGATGCATTGACGACTGACGAAGCCAAGTCGCTGTTGAAGGCGATCGAGGGCTACCGCCTTGAGGCACTCGTTGTCGTGGCGCTGGGAATGGGGCTGCGTCGAGGTGAGGCCCTCGGATTGAAGTGGGAGAACATCGACTTCGATGGACGACTTCTCAGCGTGGAGGGGACGCTGAAGCGCCGGAAGGGAGGCGGCTACTTCGTGGACTCACCTAAGACCCCCGGTAGCCGTCGACGGGTGCCCCTTCCGAGCCTGTGCGCACAGGCGCTCGAACGCCGCAGGAACGACCAGACAGCGGAGCGGCTGGTCGCGGGGGCGCTCTGGAATGAGCAGGGCTTTGTTTTCACGACGCCAACCGGAACCCCGCTCGATGGCGACAACGCCTACAAGCAGTTTCAGGTGATGTGCCTTGAGGCCGGAATCCCCAAGCGACGGTTCCACGCCTTGCGCCATTCGACCGCGATGGTTCTGTACGAGCAAAGAGTGCCCCTCGAACAGATCTCAGAGATCCTCGGACACTCGTCGCTGGCGATCACCAAGGACATCTATCTGAATCTCCGCCCCGAGATGCTGAGGCCCGGAGCAGATGCGATGGACAGAGCGCTCCTGAATGATGGCGCAGGGGCCTAGAGCCGACGGGATCAACTGGCAAGCCGATAGCTGTCAGATTGGCTGTCAGCGTTGGCGACAGGCGAAGCGGCAGAGTGGAAGGGACCCCCTTGGGGGGCTCTGACCAGGACTTCTGTGTAGCGCGCTCGGAGGGACTAGAACCCCCAACCTTCTGATCCGTAATCAGAGGCTCTATCCAATTGAGCTACGCGCGCAGGAGCCATGACCCTACCGGTTGCTCCCTACGCAGCGAAAACCTGCTGAGACCGAAACCAACTGCCGTCTCGTCGACCAGCCGACGTCTCTCCGGCCTCCGGCCCAGTGACGCGCCGTAGGGTCCGCGCCAA
>NZ_JBDNFF010000125.1:0-2820 GCF_041689975.1 Gemmatimonas sp.
CTCGCCACCACCATCGCGTCGAAGCCGCCTGTTGCCATGCGATACACGAAGACGCTGCTGAGGCGAGCAGCAGACACGAGCTTCGACGACGTGCTCGACGCGGCGGCCGACACCCAAGCGATCCTTCATGGAACCGAAGAGCACCGACTCGCGATCGAATCGTTCCTCGAAGCACAGGAGCGACGAGCCCGATGACCGACGACCATGCGCCTGCAGCGCTCAGTCTCAGCGACAGCGAGATCGGCGGCTCGATCGATCTGCCCGCAATGACCGACGAGCTACTCCTCGCCTTTGCCGACCTCGGATCAGGGACTGCCGTTTCGACCTTACGGGTGCGGGCGCAACTCGACGACCTCGATGTCAGCGCCATGTCGGCCTACTACCCACGGCGAAGCGTCGGCGGGGGAAAGCTCTACGTGAACTCTCCACGCGGACGCGGATTCATCATCGTTCTCTTCGCCGACGACGGTCAGCTGCTCGCATCGTTCTCCGGAAGCGTGATCACGGCGGCTCGTACCGCCGCAACTACCGGGATCGGCGTCCGACTCCTTGCACCGCCTGATAGCCACACCGCTGCACTGTTCGGCACAGGCGAACAAGCATCGTGGCTGGCCCAGGTGCTCATGCAGGAGATGGATCTACGAGATCTCCGAATCGTGGGCAGATCCCAACACAAAGCCGACGCTCTCGCACACTGGGCAACGTCGAACGGGATACCGGCACGCGTGACCGACGCTCACACAGCCATCACCGATGCTGATGTTGTCGTCACGGCCACTGCCGCATACGAACCTGCCTTCGACGGTTATTGGCTGACCGAGGGAGCGCTTGTGGTCGGCGTGGGATCGACCAAGCCTTATCGACAGGAGTTGGACCTCAAAACCGTCCGGCGCGCGTCTCTGATCGGCTCCGACTCAGCGCAGGGCGCAACCACCGAGGCTGGCGACCCCATACATGCGGCCGAGCACGACGGATTCGCCTGGTCGCGCGTCGTGGGCCTAGGTGGGCTGGTGTCAAAGGGCGTGATTGTTTGGTCGCGGCGAAGGCCGAAAGACACCACCCTCCAGGATCGCCGTAGAGGGGATATCCACAGCCGGACGAGAAAAAGTGGCCGGCCTTATGATGCGTTCAAAGTAGAATTTCGGCTCGGACACGAAAGACACCAGCCACCTAGAAGAGGCAATGACCGGCACGATGGCCAAGGACGCCTCTTTCAACCGGGCGTGGGCGACGGGCAAACTCGAACGGCACCACTTCGCGAAATGGGCGACAAATGGTCGTGATTGATTCACAGGTCCACTGCTACGAGCGCGATTCTCCTACCCGGCCCTGGGCGTCCATGCTCCACGGTCCGCCCGAGGTGACCGGAGACGACATGGTTGCTGCCATGAACGATGTGGGCGTAGACGGCGCGATCCTGGTGTCGCCGTGGACTCTCTACGGTTTCGATGCGAGCTATGCGATCGAGGTCCACGCCGACCACCCGACCCGATTCGGTTTGGTGAAGCCAATCGACACGACCGCCCCAGACGTGCGTCATGTGGTGGCGGACTGGGCCTCGACCAGTGGCGCAGTGGGAGTGCGGATCATGATGGTGGGAGATGTATGGGCCCAACCCGACCAGCCGGGCATCGATGCGGTGCTTTCTACAGCAGGGCGGGTCGGTCTGCCAGTGAATTTGCTGTGTTGGGGCAGGATAGGGGTCGCCGCCGAGTTGGCGCGGCGCCACGCCGATACCCAACTTGTAGTCGATCATCTCGGGATTATTCAGCCGTTTACGCCCCCGGTCCCGCAAGATCCTTGGGCCGATTTGCCCGCCGTGACCGAACTCGCCAAGTTTCCGAACGTCGTGATCAAGTTGACCGGGGCCTGCACCCTTTCCCAGACGCCATTCCCGTACCCGGACTTATGGGATCCGCTAGCCCGGCTCTTCGATGACTTTGGGATTGAGCGCTGCATGTGGGGTACGGATTGGACCCGGGCCGTTGAGCTTCTTACCTACCGACAGGGCGTAGAGGCCTTTGCCCTCACTGACCGGCTCAGCGAGAACGAAAGGCAGTTGCTGATGGGCAACACGGCGGCGCGGGTCTATCGCTGGGAGCCCGGAGGCTGACTCTGCTCAACCCTCGACGGGCCCGATAACGTCCCCGCCAGGTGGGGCCAGATCAGCCCCGGGCGGATTCGGGGGGTCGTGGCTACACCCCAGCATGATCGGGTGTGTTCGATGCCGAAGAAGAACTGGAAGCGTGGACCTATGCCGTTGACGGCGAAACGGGACTTGTACGTTCGGTTGATGAGCCAAGGAATGCAGAACAGCGCAGCGTGCAGGCAGGTCGGCGTGAACCGCAAGACAGGGCAGCGGTGGCGGCTCGGTCGGATCGTGAACGACGCGAAGCGTGGCGAGTACCGCTACGACCCGATCGTGCCAACAGGATCGGCGGCGACGGGGTCCGGGCGTTACTTGTCCGACCAGGAACGAATCGTGATCGCTGATGGGATCCGAGCTGGTCGTTCGATGCGGTCGATTGCTGGCGAGTTGGGACGCAGCGTGTCGACGGTGTGCCGTGAGGTTCTGCGCAACGCCGAAGTCTCGGGTGAGTACCGGCCGCACGCCGCTCAACAGAGGATGCTGACGCGTCGCCCGCGACCCAAGCTGCGGCGCTTGGCGATCAACGCCGAGTTGTGCGGGTTGGTGCAGGACCGGCTCGACAAGCGGTGGAGTCCGGAGCAGATCTCCAACAGTCTTCGCGTCGAGCAACCCGATCGCGAGGACCTGCACCTGGCGCCGGAGTCCATCTACCAGGCGATCTACGAACCGTC
>NZ_JBDNFF010000126.1:0-15279 GCF_041689975.1 Gemmatimonas sp.
ACGCCGAGCCGGTCAACGCCGAGCCGGTCAACGCCGAGCCGGTCAACGCCGAGCCGGTCAAGCCTTCCGTCACGGCACCGATCACGAAGCCGATCGCGCTCGCGGCTGGACCGTCGCCGCGGTTGTCGACCCCGTGGTGGTCGCGCTCGTCGCTGCGCGCGGCGGCCGCCGTCGCGCTGATGGCCGGTGGGGCCGTGCTCGGTCGCACCAGCTCCGTCGCGCCGCTGTTGTCCGCTGATCGCTCGGCCGGCGTGGCCGACGTAATGGCCGAAACTTCGGGGATCGGCGATGTATCGCTGCGTCCCGCCACCTACGGCGCGGCTGGCGAGTTCGCGTCGGTGACTCAAGCCACCCGCATGTTGAGTCGCGCGCAGCGCGACTACGAACGCGCATCGCTGTGGCTGGCCGCCAATGACAGCACGCCGCATGACTCCGACGTGTACCGCGCCCGTCTCGCCGCGCTCGATCAGATGATGGCAGCGTCGCGCGCGGCCCTCAGCGATTCCCCGCAGGATCCGGTGCTCAATCAGTACTATCTCGCCGCGTTCTCCGCGCGCGAGGCCACGTTGCAGCAGCTCGGTACTTCGCTGCCCGTAGGCAAGACCATCGAGCGATACTGACTATGCGCGTCCCGTCTCTTTTCGCGATCGGACTGCTGTCCACGATCGGCACACTCGGTGCCGGCATACTCGAGGCGCAGACCACCGTGCGCCCGCCCGCGCCCGCGCCCACTCGCGTGCGCGTGACGATGAGTGCCAGCTCCGCCGCGACCGCGAACGCCTGCGCCGAGCTGGCGGCGACGCCGTCGGCGCTCGTGAATGCCCCCGAAGGCATGGCGTTGCTGCGGTTCAAACGCGAGCTCGAAAGCGCGGCATTTACGCTGGAGCAGCACCAGCAGTTGCAGGGCGTCGCTGTGCAGCGGATGACGGAGGTGCAGCGCGGTGTCGATTCACTGATGCACACAATCATCGTGCGCGTGCAGCGCCGCGATGGTCCCGACGGTGAAGTGATCACCGTGCTGCGCGGTGACAGCGTGGGCACGCTCCGATTCAGCGCTCCACAGATCCAGGCGAACATCCGGACGCTGCAACCGCAGATCACGGCGTTCATCGCGGCGGCCGAAGCGCAGTCAGGACGGGACGTGAGTGAGACGGGCTACATGGGTGTCGGCTTGCTCGGCGCACAGGTTCGTACGGTCACGCCGGAGGGCGTGTTGGTGAGTCACTGCGATTATCCCGTGGTCGAAACGGTTGACACGGGTTCGCCGGCGTCTCGTGCCGGTGTGCTCGCTGGCGATACGGTGCTGGCGTACAACGGTCGCGATCTCAAGCAGCGCGCCGTGAACTATCAGCGCATGCTGGTGCCCGGAGAGACGGTGCGCATGCGCGTGAAGCGCGGAGCCAAGGCGCGCGAGATTCCGGTTGCCGTGGTGACGCGAAGCGTGGAGCGGCAGATCGTGCTGATGCGGCCCGATGAAACGACGTCGGCGCTGTCTCCCGAGGCGCCGCGGGCGCTGATTGGTCGGCTCATGATTTCGTCGGCGGCGCCAGGCACCGCTTCGCCGGCCCCGATCATGGGCACCGTGTCCACGAATGGGGTCGCGGTACTTCTTGGCGCGCAGTTCTCCACGGTCGATGACGACTTCGCACAGGTGCTGGGGCTCGAGCCTGGCATTCTCGTGCTGCATGTGTCGCAGGGGTCACCGTTCGCTGAGGCTGGCCTTCGCGGTGGTGAAATTGTTCGCACCTTCAACGGGACTGCCGTGCGGGATGTGCAGGCGATGCGTCGCGCGATCGCCGGTGCCGGTGCCGGTGCCGGTGCACGGGAAGCACGGCTTACCGTGCTCTCACGGGCCAGCGGAACCCGGACCGTCACACTCCGCTGGTAGGCAGGGCCGTAGGGCAGGGCAGAGCCGCAGGGCAGGGCCGCGGTGAAATGCTATTTCAGGCTGCCGGCGGGAACGGTATACAGCAATCGTATGGTCGCGCGGTCGGTTTCGCTGAGTTCACGCACGCGCACGCGTGCCGACATGATATCGTCGGACGACTCCGCGTGATCGAGACCGAGCAAGTGTCCGACCTCGTGCAACGCGATGGCGCGCATCTGTGGCGGCGTGACGAACCCGCCGCCCGGATGTGACACGGCTAGCTGAATGTCGCTCGACACGAGCCAGTACGCCGCGTCGCGGCTCCAGATCGTCTTGCCGCTGATGCCGTTGGCGAATGCGCTCGTAAAGTGCACATGCACATCGGCACTCGCTGAATCGATCACGAACGTGAAGCGCACGGGAATACCCGCTTGCACCCAGGTATCGAACGCATCGCGCACCACCGGCAGATAGTCGGACTTCCACCCCTCGATCGCTTCGCCATCGCGCATGAAGACGCGCAGCGGCCGCGTGGTGCGATCGGGCCAGCGGGTCAGTGCTGAGTCGCGTGACCGCAGCAGCGCGTTCATGTACGTGCCGCCGATGCCGGGTGCGAGGCGACGGCGCATCTCGTCGACCGAGATCGACGGACGATCGGGGCGAACGAGCAACGAGGAGGCCACCAGCACTTCCTCGCCGTGAAGCAGGGAGCGTGGCACGATCGTTCCGCTGTCCACCCTGGTCCGGATACCGCGTGGCATCCGGGGGCCGCGCTCGTCGATGGCGCCGGCGGCCTCGCTCCGTGTCGACGAGGTGCGCACGCCGACACTCTGCCCGCCAATGAAGCAGGCCAAACCGACTACACAGCAAGCGAGCAGCGTTTCTGCGGTCTTCATCGAGTCGCGTCAGGAGTCTGGTGATCCCTCCGCGAGGAAGGCGTGCACCGCAGCGAAGCACGCGACGAACTCTCGCGCGCGGCAGGATCTCCGCCGCTCCATGGACGACGAGCGTCGGCGTAGCCAGGTCACGGAGCGTCGCGGCCCGAGTAAAGGCGAAGGCCCGCCTCACGTCCATGGCACGACCGCCTCGACCAGCCGTCCGGTTTCGATCAACTCGTGCAGTTCATCGCCAAGCGCGGCGCTGGCGTCGAGGATCGTTTGCCAGCGCCGCATGCGCTCCGCTTGCGTAAAATCGAAGAAGTCGCGTCGGTCGGGAATGCGGCCGCCGGGCAGCGAGGCGAGAAACGCTGGTGACGGCGCGATCAGGAGCGTGCGTGCAAAATTCGCAGCGCCGGCGCGACGCCATGGCAGCGACTTGTCGAACCAGCCCGGCACCACGTGATCGTAGAAGTGCGCATACACTACCAGCCCTGCCCCCGTGCCGTAATCGAGATCCAGATGATAGTCGGTCACGCCGCCGTCCCAGTGCACGCCCGGCGCTCCGGGAATACGCACGCTTTCCATGAGCAGCGGGATCGACCCCGACGCCAGCAGCGCCGCGCGCAAATTGTCAGGCGTGAGCGTGCGGTGCACCGTCGGCAAATCGCGCAGGTGCAAGAACGGTGAGCGATCGCCGGCCGAGTGAAAAATCGTGCGTCGCATCTGCCACGCGAGCGATCGTCGTGTCACTATGTTCGCGGCGGCGGCGAGCACCATCGCCGTCGCCAGCACGGGCCTGCGGTCACTCGCCGCCAGGCCGCGCGATTCGGCGGTGATCACGTGCACGCGAAACAGCGGATGCGACAGGATCTCGTGAACGCCCTCTTCCCCAAGTAGACAGTCGAGGGCGCGCGCCAGCACGTCGCTCACTTCACGCGCCGCGGGCTTCGGCGTGTAGCGCTGGTGGTAGATGTACGCCTCGTGTCCGCGGGCGAGGGCGGCCACGGGGTCGCGTTGCGCGAGACAGGCCATGCGCCAGCTGCCGATCGATGAGCCGATGAGGTGCAGCGGATGCGCACGCGGTTGCTGCAACAGGTGGCCGAACAGATAGCGATCGAGTCCGCCGATGCCGATCCATTTGGCGCCTCCCGACGCTCCGGGCATGATGTCGATCTGGTCGCCCCGGAGACCGCCATGCTCACGAAGGTGGGCCAGGGCCGTGGGGCCGGCGCGGAGGGTGAGCAGAGCAGTCATGTCCTGCAATCTGACGAAATTGCGGGGCGACGTGGTATCGGAATCGTCACGCACCCCCCCCCGACGGCACGAGCGCCCCCGGAGCACCTTACCCGCAACAGCCATCCGTGTTCTGGCTGATGTTTTTTCTGTTGCTTTTGCTGTCGCTTTGGCCACATTCGCCAACATGGTCGAGTCCGGCGGTTGCCGCCCACCGCCCCGCGGTGCGATAGTCAGTGTATGACGTCACCGCTATCAGAGATTGCCGGGCTCCCTCGTCCGAAGGACGATGAACTCGATCTCTTCGGGATCACGCATCAGGGGCTCGTGCGCACCAGTAATCAGGATCACTTCCTGCTCTCCACGGTGCACCCGCAGGTGGTCGTGCATTCGACCAGTCTTCCCTCGATTGACCAGATCACGCTTCGCGGCGAGCGCCTCGCGACGATCATGTTGGTGGCCGATGGCGTGGGCGGAAGCGTGGACGGCAGTGAAGCCAGTCGCCTCGCGACGATCGCGGTCACGGAGTACTTTGCGTCGGCGATGCGCTGCTACCACACCGTTGGCTCGGCCAGCGAGCACGAGTTCACGGAGGCGCTGCGTGAAGCCGCCATCGAGGCGCACAATCGAGTGCGCGCGCAGGCCGAAGCACAGTTCGAAGGTCGCCGCATGGCCAGCACGCTATCGGTCGCGATTGTCGTGTGGCCGTGGCTGTACGTCGTGCAGGTCGGCGACAGCCGCTGCTACTCGTATCATGACGGCGTGCTGCGGCAGGTTACTCGTGATCAGACCATTGCGCAGGAAATGATCGATCGCGGCGCGCTATCACCGGAGCGGGCCTACAACTCGCCGCTCAATCACGTGCTCTCCAGTGCTATCGGCGCCGAGGAAGCGCTGCCGGTCATTTCCCGGGTCGATGTCGGCAAGCGCGGCACGGTGACGCTGGTGTGCTCGGACGGTCTCACCAAGCATGTCACCGACGAAGAGATCGGTTCCGCCTGCAGACGCATGACGTCAGCGGAGCAGCTCTGTCGTGAGCTGGTCGACCTCGTGCTTCAACGCGGTGGCAGTGACAACGTGACTGTCGTCGTGGGACGCGCCCTGCCACAGTAGTCGTCAAGTAATTACCGTCGGTGCCATCCGTCCGGTTCGCGTTGGCAGCTCGCTGATGACGAGTGCGGCGGTCACGAGTTCCGTCAGCGCGTTTGCGGTGTCCATGCCAAGTCGCGACGCATCCGTCTCGCGCGACTCGATGTACACGCGAATCGTCGCGCCTTCAGTGCCCGTACCGGACAGGCGGAACACGATGCGGGCACCATCGTCGAAAAGCAGGCGAATGCCGTGATGGGCACTCACGCTGCCGTCCACGGGATCGGTGTACGTGAAGTCATCGGCGCTGCGCACGCGACGTGAGGCGATCATCGTGCCCGGCAACGCGCTGAACTGCGTGCGCAGATGCGACATCACGCCATTGGCTGCCTCGGTGCGCACGCCTTCGTAGTCGTAGCGCGTGTAGTAATTGCGCCCGAAGCGTGCCCAGTGTTCGCGCACGATCGCTTCCACCGTCTCGCCACGTTCGGCCACGATGTTGAGCCAGAAGAGCACGGCCCAGAGTCCGTCCTTCTCGCGCACGTGATCGGAGCCGGTGCCGAAGCTTTCCTCGCCGCAGAGCGTGATGCGGCCGGCGTCGAGCAGCGTACCGAAGAACTTCCAGCCGGTGGGCGTCTCGAAGCAGGGAATGCCCAGCGACGCCGCCACGGCATCGACGGCGGCGCTGGTCGGCATCGAGCGCGCCACGCCGCTGAGTCCGCGCGCGTACCCGGGCACCAGCATGGCGTTCGCCGCCAGCACGGCGAGCGAGTCCGAGGGCGTCACGAAGAAGTGCTGTCCCAGAATCATGTTGCGATCGCCGTCGCCGTCGGACGCCGCACCAAAGTCGGGTGCGTCGGGACCGAACAGTTCTTCGACCAGCTCATGAGCGTACGTGAGATTCGGATCGGGATGTCCGCCACCAAAATCGGGGAGTGGCACGCGATTGATGACCGTGCCCGACAGCGCCCCGAGCCGACGCTCGAGAATTTCGACGGCATACGGGCCCGTGATCGCGTGCATCGCATCGAAGCGCATGCGGAAGCCGCTTGCGAACAAGCCACTGATCGCATCGAAGTCGAACAGCGATTCCATCAGCGCCGCGTACGCCACCACGGGATCGACCACGTCGAGTCGCAAGGGGCCGATCTGATGCGTACCGAGTTCGTCGAGAGTGAAATGCGGGAGATCGGCGATCTTGTACTGCTGCATGACACGCGCGCGTTCGGCCACGGCGTTCGTGAACGATTCCGGGGCCGGTCCGCCGTTTCCGGTGTTGTACTTGATACCGAAATCACCGTCAGCGCCGCCGGGATTGTGACTGGCCGACAGAATGATGCCGCCGTGCGCGCCCGAGCGAATGAGGTGCGAGGCTGCCGGCGTGGAGAGTAATCCCGCGCGCCCCACGATCACATGCGTGATGCCGTTGCCGGCCGCCATGCGGATGATCGTTTCCGTCGCTTCGCGGTTGTGGTACCGTCCATCGCCGCCGACGACCAGCGTGCTGTCTGGTGGCAGTGCGGCCACGTCTAAAAGCGCCTGCACGAAATTCTCGAGATAGTGCTGCTGCTGGAAGACCGTCGTGCGCTTCCGTAAACCGGACGTCCCCGGTCGCTGGTCGGCGAACGGGGACGTGGTGATCACATGTACCGTCATCGAATCCGTTGGAATCAGGAAACCATCAGGACCATTTGAGATCGACATTCGACAGCGGAATCTGTCGAACGCGCTTGCCGGTGGCGGCGTAGATCGCGTTGATCATCGCCGGCACGACCGGCGGCAAGGCTGGCTCGCCGATGCCGGTGGGCGCGAAATTCGTCTTCACGAAATGCACGTCGATCGGCGGCGCCTGTCGGATGCGCAGCAGCGGATAGTTGTTGAAGTTCGCCTGATCGGCTTTGCCGGCGGTGAAGGTGATCTCCTGGCCGAAGGCCTGGCTGATTCCGTCCATCGCCGCGCCCTGTACCTGCTGCTCGGCGTGGTTCGGGTTGATGATGTCGCTGCCGACGTCTCCCACCGCCCACACCTTGTCCACCTTCACGTCGCCCGCTTTGCTCACGGTGACCTGCACGACTTCGGCAAAGTAGCCGCGATGGCTGTAGTAGAACGCGCAGCCCATGCCGGTACCCTTCGGCAGCGCGGTCTTACCCCAACCGGACACCTCGCGTGCCTTCTCGAGAATGCCGATCACGCGCTGCGCGTCCATCTGTCCGGCCTGCTGCTGCGGCGTCAGCGGCGTGGTCGGTGCAATCTCCGCTTTGAGCGTATCGATGCGGAACTGCAACGGATCCTTCCCCGCCGCCACCGCGCACTCGTCGATGAAGCCCTGGAACGCGAACGAGAGCGCATTCGAGCGCGGTGCACGCAGCGCACCGGTGGGCACGCCAAGCGGCATCACCGACACGTCCATCTTGAGATTCGGTACGAAGCGCGCCGGATACTCGGTGGGTCCGATATCGGCACTCGGTGCGAAGCGCTCCCCCTCGCCGAAGGTGGCGAAGTGATTGCGGAACGCGATCAGCTTGCCGCCGGCATCGAGTCCACCGGTGAACGCGTGGTATCCGCCCGGACGGAACATGTCGTGCTGCATGTCGTCTTCGCGCGTCCAGAGGAGCTTGACCGGCACCTTCGCTTCGCGCGCGATCCACGCCGCTTCCACCAGTGGGTCGTTGTACAAACGACGACCGAAGCCACCGCCGGCGCGCACCATGTGAATCGTGACTTGATCTTCCTTGAGGCCGAGCGTCGTGGCCACGAGCGCGCGTCCGCCCTGCGGCGTCTGTGTGGTAGACCACAGCTCACACTTGTCGGCGGTTACGTGCGCCGTGCAGTTCTGAGGCTCGAGCGGTGCGTGGGCGATGAACGGGTAGCTGTACTCGCCCTTCACAACCTTGGTGGCAACTTTGATGGCGGCGTCGAAATCGCCGTCGTTACGAATCGTGCGGTGCGGAGCGCTCGTGAAGAACTCGGTAGCCTTCGCCGCGAACGAGGCGCTCGATTGCTGCGCCGTGGGGTGTGCGGCCCATTCGACCACGAGCTTTTTGCGCGCCTGCTGCACCATCCACCAGTTCCGGCCGATGATCGCCACGCCAGGCATGAGGCCCTGCAGATTCGTCGTGCCGTCGACCACGAACGCGTGCGTGACGCCCGGCATCGCCTTGATCGCATCGACGTTGGCGCTCGCCACCTTGGCGGCGAACACGGGGCTTTTCACGAACGTGGCGTAATGCATGTTCGGCACCGTCACGTCGATACCGAACATCGGCTTGCCCATCAGGATGTCACGGAGTCCGACGGTTTTCTTGCGTGTGCCGATGATCGTAAACTTTGTAGGGTCCTTGAGCGGCACGGTGGCGAGATCGGGCGGTGTCATTGCCACGGCGGCGCTGGCCAACGAGCCGTAGGTGGCCGACCGTTTGGACGCCCGGTGGTGCACGACCCCCTTCTCCGTTTCCAGCTCGGCCGCCGGCACGTTCCACTGCGTTGCGGCGGCCGACACCAGCATGGCGCGCGCGGCGGCTCCGACACGGCGCTGCGGCAGCCAGTTCGTGGGGGTCGCGGTGCTGCCACCGGCGACCTGCGCCTGATACTTGGTAGGGTCGAAGTCGCCCTGTTCCACCCGCACGTTCGCCCAGTCGACATCGAGCTCCTCGGCGATCAGCATGGGGAGCATCGTCTTGATGCCCTGGCCGATCTCGGGATTCTTCGCGGTGATGGTGACGATGCCGTCGGGGGTGATGCGCACGAAGGCGCTGAGCATCGGATCGGCCACCGACGGCAGTCCGTTTTGCACGCCAAGACGTTCGAGCGCTTCGAGCGGTTCAGCGTAGCTCACCAACAGCATGCCACCACCGGCGAGCGCCGTGGCGCGCAGGAAGTCGCGGCGGCTCACGCCCGGCTTGTCAGATTGGGTCGTCATCGTCGTGGTCTCAGCGGTTGTCAGGGGAGCCGTTCTTCGACGGAGTCGATCCACCTACGGCCGGCGTCGCGCCCGATTTGATCTCGGCGGCGCGGTGCACCGCCTTCCGGATGCGCAGATACGTCGCGCAGCGGCAGAGATTCGTATTCAGCGCGGTATCGATGTCGCCATCGGTCGGCTTCGGTGTCTTTGCCAACAGCGACGCCGTCGCCATCATTTGCCCGGCCTGACAGTAGCCGCACTGCGGCACGTCGAGTTCTTCCCACGCCTGCTGCACGGCGTGCAGCCCATCGGGCGAGAGCCCTTCGATGGTCGTGATGTCGGCGTTCGCCACGCGAGACACGGGCGTGTTGCACGAACGCGTGGCGACCCCATTCACATGAACGGTGCAGGCGCCACAGCGGGCGATACCACACCCGAACTTCGTGCCTTTGAGATCGAGTTCGTCACGGAGTGCCCACAGCAGGGGCATTTCGGCTGGCACGTCGATCGTGCGCGGCGTGCCGTTGACCTTGAGCGTAATCGGCATAGGACCAGGCGGGACAGGGGCGGGGGCGAACGATCGGGTGACCGCTCAACCCCTGAATCTCGCGCCCGGGGGACGGGGCGTCCAGAGCTACGGCTGCTTCTTTGCGGTGAGGCACAACAGGTCATTCTCATTGCGGCACTCGAGCGTGACCGCGCCACCCGACATGGTGAAGGTGTACATCATGTCCGGCTTGAGTACTTCGTAGATCTCGCCTCCGGCGTGCACCTCGGCGCTTTCGTACAGCCCCACGGTGAAGACCTGCGGACCGGTACGCATAAGAGCGAAGGTCTTCATGTAGGTGTCCTGCGGATCGAACCGCGCCTTCAGGCCGCCGCGCGCATAGCTCACGATCAGCTTCCCTTCGGGCTTCTTCGTCCACGGGTTGGTGAGGTCGTAGGTGCCGAGATAGGGGCGCGCCTCCGACTCCGGCAGCAGCTCCGAAAGGGAGGGCTCGACCGCAAAATCCATGGTCACGCGCATGTTGGCCCAGTGCATGGCCATCGTGCCGCCGCGCGCGCTGACCCCAGGGAACGACCAGCTCAGCAGCTCCTCGCGCGTGGCGTTGGAATCGGCGCGCACGGTTACCTGGATCTGCGTGTTGTTCGGCTTCGGATGGGCCATGTGAAACTGCTTCCACCTGGGATCGAGTAAGATCGTCCACGTGCTCGATGTGTCCACCACCATCCAGACCCCGTATTTGCCCTTCGGGACCTTCACACCCGAGACCGTGAGGTCCTTGTTCACCTCGGCAGCGTGGCTCAATTGGCACCGGGCGCCCATACCTCGCCCCAGTGCACGGCCCTGGTGCCGAATACCTGCGAACGACTACGCAAGCGCGGTCGGGAGTAGGTCACGCGCAGCGTCGTGCCGTCCACCGTCTGCGCAATGCTCTGCAGTTCGCTGGCTCTGATCTGTGCATCGGCCCTCACCGGCGTGAGCGCGGAACCCATCGACGCGGCGAGCAAGGTGAGCGCGAGGAAACACGACCACGGAGTTTATGCATAGGTGCACTCATGAGGAGATAGGCGATCAGCCGAACTGGGCATCGATCGCCACGCGGATTTCGTTCAGCGACTTCCCGGCTTTGGTGAGGCGCACGGTGACCCGACCTTCCCCCTGACAGATCGGGCAGGACTTGGCCATCGCGTCCGCCTCGTAGCACCTCAGTAGCGAGTAGTGGCTACTCAGTTCGGCGCAGCCGCAGTGACAGCCGATACCATCCGCGATCTGCGGTATGGCCCGGATGCTGTCGAACAGGTCCACGAGATGTGGCGACTTGGTGAGATCGGCGGCGGTCAGCACTTTCGCGCCCGTGATGCCGGCTCTCGGCGTGGGATGAGCCAAGCGCCGCACAAAGGCGGTGGCCCGACGCGGCAGCAGCACCCCCAGTCCGGCGGTGAGAATTACCCATAACGCGGAACGTCGAGAGGCCTAAATTCCAGGGCCACGTGTGTCTCGAGCGGGACGGGATTCGCCAATTTACCTCTCGGCGATTCCTTCACAAGACAGTGCCGTTGGCAACACGCTACCGCAGCAGCATCCACAGGGCCGCGGCCGCCGCCAGTGCCACCGCGAGGCCAGCAATCAGCGTGCGCGCGCTGAACCCCATGGCCGCCGGTGTGGTCGCGGCCGCGGTGGGCGGCGTCACCGGCGCGGCCACTCCTGCGTCAGCGCTATTCGCGCCTTCGATCGCCCGGACAATCCACGACGCGGACGCCGGACGCTCAACGGGATTCTTCGCCAGACACTGCATGATCACCTCCGCGATCGACGGCGGCAGCTCCGGACAACGCTGCAGAATCGGCACCGGCGAAGCTGCGACCTGCGCGGCTAGCGTGGCGCGCAACGACGGCCGAGCGAACGGCGGCGCACCGGTGAGGAGCTCGTAAGCCACGCAGCCGAACGCATACAGATCGGTACGGTGGTCGACCACGTGCGCCGATCCGATCTGCTCGGGCGACATATAGTCCGGCGTACCGAGCACCATGCTCACCGTGGTCACGCGTCGTCCCGCACGCAGCGCGGGGTCGATGGCGTCGTCGAGCGCCTTGGCCACGCCGAAATCGGAGATCATCGCGATGCCGTCGTTGAGCAACACATTTTCCGGCTTGATATCGCGATGTACCACGCCGCGTGCGTGTGCATACGAGAGGGCGAGCGCCATTTCCCGTAGCAGCCGGATCGCCTCCGGATACGGTGGTACGCCCCGTCGCACGAGCAGCTGCCGCAGCGTGTGCCCCTCGATGTAGGGCATGCTATACCAGCGAACCTGATCGCGGTCGCCATCAGCTGTTGCAACGGCGGCGCTGAGCAGCGGAACCAGGTGCGGATGCTGCAGCTTTGCCGCGAACTGGATCTCGCGGCGGAACCGTTCGGCATTTACGTCGGCGGAGAGTTCTGGCGGCAGCACCTTCAGCACAACGGAGCGATCGAGCGCCACTTCCGTGGCCAAAAATATATGTGACGATCCCGCGCCGCCAAGCTCGCGCTCGATGACGTATGCTCCCTCGAGCTGTCGCTGAAGCCGAGCGCGCAGGGCACCCGCATCAATCGGTACGATGGACATCGCGTCGTTCGCTCCGTGACGCACACCACGGCCACGTCAGGCCGCTGGTGCGTCCTCGTCTTCGCCCGGCAACTCGGCGATCTCTTCTTCGATCTCGGCTACGACCTCTTCCGTCTCGGCGTCCATCTCGATCACATCCGAACTCTCTTCGCCGCCCGCCACGGCGGTCGCCTGCGGTGCGGGGCGGCTCCACTTTTTGACGACCGGGGCGGCGCGACGTTCGAGAAGATTGTCGTAGTACGCCACCATGCGCTGCTGCACCACGTCGAGCGTGTCATCGGGGTCGGCGCGAAACGGCGCGTGACGCTGGTGCTGTTCGGTCGAGATCTCGAACCACCACCACGGATCCGGTCCCGTCACGCGCGACGCGGCCACACGACACTGGAACGTCCGACCTCGGTCAACGAAGGAAAATTCCTGCAGTACGTCCGGCATGGGCAAAACCTTCGATGATGGGCGTCAAAAAACCTTCTTCAGAAACCTAACCAATGCGGCACCCGGGAAGGAGGGCGCCTGGTTAATTGCGCCGACGTGTCGACCAGTGGATGGCCGAGATCTGCCAGCCTTGCGCCGTACGCCGGGCCACGATCAACTCCGCGCCTACCGTATCCACGGCGCGATCGCGGAAGGTGCCCTTCGTGACGGAGGAGGACGTCGTAGTGGCGATGTCACCTCGCACGGACACGCGCAGCGGCGCCCGCGCACTCTTGATCGCCTTGGCGAAGACGATGTCAGCCGGTAGATGATGCGCCCGGTATTCCGCCACCGATTCCATCGAGCCGCTTTCCAGAATCTCGGCGTCTTCGGTGAGCAGGCTGATGGCGGTGACACTGTCCGCTTGTTCGATCGCGGTATGAAAGCGCTTCACCAGCCCGGCGACGTCGGCGCTGTCGTTCACCGTCGGCGTCGCCGTCGAAGTCTCCATTGGCATCGCCATCGCTGCCATGTCGTGCCCCGCGTGCGCGTTAACGTCATGCGCACCACCAACCGCCGATCCATATGTGCAGCCTTTGATGGCGCCCGTTTCCCAGTCGTGCGTCATGACGGCACCGAAGGAGATTGACGCTGTCGGCAGCGATGCTGGGAATCCCACCGCCGGCCCGCCCATGTTCTCGATGCCCATGTGACCCGACATCACGAGCCACGCGGCCACCGGCATCACGTACGACGTGTCGTCGCGATACCGTCAAGCGGCGCGCATGATCTCGGCACGCTTCCGGTCGCGAGGAACGGCGCTGTTGGTGAGAATGTCGGAGATCACATCGTGCATGGAGTGCAGATTGTCGAAAATGATCGCGGCTTCGGGAAAGCGCGCGGCGAAGGCCGGCGCCACGGCCGCCGTCATCGGCATCTGGTAGGGAAGTGCTGTTGGTGCGCCGTCCACCATCTGCCAGAAGCGGGCTACGGTGGCGTGCACGCCTGCCTGCTTGGCTGCAGGCGACTTCCCGACAATCAATGGCTCGTACAGGCCGACCTGCAGCCAGTGATAGCCCCAGATGAGGCCATTGAACTTCGGAAAGCGCTTGCGGAACGCGAGCGAGTACGACTGCTCCTGCATCAGCGCCATCGTCTTCGGCTTCGAACTGAACGCGATGTCCGGGCGGCTCTGGTAGTACGTAATCAGGCGCTGCGCTTCCACGTCGCGCTGCGCGTCACTCAACCGTTCATCAGCCAGCACGTCGTACAACTGGCGGTGCAGGAGGTGCGCCCAGTCGAACATCACCTTGGCTTCGGGCGCGAGCTGGGCATACTTCGGCTCGATGGCCACCTCTTCGAGCGGTACACGCGGTGGCTTCACGAGTACCGTCTTGGTGAGATAGTCGAACGCCTTCTCTTCAAGTCGTGCTGCGGGGGCGTTGGGCTTGGTCCAGAGTGTTTCGTACAGAATCGCGTGGCCGTAGTCGAAGGCGTTGAACAATCGGTCGGCCGACGCATACTGATTGCGAAACTTCCAGTTGTGCGACGCCTGCAGATAGAACTGTTCGTAGGTGGTTGCCCACTGCGCCTGCGCAGTGCGCGGGTTGGTCAGTGTCGCAAGGGCGAGCGTGGCACCGACGAGACCGCGGACCAGTGCTGGAGGGAATCGGAGAGAGATCATAGATCGGCTCGTGGTTAGCGACGGGGAGACCAAGGTAGTCCAAGCGACACGGCGGCACCGGCGGTGAGAAACCAGCCGCCATCGGCACCGGTCAGGCGGTAGCCACCGCCACCATCCACCGCGAGTCGCGGACTGAGTTGATAGCGCGCGCCACCCGCGACATCCCATGCCGTGGGCTCAGTGCTGTCGAGTGGCTGCGAGATGACCAACTCGGCCGTCAGCAGTAGCGAGCGAAGCGGCAGCGTGCGATCAACGGCCACGCCGACCAGCCAACGCGAGAGTTGGGCCGTCGGCGCGGTGTTGTTGCTGCCTGTCGAGACAGCGGGCGCATCGCCGATCGTGACCTGTCCGTTCACGTGAACGCGCGCCGACGAGAAGGTTTTAGTAGCGATCGCTTTGAACGACGGATAGGCTTTACCGGGAGCCATGGCGCCAACGGGGAGCAGCACGTCGGCCACTATGGCGAGCGCGGGGAGCCGTGTTTCGGTGTTCAGGTTGTAGAGTACCGAGGCGTCGATGCCGGCGAGGGCGGTTTGACGTCGACCGGCGAGGCCTTCGACATGCGCCAGCGGAAATCCGATCTCGACCTGCGTGCGTGGGAACAGGCCCACGGCGAGTTCAGGCTCGAGTCCCCAGCGGTATGCGCCGCCGCGTACGCGTTCGAGACGAAACGGCGCCATTTGCAGTTCCACGGCGCGTCGTTCGATGGCGTAGGCATCTTCAATGCGGACAGGCCGTCCGGCATCGGTGTTGTAGTAGTCGGTTTGTGCCGCGAGTGATGCCAAGGGTGTCGCGAGCGCGGTCACGGCCACGATGAGCCCCGTGACGCCGACGCGTGGGGCTTTCAGAAACAGATTCATGAGTGGGACAGAGGCGAGCGGCGCGCAACGAAAAGCAGATGCGGGCGCGCCGCGCACAAAACGCGGGCGGGCATCGGCAGCGATGACGTTGGGGCGGCTCGATCCGGAATGACCCGAAGAGCCGGATGCTCAGCCTCGCGGCGGCCGGGGCTCGGGGGCGACCTCGAGCGACACGCGCCAATCGGCCACGTGAACGGAGCGATGCATGTCGATGGCGAGATCGACGGTATAGACGGCGAC